>NZ_JBHSIR010000045.1:0-158027 GCF_042653605.1 Pseudonocardia sp. GCM10023141
TCGCCACGCCCTACCACGCGAGCATGATCACCGATACCAGGTCAGAACCCTTACAGGACACGCCCTAGTGGTAACCGCTCCGAATCGTCCTCGCCATCGCCGCGTCCGCGGGGGATCATGAAACGGTGAATCGCAGGTGGGCGGGGGCCCCTCCGGAAGAGGCATACGGCCGGGTCACCGACCCGGGTCGGTTCGCGGCGCTGCACACGATCGCGGGGGAGGCACTCGACGAGCTCGAGCTCCGCTACGACGTCACGCGGGAGCGGGCGTTGGAGCCGGATCGGCACAGCACCGCGCCCGCTCCGGTGGTGCGGCTCGTGCCGCGCGATCCCGCCGCTGCCACGCTGACGGTGGTCTTCACGGCCTTTCCCGGGTTGATCGTGCGCCTGGGCCGCGACGACGACACCCTCTACCTGCCGACGTGTGGCTGCGATGCGTGTGACGAGTTGGTCGAGGACTGCGCCGAGCTGCTGGGCGACTACGTCGACGCGCTCGCCACGGGCGCTTTCGGGGAGGGCCTGACGCTGGACGACGGCTGGTGGCACGAGCGGTGGATCCGGACGGAGCGGCGTTCGAGCTCCAGCCGGTCGCTCGTGGAGGACCCGATCCAGCTCGCCGAGCTGCGTGCCGCGATGCCGCACGGCGAACGGACGTGGGCGGCCTGGTCCCGCAGGGCCGACGGCCAGGACATCGGCTGATCGGAGTGCTGCCGCGGAGCAGGTTGAGCTGGCGTTGCCGTCGGGGTGAAGGTTTACCGTCAGCGACATGCGGATCGGGGAGCTGGGCAGTCGGGCCGGGGTGAGCACCCGCACGCTGCGCCACTACGAGGAGCTCGGCCTGATCCGGGCCGGGCGGCGGGCCAACGGCTACCGCGAGTACGACGAGCACGACGTCACGATCGTCGGTGAGATCCGGTCGCTCGCGGAGCTCGGGTTCGCGCTCGAGGAGACGCGCCCCTTCGTCGAATGCCTGCGCGCCGGGCACCCGAGCGGGGCGAGCTGCCCCGATTCGCGCGAGGTGCAGCGGCGCAAGCTCGCCGAGGTCGACGGCTGGATCACCCGGCTGCAGGCCGTCCGGGCCGAGCTCGCCGTCGGCCTGCTCGATCCGCCCGTCCCGCGTTGCGAGCTCTTCCCGGAGGCCCACCCATGATCGTCACCGTCACCGATGCCACCTACGAGGAGCTGGTGCTGCGCGCCGAGCTGCCCGTGCTGCTGGACTTCACCGCCGAGTGGTGCCCACCCTGTCGCATGATCACTCCGGTGCTGCGGGAGATCGCCGTGGAGCAGGCGGGCCGGCTCGTGGTCGCGCAGCTCGACGTGGATGCCGATCCCGGCACCCCCGCCGCACTGGGCGTGCTCGCCATGCCCACGCTCGTGCTCTTCTCCCGCGGCGAGATCGTGGCCCGCAGCACCGGCGCGAAGCCGAAGGCGGCACTGCTGCGGTTGCTCGACGAGCACCTGCTCAGCCCGCTGGGCTGATCTCCGGGCGGCCGTGCACCAGGTACCGGCCCCGCCAGGCGCCCACCGCCACGGCCACCGGCAGCGGCGGGATCGTGAACCACACCGCGGCGTCGGTGGCCATGCCCAGCGCGGTGAAGGCGGCGCCCAGCACCAGTACCGACGCCCCGCTCAGCACCGCGCCGGTGAGCCGCGGACGCCGTCCGAGCCGCGGGCCGAGCAGGCCGATGACGAGCCCCACCAGCACGCCGAGCACCACGCCTGCGAGCGCTCCGAGGAAGACGGTGAGGGTGAGGGCGCTGAGCACGCCGTTGACGCCCCTGGCCACGGCGGCGACGTCGGGGGCGGGCAGGCCGAACCGGGGGGTCGGGGCCAGCAGCGCGCCGAGCACGGCGTAGGCGACGAGGGAGAGCGGGCCGGCGATCGCGCCGGCGAGCGCTCCCGTTGCCACGCCCCTGCCCAACGCTGCGGTCACCCCGGCAACTGTACGGACCACCTCGAAGGTGTGACCCGTTCTCCATCGTCCGGCGGTTGAGTCGATGTCGAACTCATGTTCGAATATGGGTGTGGGCTGGAACAACCCGGACGTCTCGTGGGCGGAGCTGGAGGCGGCGCTGTCCGGTCGCCCGCGCGACGGGGTGAGCCTGCGTGGCGGTCCCGAGCACGACGGCGGCGACAGCCCGGCATGGTCACGCAAGCGGGAGCGCTACGAGCCGCCCGAGCTCGAGGTCACCGGCCCCCGCGTCCCCTTCGCCGAGCTGCACTGCCACTCCAACTTCAGCTTCCTCGACGGCGCGAGCCACCCCGAGGAGCTGATCGAGCAGGCCTACCGGCTCGGGCTCGACGCCATCGCGCTCACCGACCACGACGGCATGTACGGGGTGGTGCGGTTCGCCGACGCGGCGGCGGAGCTGGGCGTGCGCACGGTCTTCGGCTCCGAGCTGTCCCTGGGTCTCGCGGCGCCGCAGAACGGCGTCGCCGATCCCGGGGGCAGCCACCTGCTGCTGCTCGCCCGCGATCCCGACGGCTACCGGGCGCTGTGTCGCACGATCAGCGCCGCCCAGCTGCGCGGTGAGGAGAAGGGGCGCCCGGTCTACGAGCTGGACGAGATCGTGGCCGACACCGCGGGCCGGGTGCTGGTGCTCACCGGGTGCCGCAAGGGTGCGGTGCAGCAGGCGCTGCGCACCGGCGGGCGGGAGGGCGCGGCGAAGGCGCTGCGCGGGCTCGTCGAGCGGTTCGGCGCCGATCACGTGGCCGTCGAGCTCACCTACGGCGGGTTGCCCACCGACACCGAACGCAACGACGCGCTCGCCGAGCTCGCCCGCGACGCCGGGCTGCCCACGGTGGCGTCCACGGCGGCGCACTACGCCACCACGTCCCGGTTCCCGCTGGCCACCGCCCTGTCGGCGGTCCGGTCCCGGCGCAGCCTCGACGACGCCGACGGCTGGTTGCCGCCAGCGGGCACCGCGCACCTGCGCTCCGGGGCGGAGATGGCGGCCCGGTTCGACGAGCGCTACCCGGGCGCGGTGGCGCGGGCCGCGCAGTTCGGGGTGGAGTGCGCGTTCTCGATCGACCTGGTGGCGCCGCGGCTGCCGCCGTTCGAGGTGCCACCGGAACGCACCGAGGCCACCTGGCTGCGCGAGCTCACCATGCGGGGGGTGATGCGGCGCTACGGGAGCCAGGCCGAGAACCCCGAGGCGCACGACATGATCCAGCACGAGCTGAAGATCATCGAGGAGAAGGACTTCCCCGGCTACTTCCTGATCGTGCACGACATCGTCGAGTTCTGCCGCCGCTCCGGCATCCTCTGCCAGGGCCGGGGCTCCGCCGCCAACTCCGCGGTCTGCTTCGCGCTGGGCATCACCAACGTCGACGCCGTGGCGTGCGGCCTGCTGTTCGAACGGTTCCTGTCCCCGGCCCGGGAGGGCTACCCCGACATCGACCTCGACATCGAGTCCGGCCGCCGCGAGGAGGCCATCCAGTACGTCTACCGCAGCCACGGCCGCGACTGCGCCGCCCAGGTCGCCAACGTCATCACCTACCGGCCGCGCTCGGCGGTGCGCGACATGGCCAAGGCGCTCGGGTTCTCACCCGGCCAGCAGGATGCGTGGAGCAAGCGGATCGAGCGCTGGCACGGCCTCGCCGACGGCCCGCTCCCGGACGGCATGCCGGCGCAGGTCGTCGAGCTGGCCGATCAGCTGCTCGGCTTCCCCCGCCACCTCGGCATCCACTCCGGGGGCATGGTGATCTGCGACCGGCCGGTGTCGGAGGTGGTGCCCGTCGAGTGGGCGCGGATGGAGAACCGCACGGTCGTGCAGTGGGACAAGGACGACTGCGCGTCGGCCGGGCTCGTCAAGTTCGACCTGCTCGGGCTGGGCATGCTCACCGCGCTGCACCTGATGATCGACCTCGTCCTGGAGCACGAGGGGCGCACCGTCGAGCTGCACGATCTGCAGCCCAACGATCCGAGCGTGTACGCGATGTTGCAGCGGGCCGACTCGGTCGGGGTGTTCCAGGTGGAGTCCCGCGCCCAGATGGCCACGCTCCCGCGGCTGCGCCCGGAAACGTTCTACGACCTCGTCGTCGAGGTCGCGCTGATCCGCCCCGGCCCGATCCAGGGCGGCTCGGTGCACCCCTACATCCGCCGCCGCCGCGGGCAGGAGGAGTGGGAACACGACCACCCGCTGCTGAAGAACGCGCTGGACAAGACGCTGGGCGTGCCGCTGTTCCAGGAGCAGCTGATGCAGGTGGCCGTCGACGTCGCCGGGTTCTCCGCGAGCGATGCCGACGAGCTGCGTCGCGCGATGGGGTCCAAGCGGTCGGAGGAGAAGATGGAGCGGCTGCGGGGGCGGCTGTTCACCGGCATGGCGGCCAACGGCATCGGCGACGAGCTGGCCGAGCAGATCTTCCAGAAGATGCTGGCGTTCGCCAACTTCGGCTTCCCCGAGAGCCACGCCATCAGCTTCGCGTCGCTGGTCTACTACAGCGCCTGGTTCAAGCTCTACCACCCGGCCGCGTTCTGCGCGGCGCTGCTCAACGCGCAGCCGATGGGCTTCTACTCGCCGCAGTCGCTGGTGGCCGACGCCCGCCGCCACGGCGTGCTCGTGCGCGGCCCGGACGTCAACCTCGGCCGTGCCGAGGCGGTGCTGCAGCCCGCGCCGCTCAGCACCGGCGGGCACGCGATCCGGCTCGGGCTCGCCGAGGTGAAGGGCATCGGCATCGAGCTCGCCGAGAAGATCGACGCCGAGCGTGACGGCGGCGGCGACTACCGCGATCTCGCCGACCTGTCCCGCCGGGTGCAGCTCACCGTGCCGCAGGCAGAGGCGTTGGCCACCGCAGGCGCGTTCGGCTGCTTCGGAGCCAAGGACGGATCGGGGCTGGACCGGCGCTCGGCGTTGTGGGCGGCGGGGGTGGTGGCGGCGGTGCGGCCCGGCCAGCTGCCCGGCACCACCGTCGGGCTCGACGCGCCCGCGCTGCCGGGCATGACCGACGTCGAGCTCACCGCGTCCGACATCTGGGCCACCGGTGTCTCGCCGGGGAGCCACCCGATGCAGCACCTGCGCGAACGGCTGGCCGCGCTCGGTGCCGTCCGCATCGACGGGCTCGACGAGATCGGCCGCGATCTGGACCCCTTCGACCCCGAGACCCGCCCGCCCCGCGTGCTGGTGGGTGGGCTCGTCACCCACCGGCAGCGGCCGGCCACGGCCAAGGGCGTCACGTTCGTCAACCTGGAGGACGAGAGCGGCATGCTCAATGTCACCTGCTCGGAGGGGTTGTGGGCCCGCTACCGCACGGTGGCGGTCGGCAGCGCGGCCCTGCTCGTGCGCGGGCGGCTGGAGCGCAGCCCGGAAGGCGTGCTCAACCTGGTGGCCGACCGGCTCCAGAAGCTGCCCCTCACGGTTGAGGTCAAGTCGCGCGACTTCCGCTGAACCCCCGCACGCACACGATCTTCACGGGTCTCGCACCCCTTCATCACCGCGCCCTCAGCGACCCCACAGGTCATCGCCGCACCCTGGAGCGGAAGGAGGCGCCGTGCGCAGGGCGACGATCCACCGCTGGCTGTCGCCGATGCTGGCGGCGGTGGCCGTCGGGCTGCTCCCGGTGGCGGCGGCCACCACCGATCTGGCCCGCATCGGCGGCTGGGGGCTGGCCGCCGTGCTGGGGCCGGCCGCGTGGGCGTCGCTGCTGTGTGCGGTGGCCGCGTGCGTGGCGGAGCTGCAGCACCCGAGCCCGCGCATCCCGATGCTGACCGTCGCCACGGGTGTGCTGATCCTCTGCTCGTTCGGGATGCCGTCGGTGGTGGAGCCCGCGGCACGGTTCAGCACGGCGTGGCAGATGTCGGGGTTCGTCGACGCCATCGCGCAGGGCGGGGTCGCACCCGTCACCGTCGACGCGCGGTTCTCCTGGCCCGCGTTCTTCGCGCAGTGG
Organism: Pseudonocardia sp. GCM10023141; assembly: GCF_042653605.1. Taxonomy (NCBI): domain Bacteria; kingdom Bacillati; phylum Actinomycetota; class Actinomycetes; order Pseudonocardiales; family Pseudonocardiaceae; genus Pseudonocardia; species Pseudonocardia sp. GCM10023141. The sequence continues at coordinate 5,886 of NZ_JBHSIR010000045.1, forward strand.
GCGTTCTTCCGGGACGCAGGCGGCGCGACCCAGCTGGACTCCGTGCTGCGCTGGTTCCCGCCGGCGATCAACGCGGTGTGGGCGACGGCCATCTACGCGATGGCCCGCTCCATCCTGGGCGGCACCCGCACGCCGTGGGTTGCGGCCTGGCTGTTCCTCGGGCTGAACTGGATCCAGCAGGACTACTTCTCGCCGCAGGCCACCGGCATCGTGCTGCTGCTCACCGTGATCACGTTCGTGCTCGGCCCGCTGGCCACCCGCCGCATCGCCACCGCAGGCGGTGCGGTTCTGGCCGGCCGGTGGCGGCGGGTGATCGCCGCGGTGCGGACCCCGTCGAACCGGCCGGGCCTGCCGCCGCGGCAGCTGCTGCTCATCTGGTTCTGCCTCGGGCTGTGCGTGCTGGCCGTCGCGCCGGCACACCAGCTGACGCCGTTCGCGATCATCGTGCAGCTCGCGCTGCTCGCTGCCTTCGGCCGGTTCCGCGGGCGCGGCCTGTTGCTGGTCGCGATCGTGGCCGTGGTCGCCTACATCCTCATCGGGGCCCGCTCGATCTGGTTCAACCAGCTGAGCCTGTTCATCGGCGGCGGTGGGGGCGCGGCGCTGCAGGCGGGCATCGCCGACCGGATCACCGGCGACACGGGCCAGGTCGTGGTCAAGTACCTGAGCATCGCCGTGCCAGCGCTGACGTGGCTGCTGGCGATCATCGGGGCCAGGGTCCACTGGCGGCGCACCCGCGACCTGGTCCCGATCGGGCTGGCCGTGATGCCGATGGGGTTCGCCGCCGTCCAGAGCTACGGCGGCGAGCTGATCCTGCGGATCGTCCTCTACGGCCTGCCGATCCTCACGATCCTCGGCACCGAGGCACTGCGCGCGCTGGTGCGCAGGCAACGGCAGCGGGGCGGGCCGTTCGGGCGGCGCCGGATCGAGCTGGTGCTCGCCGCGGGCATGGCACTGCTGTTCGCGACGCTCGTGCTGATCCGCGGCGGGAACGACGGCTACCAGCTCGTCACACCGCAGGACGTCGCGCTGCTGCGGACGACGATCGCGCAGACGGCGCCGGGCCGGTCGATCGCCTCGTTGATCAGCGACGCGGGGCCCAGCCAGGTGGCGGGCGTCGCCGACCACCGCAACGGTGTCGGCATCGACCAGTGCATCGGCGAGCCCTCGGGAACGGACCCGGTGGCGTGCATCGTCGCCGCGGCCCCGGACGTGATCATCAGCTATCCGTCGACCGAGCGGAAGGGTGTGGTGCTCGACGGCCTGCAGCCCGGCTGGTCGCTGCGGCTCGCGCAGGAGCTGGCGGCCACCGGCAAGTACCGGATCACCACGCAGGACGGGTACGACCTGGTGCTCGTCCGGGTCTGACGGACCGCTGTGTCACCCTGTGCGGGATGTCTGACCCAGCTGCCCTCGATGATGCCGAGTTCACCGCCCTCGACCTCTCCGACCTCACCGCCGGTGAGGTGCCATGGTTGCGCAGGCGCTTCGTCCGGTGCGATTTCACCGGGGCCGACCTGCGGGAGCTCGTCACCGAGACGTGCACGTTCGACGAGTGCGATTTCTCCGGTGCGGACCTGGGCGATTCGGTGCACCGGGCGGGAGCGTTCCGCAGTTGCACGTTCCGCAGATCGTCGCTCGGGGGAGCCCGGTTCAGCGGCTGCTCGCTGCTGGGGAGCGCGCTGATCGACTGCCGGCTGCGGCCGGCCACGTTGGTCGACTGCGATCTGACGCTCGTCGGGCTCGGCCGCGCGGATCTGCGCAAGACCGATCTGTCCGGGCTGCGGATGCGTGAGGCCAACCTCGTGGACGCCGACCTGCGCGAGTGCGATCTGCGCGACGCCGACCTCACCGGTGCCCGGCTGCAGGGCACCCGGTTCGAGGGAGCCGATCTGCGCGGTGCCCGCATCGGTGCCGACGGGCTGGTGCAGGCGAGGCTCGCGGGCGCCACGGTCGCCGCGGAGCAGGCGCTGGCGTTCGCGGCCGCCCACGGGCTGCGCGTCGCCTGAGCGGCGTGCCTGCCCCGAACGCCCGACAAGGCGCCTCCAGCGGCGGGCGAACGCCGCGCGGAGACGCCTTGTCGGAATGTGGCGGCCGGGTCAGTGCACCATGGGGTTACCGAGCCCCAGACCCTTCCCGCCGAGCTCGGCCGACATGCTGCCGATGTAGATGTACGCGCCGTCGAGGCTGAACAGCAGGCCGACGATGCCGGCGATGGTGAGCAGACCTGCGGAGCCCGTGAGCACCGCGAGCAGCACGAGCGCCACCGCGATGGTCACCAGCACGAACATCACGGTGAACGCCAGCGGGAGCCGAAGCGTCGACACCGTGAGGCAGACGAACGCGACGAGCCATGCGGTCAGGAACGTCGCCTGGGCGGCGTTCGCGGCCGCGGCATCGACCTTCAGCACGCCGGACACCAGACCGAAGACCAGCATTCCGTAGCTGATCCAGAACGCGCCGAAGAGGCCGAAGATGCTGCCGACAGCACTCTGGCCCTCACGCATCGCCCAGATCCCGGAGATGATCAGACCCAGCCCGGGGACGAACAGCACGATCGGGACGAGCGCACCGAGGCCGGTGGCCGGCAGATATCCGAGAAGGTAGAGGCTGAGACCGATTCCTCCAGCGACGAAGCACGGGAGCCCCAGCAGGCCCGGGTTGGCCGGCGGGGCAGCCGCTACGGCTGCCGTGCTGGATGTGGTCTCGCTGTCTACACTCATAGCACGAACCTCCATAGTGAGGTGAAAGCGAAGCGTCGACGGTCCGCAGTCGGTGTGTGTGCCGTCACAGCAAAGGGTGGCACTTGGCGGAGTTCCCTCTGTCTCAAATTGACACGGACCCCGGCAGATCAGGATCGGGCCGCGGCTCTGCGAGAATCGCCCGCGTGACGGCGACCCTCATGGACGGCAAGGCCACGCTCGGCCACATCCTCGACGAGCTCGCGGTCCGGATCGAGAAACTGCAGGCCAGAGGCGTGCAGCCGGGCCTCGGCACCCTGCTCGTCGGCGACGATCCGGGCTCTCACTCCTACGTCCGCGCCAAGCACCGCGACTGCGCGAAGGTCGGCATCACGTCGATCCAGAAAGAGCTCCCGGCCGACGCCACCCAGAAGGATGTCGAGCAGGCGATCGATGAGCTCAACGCCGACCCCGCGTGCACCGGCTACATCGTGCAGCTGCCGCTGCCGAAGGGCCTCGACGCCGGTGCCGCGCTCGAGCGCATCGACCCCGCGAAGGACGCCGACGGCCTGCACCCGGTGAACCTCGGGCGGCTGGTGCTCGGTGAGCCGGGGGCGCTGCCGTGCACCCCGCGGGGCATCGTCGAGCTGTGCACGCGCTACGGCGTGGAGCTCGCGGGCGCCCGCGTCACCGTCATCGGCCGTGGGATCACGGTCGGGCGCCCGCTCGGGCTGCTGCTGACGCGCCGCAGCGAGAACGCCACCGTCACGCTGTGCCACACCGGCACGCGGGATCTGGCGGCGGAGGTCCGGCGGGCCGACGTCGTCGTCGCGGCGGCGGGCGTGCCGGGGCTGATCACCGTCGACATGGTGCAGTCCGGTGCCACCGTGCTCGACGTCGGCGTCACGCGCACCGAGCTCGGGCTGGTCGGTGACGTCGCTCCCGAGGTGGTCGAGGTAGCCGGGTTGCTGGCGCCGATGCCCGGTGGGGTCGGCCCGATGACGCGCGGCATGCTGCTCACCAACGTCGTGGAGGCCGCGGAGCGCGCAGCGGCCGCCGGGTGAACGCCCCCGGTCGGAAGGCGCGGCACCAGGTGCCGCTGCACGCGCCGCTGTGGCTGGTGGCCCTGATCGCCGCGGCGGGCATGGTCCGCGTGCTCACGCAGCACTGGCGCCAGGGCGCGGTGCTGCTCGGTGCCGCGCTGCTGGTGGCGGCGGCGTTGCGGGTGCTGCTGGCCGACGACCGGGCAGGCCTGCTCGCCATCCGCAGCCGGGTGATCGACGTGCTGTCCTACTCCGGCTTCGGCGTGGTGATCATCGTGCTGGCGCTGACGATCACCCGCGGCTCGCTCTCCGGCTGACCGGTCAGGTGGCGTACAGGGTGCGGACGAGGTCCTCGATCGACGGCTCGTCCACCGTGACGTCCCGCAGCTCCACCCGCTGCGCCACCTGCGCGATCAGATCGGCCGCCGTGGTCTGGGACGGGGCGAACTCCAGCCGCTGGCGCAGCCCCTGCGCCTCCACGACCGCAGCGACCACGCCCGGCAGTCCGGTCAGCGCGGGCGCCGGCTGCACGAGCTCGACGACCAGAGCGCGGTTCCCGGCGAACCGCCGGCGCAGGGTGGTCAGCTCGTCGTCCACGAGCACCCGGCCGTGGTCGATGACGATCACGCGCCGGCACAGCCGCTCGACGTCGGGCAGGTCGTGGGTGGTGAGCAGCAACGTCACGTCGCCGCGGGCGTTGACGGCCGAGAGGAACGTGCGCAGCCGCTCCTTGCTGGCGAGGTCGAGCCCGATGGTCGGCTCGTCGAGCACGAGCAGCTCCGGGGAGTGCAGCAGCGCGGCGGTGACCTCGCCGCGCATCCGCTGGCCCAGCGACAGCTGCCGTACCGGGGTGGTGAGGAACCCGCTCATGTCCAGCAGCTCGACGCACTCCTCGAGCCGGTCGCGGTAGCGCGCGGCCGGCACCCGGTGGATGGCGCCGTGCAGGTCGAAGCTCTGCGCCAGCGGCAGGTCCCACCACAGCTGGCTGCGCTGCCCGAACACCACGCCGATGCGCCGGGCCAGCTCGCGCCGCTCCTTGACGGGGTCGAGCCCGCAGACCTGCGCGCTGCCCGCGCTCGGCACGAGCACGCCGGTGAGCATCTTGATGGTGGTGGACTTGCCGGCCCCGTTGGGACCGAGGAAGCCGACGGCCTCGCCCGGCGCGATCGCCAGCGTGACGTCCTCGACCGCGGTGATCTGCTTGCGTCGGATGCGGGTGCCGACGAGGAAGTCCCGGCGCAGCCGGTCGGTCGTGATGATCATGATCCGGTCCCCTGGTAGTGGCGGACGCCGGAGCGCCAGATGAGTGCCGCGATCGTGACGGTGACGATCGCGATCAGCGGTGAGCTGTAGCGCAGCGCCTCGGGCAGCCCGAGCGGATCGGCCCGGTCGAGCAGTGCGAGCGTCGGGAAGTAGGCCACGAACGCGCTCGGTACGGCGAAGCACAGCAGGCCGCGCAGCCAGGGCCCGTAGATCGTGGCGGGGTAGGAGGTGGAGAAGTTGGAGCCGTAGGTGAGCGAGTTGGCGAACTCCCGGCCGTCGACGAACCAGAAGGACACGGTGTTGGTGGCCACCCAGATCGCGCCGAGGATGACGGCCCCGACCAGCGGGGTGCCGATGGCGACCACCACCTTCAGCGTGGTCCAGTGGATGTTCAGATGGGCGAGCGACCAGACCAGCACCCCCAGCCCGATGACCACCCGGCCCACCCGCTTGAGCGAGACGTCGGCCGAGAGCAGCTGGGGTAGTGCACCCAGCGGGCGCAGCAGCATCACGTCGAACTCGCCGGTGCGGACGTACTCCGGCAGCTGCTCGATCTGCCCGACCGTGAGGTCGGCGATGCCGAACGCCGTGGCGGCCAGCCCGTAGATCAGCAGCACCTCACCCGCGCTGAACCCGCCCAGCGAGGTGACCTGGGTGAAGATCACGAGGATGGCCACGAGCTCGATCCCCTGCCCGAGCAGCTGGGCGATCAGGTCGAGCGCGAACGAGCCGGGGTAGGCGAGCTGCGCACGCGCCCGCGAGGCGATGATCCGGGAGTAGACGCCGCCCGTGTCAGCCACCCTGCACCACCAGCTTCCGGCTCCCGGCCGCCAGCGCGAGCCGTCCGGCGACGAACAGCGCCACGGCCCAGAACCCCTGCTGGCCGATCAGGGCGAGAGCGTTGCCGCGCTCGGTGAAGACGTCGATCGGGTTCTGCATGATCGACGGGAACGGCGTCCACGCGAGCGCCGCCTGCGCCCACCCCGGGAACCAGGACAGCGGGATCACCAACCCGGAGAGCACCCCGCCCGCCGCGCCCCACACCGCCACCACGCCGCGCGCGTCGAGCATCCAGAACGCGCTCGCGTTGAGCAGGAACCGGATCCCGAAGCTGACCGTCACGGCGAGCCCGGCCGCCACGGCGAACAGCAACCAGGTGGTGGCCTGTTCGGGCCAGCGGAACGGGAAGAACACCGCCCCGACCAGCGCCGGGGGGAGCAGCCGGAACAGCACGCCGTGTCCGGCGCGCCCGAGGTCGGTGGCCAGCATGGCGGTCTGCAGGTCCCACGGCCTGCTGAGATCGATCACGATGTCGCCGGTGCGGACCCGCTGCGACAGCTCCATGTCGCCCCACATGAGCACGACGCCGAGCAGGCCCTGCCCGAGCCAGACGTAGGTGACCGCGACGGAGACGTCGTAGCCCCCGACGGTGCCGCGCTGGGCGAGCACAGCCACCAGTACGGCGGCGCGCAGCAGGCCGAAGACGGTGTTGGCGGTGAGCCCGGCGAGGGTGGCCTGACGGTAACCGGCGTAGCGCCGGAACCCCGCTGCGGCGAGTTGGGGGTAGGGCGCGAGCACGTCTTCCCACGATACGGACGGCCGCAACCGGTTTTCGTTCCTGCCCGGCTCGTGGTCCTGCCCGGCTCGTGGACCTGCACAGGCGGGCCACATCGCCGCCACACCGTCGCGACAGATCGGTGGTGCAGGGTCGGTGCCATGATCGGAGCGGCCCTCGACGTCACCCCCGGCGTCGCGCCCGACTTCGATTTCGGTGCGGGGTGCACGGCCTCGGTCGTCGGGGGTCGAGGGCGTGCGCTCCCCGCGCCGTCGTGGCGCGCTTGCTGTCGCCACCGCGCCAACCCCATGGCCACCGCGCCGATGTCGGGACGTCGGCGCGGTGGCCACCTGGTTGGCGCGGTCGATGCGGGAGCGTCTACCGGCGAAGCCCCGCCACGAGCAGCCCGACCAGTCGCCGGGCGTCGTAGCCCTCGCTGCCCGCGCCGACACACAGGTTGCCGACGCCGCGCATCAGCTCGAGGGCGGTCACATCGGTGCGGATCTCGTTGGTGCCGATCTCGTTGGTGCCGATCTCGTTGGTGCCGATCTCGTTGGTGGCAGCCTCCAGCAGCCGGGCGCACACGGGCACGAGCCGGTCGATGAAGTAGGTGTGCAGGCTCTCGAACGTGGGGTTGTCGGCCCGCAGCGCGCCGGCGAGCCCGTGCTTGGTGACGAGGAAGTCGACGAAGAGGTCGATCCATCGCGCCAGCGCATCGTGAGGCGTGCTGCTGCTCGCCAGCAACGCCGGGCCGGCCGCTGCGCACGCCTCGACCTGGTGCCGGTAGACGGCGATGATCAGGTCGGCCCTGGTGGGGAAGTGGCGGTAGATCGTGCCCATTCCGACGCCCGCCGCGGCCGCGATGTCGCGCACCGGTGCCTCGACGCCCGCCGTGACGAACACGGCGGCGGCGGCGTCCAGCAGTGCCTGCTGGTTGCGCCGGGCATCGGCCCGCTTGCGCGGGGGTGGTCCCTCGGCGACGTCGGACACCGTGGCGTTCTCCTCACGTGGTTGTCAAACGGAACATTGCTCCGTATGTTGAACGGAGCGGGGTTCCGTTTCGACAGGATGCCAGATCGGCAGGTCACCCGCGATGGAGGAGTCAGGTCATGCAGTACCGCACCTTGGGTCGCACCGGTGTGCAGGTCAGCACGCTCGTGCTCGGGGCGATGAACTTCGGCGCCATCGGACGCACCACGCAGGACGAGGCCACGGCCATCGTCGATGCCGCTCTCGAGGGCGGCGTCAACGTCATCGACACCGCCGACCGGTACAGCGCAGGCGAGTCGGAGGAGATGGTGGGTCGGGCCATCGCCGGCAGGCGCGACGACATCGTGCTGGCCACGAAGGTCTGGTCGCCGATGGGCGAGGACCCCAACCAGCAGGGCAGCTCGCGCCGCTGGATCGTCACCGAGCTGGACAACAGCCTGCGCCGGCTGGGTGTCGACCACGTCGATCTCTACCAGGTCCACCGGTGGGACCCGACCACCGCCGACGACGAGACGCTGTCGGCGCTGACCGACCTGCAGCGCGCCGGGAAGATCCGCTACTTCGGCTCGTCGACCTTCCCCGCCTACCGGATCGTGCAGGCGCAGTGGGCCGCCCGGGAGAACCACCTGGGCCGCTACGTCACCGAACAGCCGCCCTACTCGATCCTGCAGCGCGGGATCGAGACCCACGTCCTGCCCGTCACCGAGGAGTACGGGCTCGGCACGCTGGTGTGGAGCCCGCTGGCCGGGGGCTGGCTGTCGGGCGCGATCCGCGAGGGCCAGGAGATCGTCACCCATCGCTCGGCGGTGGTGCCGGGGCGTTTCGACACCGCGGTTCCCGCCAACCGGGCCAAGCTCGACGCCGTCGAGCGGCTCGCCAAGGTCGCCGACGCGGCCGGCCTGACGATGATCCAGCTCGCGCTCGGGTTCGTCACCGCGCACCCGGCCGTCACCAGCGCGATCATCGGCCCGCGCACGGTGGACCACCTGCGCTCCCAGCTCGCCGCAGCAGACACCGTGCTCGCCGTCGACGTGCTCGACGCGATCGACGCGATCGTCGCCCCGGGCGTCGATCTCGCCCCGGACGAGAAGTTCGACACCCCACCGGCCCTGCTGGACCCGGCACTGCGGAGGCGTCGATGACCGGCACGAGCATCGGGATCATGACCGCCCCGCAGCAGGTCGACTATGCCGACGTCCGGCGCGTCTGGCGCGAGGCCGACGCGATTCCCGAGATCGAGCACGCCTGGCTGTTCGACCACCTGATGCCGATCGGGGGCGACATCGAGGGACCGGTCTTCGAGGGCTGGACGCTGCTCGCGGCCCTCGCCGCGCAGACCGAGCGCCTGCGCCTCGGGCTACTCGTGACCAGCAACCGCTTCCGGCCGCCCGCGGTACTGGCCAAGATCGCCGCGACCGTCGACGTCGTGTCCGGAGGGCGGCTGGACTTCGGCATCGGTGCCGGCTCGCGCCCCAGCGTCCCGTTCGCCCGCCGCGAGTACGAGGCGCACGGCCTGCCCTACCACGACGCCGCCCACGCGGTGGGCAGCCTCGCGGAGGCGTGCACGATCATCCGGAGGGCGTGGACCGAGGACGCACCCTTCGACTTCGACGGCACCTACCACCAGCTCGTCGGCGCCTTCGGCAACCCGAAGCCGGTGCAGCGACCGCATCCGCCGATCATGATCGGCGGCCGGGCCGCCTCGACGTTGCGGGTGGTCGCCGAGCACGCCGACATGTGGAACATCCCCGGCGGGAACATCGCCGACGCCGTGGAGCGCAGCGCGTTGCTCGACCGCTTCTGCGCCGAGATCGGTCGGGACCCCGCGTCGATCGTCCGCTCGACGGTCCTGCCGGTCTCCTACGACCAGCCCGGGCAGGCCCGCTCCGCGATCGCCGAGGCCCTCGACGCCGGGTTCCCGCACGTCGTACTCGGGTTGCCGGCGCCTTACCCCGTGGGGGTCGCGCGGTGGGTGGCCGACGAGCTCGTCGCCTCGGTGCGCTGACGGGTGCCGGCCGAGAGGGATCTCAGACGAGCTCGGCGTCGTGCACGAGCAGCGCGATCTGGGTGCGGTTGTCCATCGACAGCTTCGTGAGCGCATGCGAGACGTGCGCCTTGACGGTGGCCACGGTCATCCCCAGCTCCGTCGCGATCTCGGCGTTGGACCGGCCGCGCGCCACGGCCAGCGCCACCTCGTGCTCGCGCGGGCTCAACGCAGCCAATGCCCGGCGGGCCTGCTCGTAGGCGCCGGCCTCGGCCGTCACCCGTTCCATCAACCGGCGCGTGATGGTGGGTGACAGGATCGGCTCGCCCGCGGCCACCTGCCGGATCGCCGCCACCATGCGCGCGGGTGGGGTGTCCTTGAGCAGGAACCCGCTGGCCCCGGCCCGCAGCGCCCGCAGCACGTTGGCGTCGGTGTCGAAGGTGGTCAGCACCACCACCTCCGGCGGGTGGGTGCGGGCCCGCAACCGTCGGGTGGCGACGATCCCGTTGACCCGCGCCATCTGCAGGTCCATCAGCACGACGTCGGGGGCGTGGGCATCGACGGCTGCCGGCACCTCGTCGCCGTCGGTCACCTCGCCGATCACGGAGATCCCGGCGGCGCCGTCGAGCATCATGGTCAGCGCGCCGCGCACCAGCGGATCGTCGTCGACGACGAGCACCCGGACGGGCCGGTCGGTGGGGGCGGTCACCGGGGCCACGGTAGCGCCGCGTGCAGCCGGAACTCCCCGGCGGCCGTCACGCCGTGCTCGAGCCGCCCGCCCGCCAGCGCGGCGCGCTCGGCCAGCCCGGCGAGCCCGGTGCCGCTGCCCGGCGTCGAGGCCACCACGGCGGTGAGCGCGTTGCTCACGTCGATCTCGATGCCCGTGCCCGGACCGCCGCACAGCCGGACGTGGATCGGTCGGCCCGGAGCGTGCTTGCGGGCGTTGGTGAGCGCCTCCTGCACGATGCGGTAGGCGGCGCGACCGGCCGTCTCCGGAGCCGAGGTGGCATCGGTGACCGCGTCGTCGAACGTGACGTCGGTGCCGGCCGCGCGCGTCTCCTCGACGAGGTCCTCCAGGCCGGCCAGCACCGGTTGGGGGTGGTCGCCGCGCGGCTCGTCGGCCCGCAGCACGCCGATGACCTCGCGCAGCTCCTCCAGCGCCTGGTGCACGCCCTCGCGGACGACGCCGGCGGCGCGCGCGACCTGGGCGGGCTGGGCGTCGGGGCGGTACTCCAGCGCGCCGGCGTAGGCCGCGACCAGCGACAGCCGGTGGGCGAGGACGTCGTGCATCTCGCGGGCGATCACCGTGCGCTCGTGCGACCGTGCCGCGGCGATGCGCTCTGCCTGCTCCGCCTCGGCGCGCTGCGCCCGCTCGCGCAGCGAGTCGAGCAGCTCCCGCCGGGCCCTGGCGAAGGCGCCGGACGCCACGAGCGCCGCGTGGACGACGCCGTCGAGCACCAGGAACCAGCCGTAGGGCAGGCCCGGGATCGGGTACAGCAACCCCTGGACGGCGTGCGCCGCCGTGCCGACCAGCCCGACGCCGATGGCCGTCAGCGGCGTCTGGCGCTGGGCCACCAGCAACGTGCCGACGGTGGCGGCCGGCGTCCCGGCGGGGGAGAGCGCGGCCAGCGCGGCCAGCGCCACCGCCGCGGGCACGGGTCGGCGCAGGAGCACCGGCAGCAGGGCCACCGCGACCACCCCGACGGCGATCCCGAACCAGAACCAGGGCGTACCGTCGTCGCTGCGCCCGAGCAGGGTCACGGCCGTGAGCGCGCCGACGGCCAGCATCACGCCCGCGGTGACCGCGACGCCCGGCGGGCGGAGGTAGGGATGGCAGCTCACGTGCGGAGCGTAGGTCGCCGGGCGGTGCCGCCGACATCGACGAAAGTCGAACCACCCGTATCGGCAGGCCGACGCTGCATCGTGTCGGGCGGTCGATGCTGCGTCCATGACCGCATCCGTGGTGACCACCGCGAGGCGCCCGCATCCCGGACGGGCCGCGCTGCGCACGATCGTGCTCGACATCGGGGGCCCCGTCGGGCTGTTCTACGTGCTGCACGGCTGCGGCGTCGACGACGTGCTCGCGCTGATCGCGGGTGCGGTGCCGCCCGCGCTCAGCACCACGTGGACGGCGGTGCGGGATCGGCGGATCGACGCGATCGCGGTGGCCGTGCTGCTCTCGATGGCGCTGAGCATCGTGGCGGCGCTGCTCGGCGGCGGCCCGCGCGAGCTGCTGGCCAGGGGAGCGTGGCTGTCGGCCCCGGCCGGGGTGTGGACGCTCGTGTCGCTGCTGCTGGCGCGGCCGCTGACCTACGAGACGACCCGCACGGTGCTCCCGAAGCGCGCCGCGGTGATGGAAGCCCTGTGGGCGACCGAGCCGCGATTCCGGTCGGCGTGGCGGCAGATCACGGTGGTGTGGGGCCTCGTGATGTTGCTCGATGCGGGCGTGCGGGTGGTCATGGCCTACACGCTGCCGGTGGCGGCGGTGCCGGCACTCGACACCGCGCTCACGATCGGCTCGATGCTGATCCTGCAGGTGCCGACGCATCTGCTGATGCGCCGCGCCGGCTTCTGGAACGAGATGTTCCGACCGGACGGGGCCCGCCGCGGGCCCCGTCCGGTGGAGCTCAGAACTCGCTGATGGCGGCCGTCAGCGTGGCGCTCGGGCGCATGATCGCGTCCGTCTTCGCCTTGTCGACGTAGTAGTAGCCGCCCAGGTCGACCGGCTTGCCCTGCACGGCGCTGAGCTCGCCGACGATGGTGTCCTCCTCGGCGGCGAGCCGCTCCGCGAGCGGGCCGAACACCTTGGCGAGATCGGCGTCGTCGCTCTGCGCCGCCAGCGCCTGGGCCCAGTAGAGCGCCAGGTAGAAGTGGCTGCCGCGGTTGTCGATCTCGCCGACCTTGCGCGAGGGCGACTTGCCGGTCTCCAGCAGCTTGCCGGTGGCGTCGTCGAGCGCCTTGCCCAGCACCGCCGCCTGCGGGTTGTCGGTCTTGTCGGCCAGGAACTCCAGCGAGACGGCCAGCGCGAGGAACTCGCCGAGCGAATCCCACCGCAGGTGGTTCTCCTTGACCAGCTGCTGCACGTGCTTGGGCGCCGAGCCGCCGGCCCCGGTCTCGAACAGGCCGCCGCCGTTCATCAGCGGCACGATCGAGAGCATCTTGGCGCTGGTGCCCAGCTCCATGATCGGGAACAGGTCGGTGAGGTAGTCGCGCAGCACGTTGCCGGTGACCGAGATGGTGTCCTCGCCCGCCTTGGCGCGGGCCAGCGTGTAGCGGGTGGCCTCGGCGACCGGGAGGATCTCGATGGTCAGGCCGTCGGTGTCGAGCTCGGCGAGCTGGGCGCGGACCTTCGTGATGACCTCGGCATCGTGGCCGCGGGTCTCGTCGAGCCAGAACACCGCGGGTGACCCGGTTGCGCGGGCCCGGGAGACGGCCAGCTCCACCCAGTTGCGGATGGGCGCGTCCTTGGTCTGGCAGGCGCGCCAGATGTCGCCGGGCGCCACGTCGTGCGACAGCAGCACGGTGCCGGCGGCGTCGACGATGCGGACGCTGCCGGCGGTCTCGATCTCGAAGGTCTTGTCGTGGCTGCCGTACTCCTCGGCCTTCTGCGCCATCAGGCCGACGTTGGGCGTGGTGCCCATCGTGGTGGGGTCGAAGGCGCCGTTCTCGCGGCAGAAGTCGACGGTCTCGGCGTAGAGCGCGGCGTAGGACGAGTCCGGGATGACGTACTTGGTGTCCTGCAGCTCGCCCTTGGCGTTCCACATCTGGCCCGACGACCGGATGGCGGCGGGCATCGACGCGTCGATGATCACGTCGCTGGGTACGTGCAGGTTGGTGATGCCGCGGTCGGAGTCGACCATCGCGAGCGAGGGACCGCTGTCGTAGGTGGCCGTGATGGCGTTCTCGATGGCGGTGCGCTTCTCGGCGGGCAGCTTGGCGAGCGCGGTGAGCACGCTGGCGAGGCCGTCGTTGGGGTCGGCACCCACGGACGCGAGGTCGGCGCCGAACTCGGCGAACACGCTCGGGAAGAACTGCTTAACGGCGTGGCCGAAGATGATCGGGTCGGAGACCTTCATCATCGTGGCCTTGAGGTGCACGGAGAACAGCACGCCCTTGGCCTTGGCGTCGGCCACCTGCTCGGCGAGGAACGTGTCGAGCGCGGCCTTGCGCAGGACGGCGCCGTCGACGATCTCGCCGGCCAGCACCGGCAGCGCCTGCTTGAGCACGGTGACCGTGCCGTCGGCTGCGACGTGCTCGATGCGCAGCTCGGTGGCCTCGGTGAGCGTCACCGCCGTCTCGGAGTGGCGGAAGTCGCCGTCGGTCATCGTGGAGACGTGGGAGGCGGATGCGCTCGACCACGCGCCCATCGAGTGCGGGTGCTTGCGCGCGAAGCCCTTCACCGACGCCGGCGCGCGGCGGTCGGAGTTGCCCTCGCGCAGCACCGGGTTGACCGCGCTGCCCTTGACCGCGTCGTAGGCCGCGCGGGCGGCGCGGTCCTCGTCGGTGCGGGGGTCCTCGGGGTAGTTCGGGATCTCGAAGCCCGCGCCCTGCAGCTCCGTGATCGCGGCCTTGAGCTGCGGGATCGACGCGCTGACGTTGGGCAGCTTGATGATGTTGGCTTCGGGGGTGGTGGCGAGGGCACCCAGCTCGGCGAGCGCGTCGGGCACGATGCCGAACTGCGCGAGGATGCGGGCGGCCAGCGAGATGTCGCGGGTCTCCACGTCGACGCCGGCCTTGCCGGCGAAGGCCTCGAGGATCGGCAGTAGCGAGTGCGTCGCCAGCGCGGGCGCCTCGTCGGTGTAGGTGTAGATGACCTTCATCGGTGCTTCGGCCCTGCCTCACGACGTGTGCTCGGAACGGAAATGAGGGGCTCGATGCCCCCGGGAGACACGCTATCCCCTCGCGCCCGACACACCCGGCTGGGTGCGGCCGGTTTCACGTGGTGCGATCGGCGTGTCCGCTCCGCTACGGTGGGTGTTCCGACGGCCCCCTGGAGACCCGAGCGATGGCCAAGCTCAACATCAAGCTGAAGAAGCCGACCGCGTCCACGTTCCGTGGTTGGGCCTTCGTGCTCATCGCCGGCACGGTGCTCGCGGTCATCGCGGTGATCGACCGCGGCGGCCTCACCGAGCTGCGCTCCGCCGCCACCGGCAGCACCGGGTGCGTGCTGGAGGTGGCCGTCGCCGAGCTGAACGTGCGCTCGGGTCCCGACCAGGACGCCGGCGTCGTGCAGAAGCTCGTGAAGGGTGATCGCGTCGACGGCCTCAAGGTGATCAGCGGCGGGTTCCGCCAGCTGGCGGGCGGCCAGTGGGCGTTCGACCAGTACCTGACCCCCGTGACGGGCTCCACCTGTTCCTGAGGGACGCTGCAGCGGTGGTGACGGTCAGCACGGTCAACGTCAACGGGGTGCGCGCTGCCGCGCCGAAGGGCCTGCGCGCCTGGCTGGCGGCCACCGCCGCCGACGTCGTCTGCCTGCAGGAGACGCGAGCGCTGCCCGAGGAGATCCCCGAGGGCCTCACCGACGGCTGGTTCGTGAGCTACGCGCCGTGCGAGACCGCGAAGGGCCGCAACGGTGTCGCCGTGCTGACCCGGCAGCCGCCAGAGGGGGTGCGCGTCGGCTTCGGCGCGGCGGAGTTCGAGGGATCCGGCCGCTACCTCGAGGTCGACCTGCCCGGGCTCACGGTGGCCTCGCTCTACCTGCCCGGCGGCGCGGTGGGCACGCCGCGCCAGGAGGAGAAGCAGCGCTTCCTCGCCCAGTTCGCCCCCTACCTGCACGAACGCCGGGAGAAGGCGGCCGCGGAGGACCGCGAGGTGCTGGTCTGCGGCGACTGGAACATCGCCCCTGCCGAGGCCGACATCCGCAACTGGCGGGGCAACCTCAAGAACGCGGGCTTCCTGCCCGAGGAGCGGGCCTGGCTGGCGGCGCTGTTCGCGGCAGGCTGGGTGGACGTGGTGCGTGCCCTGCACCCGGGCGTCGAGGGCCCCTACTCGTGGTGGTCGGTGCGCGGCCGGGCCTTCGACAACAACGTGGGCTGGCGGATCGACCACCAGGTCGCGACGCCCGGGCTGGGTGCCCGCGCGCTCACGGCCGCTGTGGAGCGCGCGCCCAGCCACGGTGAGCGGTGGTCGGACCACGCCCCCGTCACCGTCGGTTACGGTCCGGGCGCATGAACCCGATCAGCCCGACCACGCGGGTCATCGGCGGCCGGACTCGGACGCTGCGCGTCTAGTCCGCCGGTACGGCATCGGTCGGGTACAGCCCGCCCGGTCGTGTGGCCCGGCCCGACTGTTCGACTCCGCCGATGAACCACGCCACCGGGTGCCGGGTGCCCAGTTCGCCCATGAGGTACCGCGTGACCGACGCGCTCAGTACCCGGAAGTCCTTCGATCGATCCTTGGCGTAGGACCGCGCCTCGCGTTGGGAACGGAACAGGATCTCGACGGCCCCGACGTCGTCGGGCCGGGTCGTGTGCACGGCATAGATCATCTCGCTCACTCGGACGACCTTGCGGGATTCGTAAGAAAGCCGAACCCAGACTACCCGGATGGCGGACGACCAGCCGGTTTCGGAGCGCGTCGAGGCCCTCGCGCGCCTGATCGCTCGCGACGTCGACACTCTCGCCGACGAAGAGCTGGTGGAGCTGATCCGTACCTGGACGGAGCTACGGAAGGCCGGGCCGGACCGGATCGGCCGTGCGATCGCCACGCTGTACCAGCGCGACCGCCTGAGCTGGCCAGAGATCAGCCGACTCACCGGGGTTCCCGCGATGACGGCCCACGACTGGGCTCGTCCGCATCTACTGCCGGACAGCGGAACCGAACTCGGCCCGCGCCGTGGCCGCACGCGACCGACTGAATGACAATGGCCCCGCCCAAGGGCGGGGGCGCTGTCGTTGACCTGACGTTGCGACTCCGGTCCCTTAGGCCTTATGCGTGAGGGCTCGCCCCTGTTTCCGCGGCTGCATCGGATCCCTGTGGGAACGGGCCAGGATCGTTCGCAGGGTTCGGGATCTCTGCCGGAGTCCGTGGCTCCCTGGTCCCAACGGGCTTCGGCTCTTTGGTCGGCTTCGGCGGCGCGATCGTCGGATCAGGCGTGCCCTCGTCGAGCGGCGGCACCGTGGTCGGTGGCACCATGATCGGAGGCTTCGGCGGCTGTGTCACCGGCGGCGCCGGGTTCGGGTGC
Source organism: Pseudonocardia sp. GCM10023141 (assembly GCF_042653605.1). Classification (NCBI taxonomy): domain Bacteria; kingdom Bacillati; phylum Actinomycetota; class Actinomycetes; order Pseudonocardiales; family Pseudonocardiaceae; genus Pseudonocardia; species Pseudonocardia sp. GCM10023141. The sequence goes on from NZ_JBHSIR010000045.1 coordinate 22,582, forward strand.
CCCGGCTGCCAGTTGTGGCCGTTGTCGTCCGTGGGGGTGCAGTAGTAACCGGGGGTGCGGTCGATCGGGGTGCAGAACATGTAGAACCCGTCCGGCCGGTCGTTGTGACCGGTGGACGCGCTGGCCGTGGTCGCGAGGACCACGACGGTTCCAGCGGCCACGAGACCGGACACGCACAGGACGAGGGCACGACGAGACAGCGTGAGCACGAAGACTCCGGAGGGTCGTTCACCTTGCGGGGAGCAAGTGGGGGCGGCTCTACGTCGCGACCCAGCCACAGTCCGTTACGCGATCGTGAACGGTCGTGCACTCGGATCCGTGCGGCTACGTCGCCGTACTCTGCGATGCATGTTCCGCCCCGCCGTCCCGCTCAGGGCGCGTGCCCGGGCGTCGGACAACGCCCCCGTCACCGTCGGCTACGGTCCGGGCGCATGAACCCGATCAGCCCGACCACGCGGGTCATCGGCGGCCGCTACGTCGTTCTCGGCGAGCTCGGCCGCGGTGGCATGGGTGTGGTGTGGCGGGCCGAGGACCGCGTCATGGGCCGGCAGGTCGCGGTCAAGGAGCTGCACCTGCCCCAGGGCCTGAGCCCGGACGACCACCGCAGGTTCCGGGAGCGGCTGCTGCGCGAGGCGCGCACCGCGGGGCGGCTCAACGACCCGTCCATCGTCACGGTCTACGACGTGATCGCCGACGAGGGCGTCGACCACATCGTCATGGAGCTGATCGAGGCCCGCACCCTCACCGAGGTGGTCGAGGCGAACGGCCCGCTCGACGAGAGTGCCGTGCTGGTCATCGCCCGGCAGATGCTCACCGCGCTGCGCACGGCGCACGAGAGCGGGGTGGTGCACCGCGACGTCAAGCCCAGCAACGTGATGCTGGCCTCGGGTGGCCGGGTCAAGCTCACCGACTTCGGCATCGCGCAGGCCGCCGACGACCCGCGGCTCACCTCCACCGGGGCGATGGTCGGGTCGCCCGGCTACATGGCACCTGAGCGGCTGGACGGCGAGCCCGCCGCCCCCGCGTCGGACCTGTGGGCGTTGGGCGCCACGCTCTCCTACGCGCTGCGGGGCGAGAGCCCGTTCACCCGCGACACCACGGCCGCCACGATCTCCGCGGTGCTGCACACCGAGCTGCCGGTGCTCCGCACCCGCAGCAGGCTCGGCAGCGTCATCAACGGCCTGCTGCGACGCCCGGTGGCCGATCGGATCGGCGCGGCCGAGGCGCTGGCGATGCTGGACGCGCCGGTCACCGGGCAGCAGCCCGTGCCGGAGCCCGCGACGCGCACGGCCACCACCCCGTCCGCGATCCGGCGCCGACCCGGCGGGCTGTCGCCGTGGTGGGCGGCGCTCGTCGCCGTGATCGCGCTGGTCGCAGGCGGGGTCGGCGGGTTCGTGCTGGGCGCGGCTCGCAGCGCGCCCGCAGCCGGTGTCCCCACAGCCGGTGCGCCCGGTACCGGCGCGCCGGCAGCCGGGGCCGTCGCCTACACCTACGGCGAGGGTGGCGACCTGCCGGCGTTCGAGCTCGGCCCCGCCGACTGCGCCACCGGCAAGCTCGGCGTCGGAACCTCGTTCACGCCCGGGTCCTCCACGAGCTGCGACGAGCCCCACGACATCGAGGTGTTCGCCGCCCTCACCCCGTTCCCCTCGTCGGGGGCGGTCTCCTACCCCGGGCGCGAGGCGCTCGCCGCCGCCGCCGCTGCCACCTGCTCGTCGATCTTCGGAACGGACACGATCACCGGACCGGACAAGGCCACCCTGCAGACGGTGGCGATCGTGCCGTCGGCGGCCGCGTTCGGCCGCGCCGTCGGGGGCAGCTACGACACCCGCCAGCAGCTGTGCGTGCTGCACGCCGCAGACGGCCACCAGCTGACCGGCACCCGGATATCCCCGCCCGCCGGCTGAGCCGTCGTGGCACCCTGCTCGATGTGACCACGTCCGTCCATCGCAACGTCGAACTGGTGCTCGCCGCGCTCACCGCCGGCGGTGCCGAACCCTCCCGCATCGCCCGGCTGCAGGTGCTGCCGGACGCGGTCGCCACGGCCGCGGCCGCCGCCGAGGCGCTCGGGGTCGAGGTGGGCCAGATCGCCAACTCCCTCGTCTTCGACGCCGACGGTGCGCCGCTGCTCGTACTGACCTCCGGTGCGCACCGCGTCGACACGGCCAGGGTCGCCGCGCTGATCGGGGTCGCGAAGGTGCGCCGGGCGACGCCCGACTTCGTCCGCGCAGCCACCGGGCAGGTCATCGGCGGGGTGGCCCCCGTCGGGCACCCGGCCCCGCTGCGCACGCTCGTCGACCGGGCACTGGAGCAGTACCCCGAGGTGTGGGCCGCCGGTGGCATCGCGCACGCGGTCTTCCCCACCACCTTCGCGGAGCTGGTGGCCGTCACGGGTGGGGAAGCGGCGGACGTCGCCTGATGGCGTTCGAGGTGGGTCCCGTGACCCCGGTCCTCGCGCAGCCGTCGAGAACGACGTTGCCGTGATCAACAGGCCCTTTCGATCATGACAACGTCGTTCTCGACGGTCAGGTGTGGGCCGGGCGCAGCAGCGACCAGAGGTAGCCGGTGGCGTCGGTGGGCTGCAGCGTCGTGCCGGCTCCGGAGCCTCCGCCCGGCCACGCGTGCGCGACGCCGGCGATCACCTCGCGGGTCACCGTGCGGCCGCCCGCACACGTCCAGGAACGGATCTCCGCGCCGCCCGTCGTGCTGACGGCGGGCTGGGCGGGGCAACCGGCCGCCGCGCGGAACGGGGCGATCGAGTCGTCCAGGCCCGGCCAGCCGCGGTCGGGGCGGCCCTCGATCGGCACGTTGCGGTCCGACGTCCCCGTCACCGCGACGACCGTGATGGGCGCGGGCGCCGGGCAGGCCGCGACGAGCGAGCCCGCCACCGCCCCGATCCCGGCGAGCGTTCCCGGTCGGCCGCAGGCCCAGGTGTAGGTCATCATCGCGCCGTTGGAGAAGCCCACGGCGTAGACGCGGGTCGGATCGATCCCGTCGGTCTGCACGAGCTGCGCCCGCAGCGCGTCGAGGAAGCGCACGTCGTCGACGCTGCTGGTGCTGGCCCGCCCGCAGCAGCGCCCGGCGTTCCAGGCGTGGCCGATGCCGTCGGGATAGGCGACGACGACACCCTCGCGCTCGGCCAGTGCATCCCACCCGAGCTCGGCCTGCATGGCCTGCCCGCTGCCGCTCGAGCCGTGCAGCACCACCACCAGCGGTGCCCCGCGCCGCGCCCGGGCGGGGTGGTGGACGATCGCGCTGCGGTCACCGTCGGAGGTGGACGTGATGACGGTGCGCGTCGCCAGCGGCTCGGCGTCGGGCGGGCCGGGGGACGAGCAGGCGCCCAGCAGCGCAGCGACGAGCAGGACGCCGACGCCGCGGCGGGGGACGAGCAGGACGCCGACGCCGCGGCGGGGGACGAGCAGGACGCCGACGCCGCGGCGGGGGAAGCGCACAGCCGTCCAGTGCACACCCCGCGCACCGCCGGTGTCGAGGCGAGCCCGCCTGACTGTGATTATCACAGCTCGGTGGAGACGGCGGCGTCCGCACGGTCGACCGCCGCCCTCACGCGACCTACTGTGAGGTCCATGACCGACGTTCCTCTCCCTCGTGTGCGCGTCCACGCCGAGCCGGCCCCGCCCGACTCCGCGGTGCGGCGGGCCCTGCGCAGGGCTCGTGACGGTGCGGTCCTCGACGTCACCGAGGCCGCGGTGCTCCTCGGTGCCCGTGGTGAGCATCTCGATGAGCTGCTGGCCGCCGCCGGGCGGGTCCGCGACGCCGGGTTGGTCGCCGAGGGCCGTCCGGGTGTGGTCACGTACTCCCGCAACGTGTTCATCCCGCTCACCCGGCTCTGTCGCGACCGCTGTCACTACTGCACGTTCGCCACCGTCCCGCACCGGCTGCCGGCCGCGTTCCTCGAGCGCGAGGAGGTGCTGGAGATCGCCAGGGCCGGTGCCGCCGCCGGGTGCAAGGAGGCCCTGTTCACCCTGGGCGACCGGCCGGAGGAGCGCTGGCCCGCCGCGCGCGAGTGGCTGGAGGCGCGCGGCTACTCGTCCACCATCGACTACGTCCGTGCCAGCGCCATCGCGGTGCTGGAGGAGACGGGGCTGCTGCCCCATCTCAACCCGGGTGTGCTGTCGTGGGAGGAGCTGACGCGGCTCAAGCCCGTCGCCGCGAGCATGGGCATGATGCTCGAGACCACGGCCACGCGGCTGTGGAGCGAGCCGGGCGGCCCGCATTACGGCAGCCCGGACAAGGAGCCCGCCGTCCGGATCCGGGCGATCACCGACGCCGGCCGGGTCGGGGTGCCCTACACCACCGGGCTGCTCATCGGGATCGGTGAGAACCGGGTCGAGCGCGCCGAGTCGATCTTCGCGATCCGGTCGGCGGCGCGGGCACACGGCCACATCCAGGAAGTGATCATCCAGAACTTCCGCGCCAAGCCCGATACCGCCATGGCGAACGACCCCGACGCCGATCTGGACGACCTGGCGGCCACCATCGCGGTCTCCCGGCTGGTGCTGGGTCCGAAGATGCGGGTGCAGGCGCCGCCGAACCTCGTCGGTGACGAGTTCGGGCTGATGTTGCGCGCGGGCATCGACGACTGGGGTGGCGTCTCGCCGATCACGGCCGATCACGTGAGCCCGGAGATGCCGTGGCCCGCGATCGACGAGCTCGCGGCGCGGTCGGCTGCTGAGGGTTTCACCATGCGCGAGCGGCTCACGGCGTACCCGAAGTTCGTGCTGGCCGGTTCCCCGTGGATCGACACGCGTCTGCTCGCGCACGTCGCGGCGTTGGCGGATCCGGAGACGGGGCTGGCCAACTCCAGTGCCGAGGTCGTCGGCAGGCCGTGGCAGGAGCCCGACGGTGGGTTCGAGTCCACCGGTCGCATCGACCTCAACACCTCGATCGACACCGAGGGTCGTACCGAGGACCGGCGCGGCGACTTCTCCTCGGTCTACGGCGACTGGGACGCCGTCGGGGAGGAGCTCGCGGCCACGCGGCAGGATCACGCGCGCAGCGTCAGCGGAGCGCGTATCGACGGTGCTCCCGAACGTCTGGACTCCGATGTCCGGGCCGGGCTGGCGCTGGCTGCGTCCGATCCCGCGGCGCTGCTCGACCCGGCCAACGAGGCGGCCGCGATGGCCGTGCTGATCAGTGACGGGGTGGCGCTCGACGAGCTCACCCGGATCGCTGATGACGTGCGCAAGTCCGTCAACGGCGACGACGTCACCTACGTCGTCAATCGCAACATCAACTTCTCGAACGTCTGCTACGTCGGCTGCCGGTTCTGCGCGTTCGCCCAGCGTGAGCGGGACGCCGACGCGTTCCGGCTCTCGCTCGACGAGGTGGCATCACGGGCGGTGGAGGCCGCCGAGCTCGGCGCCACCGAGGTCTGCATGCAGGGCGGCATCGACCCGCAGTTGCCGATCACGTTCTACGCCGACCTGGTGCGGGCGGTGAAGGCCGCCGTCCCGGGCATGCATGTGCACGCGTTCTCGCCGATGGAGATCGTGTCCGCGGCGGCGAAGGCGGGGGTGTCGATCGCGGAGTGGCTCACCGAGCTGCGCGACGCCGGGCTCGGCTCGATCCCGGGCACGGCCGCGGAGATCCTCGATGACGAGATCCGCTGGATCCTCACCAAGGGCAAGCTGCCGGCCGCGCAGTGGCTCGAGGTGGTGGGCACGGCGCACCGGCTGGGCGTGCCGTCGTCCTCGACGATGATGTACGGCCACGTCGACGAGCCGCGGCACTGGCTCGGGCACCTGCGCACCCTCGCCGCACTGCAGGACGAGACCGGCGGGTTCACCGAGTTCGTGCCGCTGCCGTTCGTGCACACCAACTCGCCGATCTACCTGGCCGGTATCGCCCGGCCCGGTCCCACCGAGCGTGACAACCGGGCGGTGCACGCGTTCGCCCGCCTCGGGCTGCACGGGCGGATCGACCACATCCAGTGCTCGTGGGTGAAGCTCGGTGACGAGGTATCGACGCAGATCCTGCAGGGTGGCGCCGACGACATGGGCGGCACGCTCATGGAGGAGACGATCAGCCGGATGGCCGGGTCGGAGAACGGCTCGGCACGCACGGTGGCCGAGCTGACCGCGATCGCGGAGAAGGCCGGCCGTCCGGTGCGCCAGCGCAGCACCACGTACAAGGAGCCGGTGGAGCGTCTCGTGCCGGCGAGCAGCGCCGCGCCGCGTCTGCTGCCGCTGACCCCCGCCTGACCGCTCGCACACACCGCGCCACCACGGCACACACCGCACATGGTGTGTGCCGTGCGGTTGCGGTGTGTGCGAGCGCGCTCCGGCGCGGCGTAGCGTTGCCGTATGGGTGTGTTGGGTGAGCTGTTCCCGGGACGCAAGATCCTCGACGAGGCCGGTGAGGCGGGCGACGGCCAGAAGTGGCGGCTGGGTCCCATCGACCTGGAGAACGGTGTGGTGCAGGTGCACCGGCCCGCTCCCGCTGCCGAGGACGCCGCTGCCGGGGACGCCGAGCCGGAGCACTGACCGGGGTTCACGACGAGGTCCGCCCTCTCGCCCGTAGCGTCGCGCAGATGCCGATGCAGCAGATCCTCGAACCGTCGGATCCCGCGGCCCCTGTCGTCCTGCGTGGGGTCAGCACGGCCGGCGGCGGGCCCCGCGTCGATGTCCGGCTGGCCGACGGTCGCGTCGAGGCGATCACCGGCGCGGGCGAGGCGCCGGTGCGCGCCGGCGACGACGTCGTCGACGTGCCCGGTGGCGGGTACGTGCTGCCGGGGCTGGTCGACGGCCACGTCCACTGGACGCAGTGGTCGGGCTTCCGCAGGCGGATCGACGTCTCGGCGGCGACGTCGGCGACGGGGGTGGCGGCGCTGGTGGCGGCTGCCGGCTCGGTCGGGCGGAACGACATCGTGCGGGCGCAGGGCTTCCAGGACGCGCTGTGGGCCGATGCGCCGCACGCGTCGATGCTCGAGCGCGCGCTGCCCGGCGTCGCCGTCGCGGTCGTCAGCATGGACCTGCACACCACCTGGCTCAGCCCCGCTGCGCTGCGCCGGCTCGAGATCGTCCACCCGACGGGTGTGCTGCGCGAACGCGACAGCTTCGAGGTGCAGCTCCGGCTGAGCCAGGAGGAGCCGGCCGAGCTCACCGACACCTGGGTGGCCGAGGCGTCGGCGGCCGCGGCTGCCAAGGGGATCACCGAGGTCCTCGACTTCGAGTTCGCCGACAACATCGCGGACTGGTCGCGCCGCGCCGCACGCGGGGACCTCGGGCTGCGCGTGCAGGCGTCGATCTGGCAGCCGTGGCTCGAGCAGGCCCTGGCGGCCGGGCTGCGCAGCGACGCGGTGCTGCCGGGCACGGGCGGCCGGGTGCGGGTCGGACCGTTCAAGGTGATCGTCGACGGTTCGCTCAACACCCGCACGGCCTACTGCTACCACGCCTATCCCGACGTCACCGACGAGCACGACCACGGCATGCTGCTCATCGAGCCCGACGAGCTGCAGCAGCTCATGACGGCGGCGGTGGGTGGCGGCCTGCGCCCGGCCGTGCACGCGATCGGCGACCGCGCCAACACCGTGGTGCTCGACGCGTTCGAGGCCGTCGGCGGGCCGGGCCGCATCGAGCACGCCCAGCTCGTCGACGAGGCCGACCTGCACCGCTTCGCCCGTCCGGGCCTGGTGGCCTCGGTGCAGCCGCAGCACGCGATGACCGACCGCGACGTCGCCGACCGGCACTGGGCCGAGACCGCGCGGTGGGCGTTCCCCTTCGGGTCGCTCGTGGCCGCCGGTGCCACGCTGCACCTCGGGTCCGACGCGCCGGTCGCGGAACCGGACCCGTGGCAGGCGATCGCAGCGGCCGTCAGCCGCACCGACGACGACCGGCCGCCGTGGCATCCCGAGCAGGCCATCGACCTGCCCACCGCGCTGGCCGCGGCGAGCGCGGGTCGCGCCGAGCTGTCCGTGGGGGACGCCGCCGACGTCGTGGTGGTCGGGCTGGACCCGTGGCACGCCACCCCGTCCGAGCTGCGGGAGATGCCGGTGCAGGCCACGTTCGTGGGGGGCCGGGCGACGTTCCGGGTGGTGTGAGGCGGGCCCTCGGATTGCAGGAAAGCCACTTTCCTGCAACCTCGTTGCGGGAAAGTGGCTTTCCTGCAACGAGGTGGGGGCGCGGCGCTAGTCGTCCGCCGCCACGATCAGCAGCAGGGAACCGGACTCCCGGTCGATCAGCACCAGCTCGTGGAAGTCGACGTGCACCGGCCCGTAGTCGTGCATCGCCTGCACGGGCAGCCGGCCCAGCAGGTACCGGCTCGATGCCATCAGGATCGGTGCGTAGACCTCGTGCATCAGGCTCGCGCCGAGCTCATCGGGCAGGCTGCCGTGCTGCGTGGCCCACGAACTGATCACCGCTGTTGCGGCCCGCGCACCGACGCGCTCGTACGCGCTGGGCGCCAGCCGGTCGAGCCACCACTGGCCGTGCCGGTTGCTGTTGCTGTCGGCCCCGGCGCCGTCGTAGGTGTCGCGGAACTGCGGGTCGGCGATCAGCGCGGCCAGTACGGCGCGGTCGGCGGCGCGGTCGACGGCCGGACCCGACGGCATCGTGTAGCGCTTGATGTCGACCCAGCGGAATCCGTGGTGGCTGCCCGGCGGGAAGTCGAAGTGCCGGAAATTGATCAAATGGTCGTACCGGTAGGTCAGGCCGGGACGCGCACTCATGATGACGAGGGTAGGCGCGCCGGCGGGCCTGAGCTACGGCCTGGACGGGCGGAGCTGGTCCTGGCGCACCCAGGTGGCGTGGAAGCCCACCGGTACGCGCCGGGGGAGCAGCACCCTGGCAACGGGGCCCGCCGTGAGGTCGGACGCGTCCAGGATCTGCACTTCGCTGCGTCCATCGCGCTCATCAGTGACGAAGCTGACGAGGTAGCCGTCGTCCTCGCCGGTGCTGCCGTCGCGCGGAGCGAAGGGCGCTTCGCTGCCGAATCGACCTGGCCCGAAGCGGTGGTCCTGCCGCTCGCCGGTGACGCGGTCGTAGCGCAGCAGCCCGTCGAACCGCACGGTCTCCCCGCCGGCGATGTGCACGTTGTAGGCGTAGCGGCTGGGCCTGCCGACCATCCGGGAGTCGATCGACGGGAACTCGGTGTTGGCGTCGTCGAGCTGGGTCTCGGTGGTGGTGCCGGTGGTGAGGTCGAAGACGTAGCGGTGCAGCCGGGCGTCGAGCTGGAGGTACCCCAGCAGCTTGCCCAGCGGGCCGGGGCGGGTCGGCTTCGGCTCCGGGCGGGTGACGCGGCAGACGTCGAGCACGATCGTCTCGCCGTCCTCCCAGGCGTTGACGACGTGGTAGATGTAGCAGGGCGCCGCCTCGAACCACCGCACGTCCGACGCCGTGCCGCGACGCGGGATCACCGCGAACCGCGACGGCATCTCCCGGTCGAACGAGAGCTTGTAGCGGCCCTGGCGAGCCGCGGCCTGGTCCTGCACCAGCGGCAGGTCCATGAGGATCGAGTAGTGCTCGGTGATCGCCATGTCGTGGGGCAGCCGTGGGCCGGGCAGGTCGATGGCCACCTCGTGCACGATCTCGCCTGCGGCCCCGACCACCCCGTAGCGCAGCAGCGGGTCACGCGCGCCGTAGTCGAACCACATCAGCTCGCCGGTGGCCTCGTCGAGCTTCGGGTGGGCCATCACGTCACCGCGCAGCGTGCCGAGGAACGTCTCGGCCCCGATCGTCTCCAGCGACAGCGGGTCGAGTGCCACCGGCTGCCCGCACAGGTACCAGGTGGCGAGTACCCGGCCGTCGTGCTGGATCAGGTCGGTGTTGGCGCTGTCCTTGAACGGCAGCCCGCGCGCGGTGCCGATCGGGTTGCCCCGCGGTGACTCGATGACGCCGGTCCACAACGCCGACCCGGCGGCTTCCTCCTGGCCGAACGCCCGCGTCCGGACGTAGCGGTTGCGGTAGCGGGCCCGCCCGTTCTCGAACGCCATCGCGTGGACCATGCCGTCGCCGTCGAACCAGTGGTAGCGGCCCGGCGCGGCGTAGCGCGGGTTGGGGCCGTTGCGCAGGTAGACGCCGTTGAGGTCGCGCGGGATCTCGCCGATCACCTCGAGGTCACCGGCTGTGATCTCGTCGTGGACCGGCGCGAAGATCCCGAGCAGGTACGGGTTCTCCTCGCCGTCCTGATCCACTTGCCTGGCGACGGCGACGGGCTGGTCGACGGTCATGGGACGACGCTACGAGTGCCGGCAGCTGCGGGCAACGGGGAAGGCGAGATGGGCTCAGGTCAGCCCGGCGATCAGCTCCGCCACCCGTTCCGGCTGCTGGGCGTGCAGGTCGTGGTCGCCGCCCGGGAACTCCACGACCTCGGCGTTGCGCAGCGCCGCCACGGCCTTGGCGAGCTGCTCGCGCTTGCGCGGGGGAGTGCTGGGTCCGACCGCGGCGAGCAGCAACACCGGGCAGCGCACCAGCGCGTAGAGCGCCCGCGGCTTGTGGCGCAGCATGCTGCCGAGGATGCCGCGGTGGCGGTCACGCTCCAGCCACGGTGTCACCGTGCCGTCATCACGCTCCTGCAGGTTGCCCAGCACCGCGCTGACCGCGTCGTCGGACCAGCCCGGGTGCCCGGCCCGCAGGCTCGACCACAACAGCTCCGCGGTGATCCCGTCGAACTGCGGCGGCGCCAGCACACCCCACGCGTCGTCGAGGTTGGGCCACTGGTCACCGAGGTGCAGCCAACCGCCGTCGACGAGGGCGAGCCCGTGCACCAGCGCGGGCCGGTCGGCGGCCAGCTGCAGCGCGACGTTGCCGCCCCAGGCGTGCCCGGCGACCACGGGTGCCGCCCAACCCTGCTCGTCGCAGACGGCCGCGAGGTCGGACGCCGCGGTGTGCGTCGGGTCCTTCGCCGGGGCGTCCGGGTCGTCGGTGTCGGTGTCGGGCACCGCTGCCGAGGATCCGTGGCCCCGCAGGTCCACGGCCAGCACCGGGTGCCCGGCCGCGGAGAGGTGCCCCGCGACCTCGTCCCACAGCCGGGCGTTGGCGGCTAGCCCGTGCACCAGCAGCACCGGACGTCCGGAGCCCGCGGGCCATGACCGCGCCCCCAGCCCCCAGTTGTCCAGACCCTGGAACCCCAGCTCCTTCGGACCTACCGTGACGAGCTCGGGTGACTGCACGGCCTCAGCCTATGGCCACCGGCTTCGGGCGCCCCCACGCCAACGGTTGTGCACGCCAACGGCTGTGACAGCCACACGCTCCACGAAAAACGGGGACTGGGAGAATCACCGCATGACCGCGCCTGTCACCGATCGCCGTCCGCGGGTGCTCTCGGGCATCCAGCCGACAGCCGACTCCTTCCACCTCGGCAACTACCTCGGTGCGGTGCGGCAGTGGGTGGCCCTGCAGGAGGACCACGACGCGTTCTACTTCGTGCCCGACCTGCACGCGATCACCGTTGAGCACGACCCGAAGACGCTCGCCGCGCGCACCCGCAACGCCACCGCGCAGCTGCTGGCGCTGGGCCTGGACCCGCAGCGCTGCACCGTCTTCGTCCAGTCCCACGTGCCCGAGCACGCCCAGCTGGAGTGGGTGCTGGGGTGCCTCACCGGTTTCGGTGAGGCCAGCCGCATGACGCAGTTCAAGGACAAGGCCGCCAAGCAGACGGCCGACCGCGCCACCGTCGGTCTGTTCACGTACCCGATCCTGCAGGCCGCCGACATCCTGCTCTACCAGGCCGATCGCGTTCCGGTCGGCGAGGACCAGCGCCAGCACGTCGAGCTCACCCGCGATCTCGCGCAGCGGTTCAACAGCCGGTTCGGCAAGGCGCTCACGGTGCCGGAGCCCTACATCCTCGCGGGCACCGCCAAGATCCAGGACCTGCAGGACCCGAGCGCCAAGATGAGCAAGTCCAGCTCCAGCCCCGCCGGCATCGTCAACCTGCTCGACGACCCGAAGGTGTCGGCGAAGAAGATCCGCTCGGCCGTCACCGACGCCGAGCGCGAGATCCGCTTCGACCAGGAGGCCAAGCCCGGCATCTCCAACCTGCTCACGATCTACGCGGCCCTCACCGACCGCAAGGTCACCGAGATCGAGGCCGACTACGCCGGCAAGGGCTACGGCGACCTCAAGAAGGACCTCGCCGAGATCGTCGCCGACTTCACCACCCCGCTCGCCGCGCGGGTGCAGGGTTACCTCGACGACCCGGCCGAGCTCGATCGGGTGCTCGCCGCCGGGGCGAGCAGGGCGCGCGAGGTCTCCAGCGCGACACTCGCCGCGGTCTACGCAAAGATCGGGTTCCTGCCACCCGCCGGGTGACCCGTTGACGCAGATGAGGTGAGCGCCGTGGCGACCGCTGTCGACACCGATGCGGATGCTGTCCGGGCGAAGGCGGCGCAGTTCGAGGAGCCCGCGGAGCCGTCGAAGTTCCAGCAGTTCCGCGATCGCCACGAGTGGCTCGACCACATCGTGCGGGCCGGGGAGCGCTACACCGAGCGCCACGGTGACCACTACGCCGCGGCGATCACCTACTTCAGCGTGCTGTCGCTGTTCCCGCTGCTGCTGGTGGGCTTCGCGATCGCCGGTTTCGTGCTGGCCGCGCAACCCGACCTGCTCACGCAGCTGCAGGCCGGCATCACGAAGAACGTGCCCGCCGGGCTCGACCAGCTGATCAACCCGATCGTCGACAACGCCATCACGTCCCGCAACTCGATCGGGATCATCGGCCTGCTCGGTGCGCTCTACTCCGGGATCGGCTGGATGTCTAACCTGCGCGAGGCGCTGTCGGAGCAGTGGGGCCAGGTTCCGGAGGCGCCCGCGCTGCTCAAGCGGATGCTGTTCGACCTGCTCACGCTGCTCGGACTCGGGCTCGCGATGGTGGTCTCGTTCGCGATCACGGGGCTGGTGTCCGGGTTCGCGACGACCGTCCTCAATGCCGTCGGACTGGGCGGCCAGGAATGGGCCACGATCCTGCTCAAGGTGCTCGGCGTACTGCTGGGGCTCCTCGCGAACTGGCTGATCTTCCTGTGGGTGATCGCGCGGCTGCCGCGCGAGCACGCCACGCTGCGCAGCGCGGTACGGGCAGCGGTGATCGGCGCCATCGGCTTCGAGGTGCTCAAGCAGGTCATGACCTACTACCTGAAGATCGTCGGCGATTCACCGACCGGCCGGATCATCGGTCCGTTCATCGGCCTGCTGGTGTTCGCCTTCTTCATGTCGCGGTTCATCCTGTTCGTCACCGCGTGGGCGGCCACGTCCCGGGAGAACGAGCAGGAGAAGCCCGCACCGGTACCGGGTCCTGCGGTGATCCGCTCCGAGGTCGTGATGCAGTCCGGACCCAGCCCCGCGGCTGCCGCCGGGCTGCTCGGGGCCGGGGTCCTGACGGGTGTGCTCGGCCTGGGCCTGTTCAGGTCTCGCAAGCGCTCCTGATCCCCGCGGTTACGCTGCTCCCCTCCGGGAAGGCGAGGATGGGCCATGTGGACCGTCGTGGTGCTGGTCGTGCTGGCGCTGGAGCTGCTGGCCGGAGCGGTCCTGTGGCGCCAAGCCGTGACGTTGCGGGAGCGCGTTGCGGCCCTGGACGACCAGGTCGGTGAGCTCGAGGCCACCGCGGAGGGCCGCGCACCCGCGCTGCGGGCCCCGGTGGGCAACCCGATGCTGTCGGTGGAGATCCTCAACGCCCACGAGCTCGCCTCGCGCGAGTCCTGGGTGGCCCGCCGGTTCGGCACGCTGGTGCCCCGCATCGTCGGCCGGGAGGTCGCGGCGCGCGCCGCGGCGCAGCTGGTGGCAGGGCTGACCGAACAGGGTGTCCGCGCCGAGGTGCGCATCGTCGAGCCCCGGGCGCGCTGACGTGCCCGCCACCGCAGGCTCGCTCGATCCCGCGCTCGCGGTGCTCGCACTCCTCGGTCTCGGCGCGCTGCTCGCCGCGATCTTCACGCTGCTGGGCCTCGACGGGAAGCTGCGCGCGCTCGCACGCCGCTCGGCCGCGGTCAAGTTGGAGCTCGATCGGGAGCCGGACCCCCTCACGGCCGACGAGCTGATCGCGGTGCAGGAGTTCGCCACCGACGCCGTCGAGGCCGGCACGTCCGGCGTCCGCGGGGTGCACCGGGTGATCTCCGACATCCCGTTCGACGTGCTCGACTCCATCGCCACCACCCGTGGCGCGGCCCGGGTGGTGCGCCAGGCCCACGACGGCGTCACCGACGGCGTCTACGACGCGATCTCCGAGGTCAACCGGGTGGCGGGTGGCGTGTTCCGGCTGCTGCGCCGCCCGCACACGCCACCGCAGGAGTAGACGCGTCAGCGCCGTCGGCGCCGCAGGAGGAACGTGGCCGCCACGGCGAGCAGCACCGCGACCGCGGCACCGGCGGCGCCGATCAGCACCGGGTCCGCCGCGGTTTGTGGGGCGGGCGGCAGCGGGGCCGCTACGGGGGCAACCGTCGGTGGCGGGACGGGGGCGGTGTCCACGAGCGTGCCGATCGCGGGCCCGCCTGCCGGCTGGGTGAACCCCCAGTCGAGCAGTGCCCCCGCCTGGCGCCACATCGGCACGGGTGCCTGCTCGCCGCGCATCAGGGTCACCACGAGCCGGCGGCCGCCGCGCTCCGCGCTCGCGACGAGCGTGTGCCGCGCGTCGTCGGTGAAACCCGACTTCGAGTTCACCGCGCCCGGGTAGTTCGCGACGAACAGCTCGTTGCTCGACAGCATGAAGCCCGGCTTCGGGCCGTAACCGGGGAACGCGACCATCCGGGTGGCCATGGTGGAGGCGAAGAGCTTCTCCCGCATCGCCACCCGGTAGATCACCGCGAGGTCGTAGGCCGACATGGCCATCCCTGGACCGTCGAGCCCGGACACCGTGGCCGGTCGGGTGTCGAGCGCCCCGATGCCGCGGGCGGTCTCGGTCATGGCGGCCGTCGTCGCGGCGTCCCCGCCCAGTGCCCTGGCCAGCGCCTCGGCAGCGTCGTTGCCGGAGTTGAGCAGCAACCCGTCGAGCAGTTGCGCCACGGTGTAGTGACCGTCGGGCCCGATGCCGGCCTTGCTGCCGTCGACGCGCAGGTCCTCGGCGGTTCCGTCGACGACCGTGTCGGGGTTGAGCCGCCGGGCCACGACGAGCGCGGTGAGCACCTTCAACGTCGAGGCCGGGCGGTGGCGCGCGTGCGCGGCGCGGGCGGCGAGCACCGCGCCGGAGTCCAGGTCTGCCAGCACGTAGGACGCCGCACCGACGGCCGGAACGCCTGCCGGGCCGACGTCACCGCAGGTGCCCAGCCCGGCCCCGCCAACGGGTTCGGCAGGCCACGGCAACGGTGTGACGGTGGCCTCGGTGGCGACGGCGGGGGGCACGTCCTGCCCCGCGCAACCCACCGCCTGGACGGGCGCCGTCAGCGCGGCGACGAGCAGGACCGCACCCAGCCACGACACCGCGCGACCCTACCGTCGAGAACGACGTTGTCATGATCGAAAGGCCCTGTCGATCACGGTAACGTCGTTCTCGACGGTCACACGGGCATGCGCTCCAGCCGGGTCTTCACGGCTTCGAGGGTGCGGTGCATGCCGTCGACCATGAGCGTCTCCCGGTTCTTGCCGAGCAGGCCGCTCCCGGTGGCGATCCGCGCCACCAACGGCGTCTTCGACGTGTGGTCGCGCCACTGCGTCAGCCGCGTGCCGCCGTCCTCGGGATCCACGCGCCAGCCCCACGTCATGCCGCTCTCGGCCACGGTGAACGCGAACCGGGTCTCCGGCTCGCACACGACCACCTGGCAGTGGGTCCGCCAGCGCACCAGCCCGTGCGCGTTGGAGCCGATGAACCTCGCGCCCGCCGCCGGACCGGCCGCGCCACCGACCCACCGGCCGCCCCGGCACTCCGGGCTCCATTCCCCCATCCGCGTGATGTCGGTGATCGTCGCCCATACCCGGCTGGGTTCGGCGTCGATCGTCACGGTGGCCTCATCCATGTCTCGCTCCGTCCATCTGCCTGCACGTGATCACACCCGAATGTTGCACACCGCCCCCGAATGCATGCGATGGGTGACGAAACGCTCACTGAACGAAATCGACGATTCGGTCACGCCGCGAAGTCGACCATGTGAATGAGGCATTCCCTCGGTTACGGTCCCCCTTCGTCGCGGCGGGTCCGACACGGGACCGGCCAGAACCAGGAGGCGTTCTTCAGTGCGGATCAGACGAGGCTTCGTACTGGCAGCAGCCGTGCTGACCAGCGCTCTGGTGGTTGTGGGCTGCGCCCGCGACACCGGCGCGCCGGCCGGCTCGGGCGGCGCCGGTGCGACCGCAGGTTCCGGCAACAGCTGTGCCACGGGGGCCGCCCCCGACGCAGCAGGTGCCGCAGCCCCCACCGCGGCAGCAGGCGCCAAGCCCGATGCCAGCAAGATGAAGGTCGGCATCGCGTTCGACATCGGCGGTCGTGGCGACCAGTCGTTCAACGACTCCGCCGCCGCCGGCATCGACAAGGCCAAGAAGGACTACGGCCTCACCGACGTCAAGGAGCTCACGGCCTCGGCCAACGAGCCCGACGACGCCGCGGCGACGCGGCTGCGCCAGCTCGCCGACGGTGGTTACAACCCGATCATCACGGTCGGCTTCAAGTACGCCACCGCGCTCGGTGTCGTCGCGAAGGAGAAGCCCGACGTCAAGTTCGCGATCGTCGACGACTCGTCGGTCTCGCTGCCCAACGTGACGCCGCTGGTGTTCGCCGAGGAGCAGGGCTCGTTCCTGGTCGGTGCCGCTGCCGCGCTCAAGACGAAGGCCTGCCACATCGGCTTCGTGGGTGGCGTCGACGTGCCGCTGATCCAGAAGTTCGAGGCGGGCTACATCCAGGGTGCCAAGGCGGTCGCCCCGAACATCAAGATCGAGACCAAGTACATCAGCCCGGCCGGTGACTTCACCGGCTTCCAGGACCCCGCCAAGGGCAACGTCGTCGCCACCGGTGAGCTCGATGCCGGCGCCGATGTCGTCTACCACGCGGCCGGTGCGTCGGGCTCCGGCGTGTTCAGCGCGGTCAAGGCCAAGACCACGGCCGACAGCCCGCGCTACGCGATCGGTGTCGACTCCGACCAGTACCTCACCGCCGACGCCGCGGTGAAGGACGTGATCATCACGTCGATGATGAAGCGGGTCGACGTCGCGGTGTACGACTACGTCACGGCGCTCGCGTCCAACAACCTGACGACCCTGCCGAAGACCTTCGACCTCAAGGTCGACGGCGTCGGCTACGCGACCTCGGGTGGCAAGATCGACGACATCAAGGCCAAGCTCGACGGCTACAAGGCCGAGATCGTCAGCGGCAAGATCACGGTGAAGTCCACGCGGTAGGCGGTCGGATCGCAAATCGGGGCGCGTCGGCCACAGTGGTGGGCGACGCGCCCCGACCCGTCCGAATCCGATCGAGGGAGGCTGCAGACCCGTGACAGCGGACACCGCAGCAGTACCGGCGGACTCCTCCTACGCGGTGGAACTCGCCGGCATCACCAAACGGTTCCCGGGGGTCGTCGCCAACCGCGACATCAACCTGCGGGTCCGACGCGGCGAGGTCCACGCGCTGTGCGGTGAGAACGGCGCCGGCAAGTCGACGCTGATGAAGATCCTCTACGGGCTGCAGCAGCCCGACGAGGGCACGATCTCCGTGGACGGCCAGGTCGTGCGGTTCCGCTCCCCGTCCGACGCGATCAAGGCCGGCATCGGCATGGTGCACCAGCACTTCATGCTCGCCGACAACCTGACGGTGGCCGAGAACATCCTGCTCGGTGCCGAGGCGCAGCTGGGCATCGGGGCCAGGGCCCGCAAGCGGATCGTCGAGCTCGCGCGCACCGTCGGGCTCGACGCCGATCCGACGGTGCTGGTCGAGCACCTCGGGGTGGCCGACCGGCAGCGCTGCGAGATCGTCAAGGTGCTCTACCGCGGTGCCCGGATCGTCATCCTCGACGAGCCGACCGCCGTGCTCGTGCCGCAGGAGGTCGACGACCTGTTCGCCACCCTGCGCCGCATGCAGGGCGAGGGCTACACGTTCCTGTTCATCTCCCACAAGCTCGACGAGGTGCGCGCGATCGCCGACTCGATCACGGTGATCCGCCGCGGCACCTACGTCGGCACGGCCGACCCGCGTGAGGTCACCAGCCGCAAGCTGGCCGAGATGATGGTGGGCAGCGAGCTGCCCAGCCCGGAGACGCGCGAGTCGACGGTCACCGACCGCGAGGTGCTGCGCGTCGAGGGGCTGCGCCTGGCAGGCGAGACCGGCGGGCGCCCGCTGCTCGACGGCGTCGACCTCGTCGTGCACGCCGGAGAGGTGCTCGGCATCGCAGGCGTGGAGGGCAACGGCCAGACCGAGCTCGTCGAGACGATCATGGGCATGCGCCGGGCGGAAGCCGGCATCATCACGGTCGGCACCGCCGACGTCACCAGGGCGAGCACGCTGGCGCGCCGCGAGGCCGGCATCGGGTACATCCCCGAGGACCGCACGCGGCACGCGCTGCTCGCCACCCAGCCGCTGTGGGCCAACCGGGTGCTGGGCTACCAGACGCGCCCGCCCGTGGCCCGGCGCGGCCTCATCGGACTGATCGACAAGGTGGCGGCACGGCGCGACACCGAGCGGATCGTCGCGGAGTTCGACGTCCGCACCCCGGGTGTCGACGTTCCGGCCGCCGCGCTGTCGGGTGGCAACCAGCAGAAGCTGGTGATCGGTCGCGAGCTGTCCGGTGACCCCGTCCTGCTCATCGCGTCGCACCCCACCCGGGGTGTCGATGTCGGGGCGCAGGCCGGGATCTGGGACGAGCTGAAGGCGGCCCGAGCGCGCGGCCTCGCGGTGCTGCTGATCAGCGCCGACCTCGACGAGCTGATCGGCCTCTCCGACACGATCAAGGTCATGCTGCGCGGGCAGCTGGTGGCCGACGCCGATCCCGCAACCGTGACCCCGGAGGAGCTGGGTGTGTCGATGACCGGCGCCGGCGGCGAGGAGGGGGCCGCGTGAACCGGCTCCGCACCGTCGCACTGCCCCCGTTGCTCGCGGTGGCCTTCGCCGCGCTGCTGTGCGCGATCGCCCTGCTGATCACGGGCGCGTCGCCGGGCACCGCGCTCGTCGCGATGATCACGCAGCTGGGTCAGGGCACCACCGCGGTCGACGTGATCAACAGCGGGGCGATCTACTACCTCGCCGCGCTGGCGGTCGCGATCGGCTTCCAGATGAACCTGTTCAACATCGGCGTCGAGGGCCAGTACCGCCTCGCCGCGTGCGTGGCGGCGATCGTCGGGGGCATGCTGCCGCTGCCGCCGGTGATCCACGTGATCGTGATCATCCTGGTCGCCGTGCTCGTCGGCGGGCTGTGGGCGCTGATCCCCGCGCTGCTCAAGGCCTACCGCGGGGTCAGCGAGGTGATCTCCACGATCATGCTGAACGCGCTGGCGGTCGGCATGATCGCGTTCCTGATCCGGCCCGACACGTTCGGCCGGCTGGCCGGCAACAACATCACCACCGAGCCGATCGCGCCGTCGGGCTGGTTCCCCGGCATCCCGCTCGGCGCCTCCGGCACGATCTTCGGGATGGTCTTCGTGGCCGCCGCGCTGGGGCTGGGCTACTGGTTCCTGCTGGGCCGCACCCGGTTCGGGTTCGAGCTCAAGGCATCGGGTGAGTCGCCGACGGCGGCCACCGCGGGCGGCGTCGACGCCCGGCGCATGGTCCTGATCGCGATGATCATGTCGGGTATGATCGCGGGGCTGGTCGGGCTGCCCGAGCTGCTCGGCCGCGAACACGTCTACACGATCATCGCGCCGCAGGGGTACGGCTTCACGGGCATCGCGGTCGCGCTGCTGGGCCGCAACCATCCGGCCGGGATCGCGATCGGCGCGCTGCTGTGGGCGTTCCTCGACAAGTCGGCGCTCGCGCTCGACAACGTCGGGGTGCCCCGCGAGATCGTGCTGATCATGCAGGGCTCGGTGGTGCTGTCGGTCGTCGTCGCCTACGAGATCGTGCGCCGCTACGGCCTCGCCGCCGAGCAGCGGCGGGTGGCCGCCGAGCTGCGCGCCGCCGCGGCCGCCCCGGTTGCGGAAGGGGCGACGTCATGACGCTCGCCGATCCGGTCGCGCCACCTCCCGCTGCGCGGAAGGCGAACCGGCTGTGGAACCTGCCGCGCTGGGCGTCGGCAGCGCTCGTCGTCCTCGTGGCGATGGTGGTGCTCGCCATCACCGTCACGCTGACCGGGCAGGTGCAGCTCACCTCCAGCGGCACGGCGCAGGCCGCGGTGCAGCTGACGCTGCCGATCCTGTTCGCCGGGCTCGGCGGGCTCTGGGCGGAGCGCTCCGGCGTGATCAACCTCGGGCTCGAGGGCATGATGATCCTCGGTACCTGGGGCGCGGCGTTCGCCGGCTACCAGTGGGGACCGTGGGCCGCCGTGATCGGCGGCATCGTGTTCGGCGCGCTCGGCGGGCTGCTGCACGCGGTCGCCACCGTGACGTTCGGCGTCAACCACATCGTGTCCGGCGTCGCGATCACGCTGCTGGGCACCGGCGTCGCGAAGTACCTCTCCACGCTGCTGTTCTTCCCCGTGTCGCACAACCCGCGGATGTCGCCGCGGCTCACCGGGTTCGACACGTTCTCCATCCAGCCGCTCGCCGACTGGCTCGGTGATCTCGAGAACGAGAAACGCGTCTTCGTCTCCGACGTCGCCGGTCTGCTGCGCGGCGTGGTGTCCGGGCTGACACCGCTGGTGGTGCTGGGCTTCGCGCTCGTGCCGATCAGCTTCTGGATCCTGTGGCGCACGCGCTTCGGGCTGCGGGTGCGCTCGTGCGGGGAGAACCCGGTGGCCGCCGAGTCGCTCGGCGTCTCGGTCTACACGCACAAGTACGTCGCCGTGATCGTGTCGGGCGCGCTCGCCGGGCTCGGCGGGGCGGCACTCGTGCTCAACCCCGGCCAGCTCGGCTACCTCGAGGGCCAGACCGGCGGCCGTGGCTACATCGGACTCGCCGCGATGATCTTCGGCAACTGGCGGCCCGGCGGGCTGCTCGCCGGCTCGGCGCTGTTCGGCTACGTCGACGGGCTGCAGCTGCGGGCAGGCGGCGAGGCGGTGCACGCGCTGCTCTACGGGGCCACGCTGCTCGCCGTCGTCGTGGCGGTCGTGTGGGTGGCACGGCGGCGCTGGGTCACAGCGGCGATCGCCGCCGGGGCCGGGGTGATCGTGTACGTCCTCTACCTGGTGATCGACACGATCCCGACGGAGTTCGCGTCGTACGCGCCGCAGATCGTCACGCTCGTGGTGCTCGCCGCGGCGTCCCAACGCCTGCGCCCGCCCGCTGCCGACGGCCTCGAGTACCGGCGAGGCGAAGGTGACTGAGAACGGAACCGACTGGGACGCGCTGCGGGCCGCGGCCGTCGAGGTCGCGGGATCGGCGTACGCGCCCTACTCGCACCTGTTCGTCGGCGCGGCGGCGCAGTGCGACGACGGCCGCATCGTGACCGGGTGCAACGTCGAGAACGCCTCCTACGGCCTCGGCATGTGCGCGGAGTGCACGATGGCCGGGCAGCTGCGGCTCACCGGCGGCGGCCGGTTCGTCGCCGTCGCGTGCCGGTCGAGCACCGGTGACCTGCTGATGCCGTGTGGGCGCTGCCGCCAGGTGCTCTACGAGTTCGGCGGCCCCGACTGCCTCGTCGACACCCCGCGCGGGGTGCTGCCGATGAGCGAGGTCCTGCCCGACGCGTTCGGGCCCGACGACCTGCCCTGACGTCCGCAGGGCACCTCCATCCGGCGGATACGCTCCACGGGTGTCGACTATCAGCGCCATTGATGTGATCACCGCCAAGCGCGACGGGGGTCGCCTGACCGACGAGCAGATCGACTGGGTGCTGGCGGCCTACACCCGCGGCGACGTCGCCGACGAGCAGATGGCGTCGCTGGCGATGGCGATCCTGCTCAACGGGATGGACACCGACGAGATCTCGCGCTGGACCCAGGCGATGATCGACTCCGGCGAGGTGCTCTCCCTCGGTGACGTCGGCCGCCCGCTGGTCGACAAGCACTCCACCGGCGGCGTCGGCGACAAGATCACCCTGCCGCTGGCGCCGCTCGTCGCGGCCTGCGGCGCGGCGGTGCCGCAGCTGTCCGGGCGCGGGCTCGGCCACACCGGCGGCACGCTGGACAAGCTGGAGTCGATCCCCGGCTGGCGCGCATCGCTGTCGCTGGAGGAGATCGCGGCGCAGCTCGCCGACGTGGGCGCCGTCATCTGCGCCACCACCCCGACGCTGGCGCCCGCCGACCGCAAGCTCTACGCGCTGCGCGACGTCACCGGCACCGTCGAGTCGATCCCGCTGATCGCCAGCTCGATCATGAGCAAGAAGATCGCCGAGGGCACCGGCGGGCTGGTGCTCGACGTCAAGGTGGGGTCGGGGGCGTTCATGAAGACGCTCGACCGGTCCCGCGAGCTGGCCGAGACGATGGTCCGGATCGGCACGGCGCACGGGCTCGCGACCACGGCACTGCTCACCGACATGTCGGTACCGCTGGGCCGGGCGGTCGGCAACGCGCTGGAGGTCGCCGAGTCGGTGGACGTGCTGCGCGGCGGCGGTCCCGCCGACGTCGTCGCACTGACCGTGGCGCTGGCGCGGGAGATGCTCGCGCTCGGCGGCATCACCGACGTCGACCCGGCGGAGGTGCTGGCCTCCGGCGCCGCCTACCCGGTGTGGGAGCGCATGATCGCCGCGCAGGGCGGCGACCCGTCGGCGCCGCTGCCCGTCGCCACCCATGTCGAGACGGTCGTGGCGGACCGCGCCGGATCGTTCTCCTGCGACGCGCTGGCCGTCGGCGTCGCGGCCTGGCGCCTCGGGGCCGGTCGCGCCCGCAAGGAGGACGCGGTGCAGGCCGGCGCCGGCGTCCTGCTGCTCGTGGAGCCGGGGGAGCAGGTGGAGGCGGGCCAGCCGCTGCTGGAACTCCACACCGACACCCCCGCGGCCGTGGCAGGGGCCCGTGCGGCCCTCGAGGGTGGCGTGGGGATCACGGACGAGCCGGCGGTGCGCCCGGACCTCCTGCTGGGCACCGTGCGCCCGTAGGGGCGTTCTGTCGGGACGGATCGACCCGCCCCGGAAACGACGATCGCCGCGAGCTCCGGGCCCGCCACCGGAACGGGGTGGGGAGCGCGGATCTCGCGGCGATCGGGGTGCTGCGGGGGTGCGGCTCAGTCGTCGTCGGGGTCGTCGGTGACGGTGTCGTTGACCGACTGGCCGTTGGACGACTTCACCGACACCTTGGCCCGGCCGCGGCGCTGGGCCGGGCGGGGCGGGGGCGGGGGTGCCTGCACCGAGGAGCCGCGACCGAGGATCAGCTCGGCGAACGTGGCCATGGCGTCGTCGAGCTGACCGGCGGTGCGCCGCTCGGACTCCTCGTTGGCGACGGCGACGAGCTTGTTCATCGCCGAGGCGTCGGGACGCTGGGTCAGCTGGGAGTCGAGCTTGCCCAGCTTCTCGTCGATCGTGCCGCCGAGGCTGCCGAGCTTCTCACCGACACCCTCCTCGACGCTGTCGAGCCTGCCGGCGATCGCCTCGAGGCGCGTGGCGAGGGTGTCCAGGCGCTTGTCGAGCGCGTCGAGCGGCTCCGTCGGGTCGACGGCGGGACGGCCGGCGAGCTCCTCGAGCCGGCGGTGCAGGCCGATGCTGGTGTCGCCCAGCAGGTTGCGCAGGCCCTCACCGGTCTCGTCGAACGACCGGGTGGCGCTGTCGAGCTGCTCGCGGACGGTGCGCTCGATGCCGTCGATGCGATCCTTGATCGGCGAGCCGACGTTGGTGGGCATCGCGTCGAGGCGCATCTCGTGGCGGTCGAGCCGGTTGTCGAGGTCGTCGAGGCGCTTGTGCAGCCCGCCGAGGCGGTCGTCGAGACCGTCCATCCGGCCGGAGACACCCTCGAGCCTGCCTGCCATCCCGTCGAGGCGCCCGTCGAGCTGCGCGAACGGCTTGGCGAGCTTGTCGGGCAGCGACTCCACCGCGCGCATCACGGATGCGAGCGTGGCGTCCTGCGCGTCGAGCTTCGCGACGGTCTCGTCGAGCCGCTCGGCCAGCACGCTGACCTCGGTGCGGTCGGGCAGCTCGGTGAGCCGCTTGCGCACGGTGCCGAGGGCGTCGAGCGCCGCGAGCCGGGCATGGATCTCGTCGAGGGAATCGAAGATCTGCTGCTGCTCGCTGTCGCGGATCTCCGCGGCGCGCACCAGCATTCCTCGCATACGGTCGAACGAGAGTGTGGAGTCATTGCTCATGGCGGCGGGGAGCTTCCTCTGAGCTGGGTACGAGATTGGCAACACAGAGCGTAGCGACCCTCGTGGATCACCCGTCCGCGGCTCCCCAATCGGACGTGTACTGCCCCGATCGGAGCAGTTTCGGCCGCCCGTAGGGGGCGTCGTGGCCTGGTGTTCTAGCGTGACGGCCGTGCCTGCGCCGCTGAACGTCGAGACCATCCGTGACGCGCCGAAGGTGCTGCTGCACGACCACCTCGACGGCGGGCTGCGGCCCGCCACCATCATCGAGCTGGCCGACGCGGTCGGCTACGCGTCGCTCACCACGTCCGACCCTGCTGAGCTGGGCGCCCAGTTCCTCGCCGCGTCGCACTCCGGATCGCTGGTGCGCTACCTCGAGAGCTTCAGCCACACCGTTGCGGTGATGCAGAGCGTCGAGAACCTGGTCCGGGTCGCGGCGGAGTGCGCGGAGGACCTCGCCGCCGACGGCGTCGTGTACGCCGAGGTCAGATTCGCCCCCGAGCTGCACGTCGAGCAGGGCCTCGCGCTCGAGGAGGTCGTCGAGGCGGTGCTGGAGGGCTTCCGCGTCGGCACGGCGCGCGCCGCGGAGCGCGGCCGCCGGATCCGGGTCGGTTGCCTGCTCACGGCCATGCGGCACGCCGCCCGCTCGCGCGAGATCGCCGAGCTCGCCGTGCGGTACCGCTACTCCGGGGTGGTCGGGTTCGACATCGCAGGCGCCGAGGCGGGCTTCCCTCCCACCCGTCACCTGGACGCGTTCGAGTACGTCCGCCAGCAGAACGCCCACTTCACGATCCACGCGGGTGAGGCGTTCGGCCTGCCGTCGATCTGGGAGGCGCTGCAGTGGTGCGGGGCCGACCGGCTGGGCCACGGCGTGCGCATCGTCGACGACATCACCGTGGACGAGCACGGCACGCCGAAGCTGGGACTGCTCGCCGCCTACGTGCGGGACATGCGCATCCCGCTCGAGATGTGCCCCACCTCGAACGTCCACACCGGGGCGGCGAAGTCGCTGGCCGATCACCCGATCGGCCTGCTCACGAAGCTGCGCTTCCGGGTCACCGTCAACACCGACAACCGGCTGATGTCGCAGGTCACCACCAGCGGCGAGCTCGCCGACCTCGTGGAGACGTTCGGGTACGGCTGGTCGGACCTGCGCTGGTTCACCGTCAACGCGATGAAGTCGGCCTTCATCGGCTTCGACGAGCGGCTCGCGCTGATCAACGACGTGATCAAGCCGGGGTACGCGGCCCTGATGGCGTAGCCGCCGTTGCAGGAAAGCCACTTTCCGGCAACGAGGTTGCGGCAAAGTGGCTTTCCTGCCATCCGGTGGTCGTCACCCGTTCGGTGGTGCTGCCACCCGTTCGCCGCTTCCGGAGGCAGCGCCGGCGCTGCGATGGCTACGGCCGGACCCGTGTAGACCCACAGGGTTGGTTTGCGCAAGATCGTCCACGGCTCGCGCCGGCGGACTCCGAGCGCGATTGCTACGCAGAGCTACGGCTGAAGCCGTCGCGTGAACGCCGAACGGTGGGCTGATCCCGCCGAGCAGTCGGGCCGGGCTTGACATGTGACCTTTTGGTCACCTAATTTGGCGGGGTGCCCGACGACGACCTCGTGTTCAAGGCGCTCGCGGACCCGACCCGCCGCTTCCTGCTCGACCTGCTCTTCACCCGCGACGGCCGCACGCTCGGTGACCTGGAGTCCGAGGTGGACATGTCGCGCTTCGGGGTGATGAAGCACCTCAGGCTGCTGGAGGAGGCGGGTCTCGTCGTCACGCGCAAGGAGGGCCGCGAGAAGTGGCACTTCCTCAACCCGGTCCCGATCCGGGAGGTCCACGACCGGTGGATCGACAAGTACACCGAACGTCAGGTCTCGGCCCTGCTCGATCTGCGGGCCGAGCTCGAATCCCGTCCGAACCCCGAGGAGCCCCAGCCATGACAGAGCCGTCCACCGCCACCGTCCAGGTGCACCGCATCTACATCAGGGCCACCCCGCAGGCGATCTGGGACGCCCTCACGCAGCCGGAGTGGACCCGCCGCTACGGGTACACCGGCCTCGCGCACGTCGACCAGCGCCCCGGCGGCAGCTACCGCCTGGCGCCGACGCCCGAGCTGGAGGAGTTCGGCTTCAGCGGCGACATGGCCCATGGCGAGGTGCTCGTGGCCGACGCACCGCGCAAGCTCGTGATGACGTGGCGGCTGCTGATGGACCCCGGCCTCGCCGCCGAGCCGTTCACCACGATCACCTACGACATCGAGGAGACGAAGACGGCAGGCGTCCGGCTGACCGTGACCCACGACCTCACCGGTGCGCCGGCCCACGAGGCACTCGTGGCCGGCCGCTTCGAGAACATCGACGCCGGGCCCGGCGAGAGCGCGGGCGGCGGCTGGGCGTGGATCCTCTCGGACCTCAAGTCGGTGCTGGAGACGGGCGACAGCATCGTCGCCCACTGATCCCTCAGTTGACGTGCAGGCGGGCGGTGAGCTCCTCGACGAGCTCGTGCCAGCGTGCGGCCTCCGTGGTGAAGGGCGGGCTGGGGGCCAGCCGGGTCGGGTCGGGCTTGGTCAGGAACGACACCAGCCAGCCCAGCGACTGCGACTCGGCGAGCGCGTCCTTCGGCTCGTCGTCGCCCGCCCAGTCGGCCACATCGAGCAGCAGCTCCACGGCCAGCTCGAGCTGGGTGGGGTCCACCTCGAGGGTGTCCTCGGCGATGTCCTGCTCCAGCCCGGTGAGGGCGTAGGAGTTGAGCTCGTCGACCTCCACCGTGAGGTCGCCCACCCCGGCCCGCTCCACGATGTCGTTCCACGTGGACGCGCGCGTCAGGTCGTGGCCGTCGGCTCCGTCCTCGCCGATCCAGCGCACCAGTGCCCGCTCGCTGGGGAACACCTCGATCTTCCCGGCGGAGCCCAGGAAGACCGGGGCGTCGTCGAGGTAGCACCGCAGCGTCAGGACCGTGCCGGTGCTGGTGGTGATGCGGATCGGGTCGATGCCGACCTCCTCCCAGAAGCCGTCCTGGTGCTCCTCGGCGGGGGCGGCGTCGTCGACGTCGGCAGCGGCTTCGCCGTCGGCCTCGGCGACGAGCGCCACCTCCTTCTCCGCGAGCGCGAGCGCGGCGGGGTCGACGGCCGGGGTGTCGACGAGCGCGTCGAGCGCGTCGATCACGTCGTCCCACCGGCGGGCGATGGTGTCGATGAGCTGCGTCCACAGCCGGCCGCCCTCGCGCCCGACGAACGGCAGCGTGCCCTGGCGCAGCATGGAGAACGCAGGCGCCGAGTCGAGCACCTCGGTGACGGTGTCGAGCTCGCACACGTCGGCGATGGAGCGCACCATCTCGACGATCTCGGCGAGCTCGCTGATCGTCCACGTGTCGGCCTCGGCGGCGGCCAGCTCGGGCACGCCGATGATGTCGTAGCTCTGGGTGTCGTCGGGGGTGAGCTCCGCGACCGTCAGCTCGGGCACCACCGACCAGGCCGGATGATCGATCAGATCGTGCTCGCGCACCGTGCGCACGAACGCCGCGAGCTGGGCGACCTCGGGGAAGGCGAACAGGGAGTCGTCATCACCGAGGAACGCCTCCCACTCCTCGCCGTCCTCGCGCCACCGCGGGGCCCAGAGCGTGACGAGGTCGCCCTCGGTCAGGGAGAGCTGGATCGAGACGATGTCGCTGGCCACGCGGTGAGCCTAGAACCCCCGCAGGTCAGCGCCCGACCGGGTGCCAGACCGTCTTGATCTCGGTGTAGGCGCGCAGCCGTTCGATGCCCGGGACGCGGGTGTGGTCGGCCTCCGTCGCTGGTCGGGGCAGCACGCGCTTCACGGTGCCCGCTGCCGCGCGTTCCAGCTCGGCGGCCAGCTCCTCGGGCGCCCCGGCGAGATCGAGCGCCTGCACCTCGGCATGCGCGGCCAGCCTCGGGCCGAGCTCGGTGGCGCTACCGGTGAGCAGGTTGGCCACCCCGCCCGGCAGGTCGGACGTGGCGAGCACCTCGGCGAGC
The DNA here is from genome assembly GCF_042653605.1 of Pseudonocardia sp. GCM10023141. Taxonomy (NCBI): domain Bacteria; kingdom Bacillati; phylum Actinomycetota; class Actinomycetes; order Pseudonocardiales; family Pseudonocardiaceae; genus Pseudonocardia; species Pseudonocardia sp. GCM10023141. Next base: position 50,741 of record NZ_JBHSIR010000045.1, read on the forward strand.
CCGATCGCGGGCAGCGGCCGCTCCTGGGAGGCGACGACGACGGCGGTGCATCCCGTGGCGAGCACGGGCGCCAGCACGTCGACGAGGCCCAGCAGCGATGACGACTGCGGCGCGAGCACCCCCACGACGCCGGTGGGCTCGGGCGCCGACCAGTTCAGATAGGGGCCCGCGACGCTGTTGACCGACCCCAGCACGCTGGTGATCTTGTCGGTCCACCCCGCGTACCAGACCCAGCGGTCGATCGTCGCGTCGACGACCGCCGTGGCGCGCTTGCGGGTGGCGCCCTCCGCCGCGACGACGTCGTCGGTGAACTGGTCGTGGCGCGCCTGCAGCATCTCCGCGACCCGGTAGAGCACCTGCCCGCGGTTGTAGCCGGTGGCGCCCGCCCAGCCGGCACCCGCCGAACGGGCTGCGCTCACCGCGTCGCGGACGTCCTTGCGGGAGGCCAGCGCGGCGTGCGCCAGCAACCGGCCCTTCTGGTCGGTGACGGGGTAGCTGCGCCCCGACTCCGAACGCGGGAACGCGCCGCCGACGTAGAGCTTGTACGTCTTGGCGACGGCCAGGCGTCCGTCGGTGGAGGTGGTCACCGTGCCGAGGCTACCGCCCGTGGAACGAATGGCGACGGCGATCACCGTGGCGACGAGTCACGTGAAGGCAGCGCTGAAAGGCATGGTCGCCGACCGGGCACCTACCTACCGTCGCGTCCGACGGTTGTCGACGGATGGGAGCGCCGTGATCGGATTGATGCGAATGGCCGCGGTTGCGGCGCTGGCCGGTGGTTCGGTACTCGCGGGCGTCGGCCCGGCAGCCCCGGCCGACGCGGGGGCGAAGCGGACGTGCTCGCACAGCGGCGTGCAACCGAACGGGGCCGACGCCACCTGCTCGGGTCTCGCCGGGGCGAGAAGTTCCGGGTCTGGGTGGACTGCGCGCCGGGCTACCGCGCCCATGGCCCGTGGCGAACGGGCGAGAACGAGACCAGCCGGGTCTACTGCAACGTCGCGGCGGACGCACGTACCGGCCTCGGGCACGAGCTGGTGATCTCCACATGAGGCGCGAGGCCATCGGGGCCAGGAAGCAGCGCATGATCAGGATGATGCGGTCGCTCGTCGTGGCGGCGCTGGTGGGCGGTGCGCTGATCGGGGGCTCCGGGTCGGCGTCCGCCGCCGGGACCTCCTCGGCCTCGTGCGGTCAGTGGGACCTGAACCCCAACGGTGCGACCGCGATCTGCTCGGGCCTGTCCAGCATCGAGCAGTACCGCGTGTGGGTCTACTGCTCGAACGGATCGGGTACCTACTACGCGTACGGGCCATGGCGGAATTGGGCCGGCTTCGCCAGCACCGTGTACTGCAACCAGTCCTCGCACTCGCGCCTGTCCTACGGCTCGACGTTGGAGAGGTTCCTGGGCTGAGCCCGTGCCGCCCGTGAGCAGGTGTCGTCAGCTGACCGCGATGCGGGCGCCCGCCGCCCGCAGCAGCACCCCGACCCACGTGCGGAACGGCCGCCAGGCCTCGCCGATGCGCAGCATGTCGGCCGGGGTGGCCACGGCGGGCAGCCCGTAGAGCTGCCCGACGAGCTCCGCCAGCCGCGGCTCCTGATCGATCGGCACATCGCAGACCCCGGACGCGCGCAGCACGATCAGCGATGCCGAGAACGGGCCGATGCCCGGGATCTGTCGTAGCCCGGCAGTGGCCGCATCCGGCTCGGCCGCACGCAGCTTCTCGGCGTCGAGCGCGCCCGCCTGCGCCGCGCGGGCGACCGCGTGCAGCCGCTCGATCTTGACCGGCGGGATCCCCGGGAACTCCGCGACGGTCAGCAGCTGCGCAGGCGTGGGGAAGGCGGCCATCCGCTCGCCTGCCACGTCGAACACGCGCCCATGGGCCGTCGCGAACCGCTCGCGGACGGCCGCGGCCTGGCGGGCGCTCCAGCGCAGCGACAGCACGCACCAGGCGGCGGCCTCGTAGGGGGAGTGGAACAGGGGCGGTCGCAGCCCCGGTGCTGCGGCCAGCGCACGGGCCACCACCGGGTCGCGGGCGCCGACCTCCTCGTAGGCGCGCGCGTCGACGTCGAGGGAGAGCATGCGCGCCACCTGGGCCCGCACGGCGTCGACCGGCGCATCGCCGACGAGCTCGCCGTGCACGCCCGACGCATCCTGCGTGAGCACCGCCCCGACCTGCTCGGTGTGGTGGTCGACGCAGAACGCCAGCCGCATCGTGCCGTCAAGGACGGTGGAGTGCCGCTGACCGAAGCCGAACTCGACGCTCTCCCGCAGCGAGAAGGCGCCCCGGGGAACGATGTCGAACGTGGTCATGGCGCCAGTGTGGGCCCGACCCCCGACAGTTCGGCCGAACGTCCTCCCGCCCGCGCCAACCAAATGGCCACCGCGCCGATGTCGGGACGTTGGCGCGGTGGCCAACAGATTGGCGCGGTCGAGCGTCCTCTCGACCGCGCCGACGAAGTGGCCACGGCGCCTATGTCGAGACGTTGGCGCGGTGGCTACGGGGTTGGCGCCGTCGAGCCCGTCGCTGGACGCCGATCACCTCGCGAGGTACGCCTCCAGGCCGACCCGCCCGCCCTCGCGCCCGAACCCGGACTCCCGGTAGCCGCCGAACGGCGACGCGGGGTCGAAGCGGTTGAACGTGTTCGTCCAGACGACACCGGCCCGCAGGCGCTGCGACGTCCAGAGCGCCTTGGAGCCCTTCTCCGTCCAGATCCCGGCCGAGAGCCCGTAGGGCGTGTTGTTGGCCTTCGCCACGGCCTCCTCGGGCGTGCGGAACGTGAGCACCGACAGCACCGGGCCGAAGATCTCCTCGCGGGCCACCCGCATCGTCTGCTCGACGCCGGAGAACACCGTGGGCGGGAAGAACAGGCCGCGCTCGGGCAGCGGGCAGGAGCTCGTCCAGCGCAGGGCGCCCTCGGCGTCGCCCGCCGCGGTGAGCTCGACGATGCGGTCGAGCTGGGCGCGGGAGTTGATGGCGCCGACGTCGGTGTTCTTGTCGAGGGGGTCGCCCACGCGCAGCGTCTCGATGCGGGCGTGCAGCAGCTCGGCGAACTCCTCGGCGATCGACTCCTGGATGAGCAGCCGGGAGCCCGCGCAGCAGACGTGGCCCTGGTTGAAGAAGATGCCGTCGACGACGCCCTCGACGGCCTGGTCGAGCGGCGCGTCGTCGTAGACGATGTTGGCGGCCTTGCCGCCCAGCTCCAGCGTCAGGCGGCGGCCGGTGCCGGCGAGGCGGCGCTGGATCTCCTTGCCGACGTCGGTGGACCCGGTGAACGCGACCTTGTCGAGCCCCTGATGCCCGACGAGCGCCTGCCCGACGTCACCGGCGCCGGGCACCACGTTGAGCACACCGTCGGGCAGGCCGGCGTCGGCGGCGATCTCGGCGAGCACGAGCGCCGTGAGCGGGGTGGTCTCGGCGGGCTTGAGGACGATCGTGTTGCCGCAGGCCAGCGCGGGCGCGATCTTCCAGGCGGCCATGAGCAGCGGGAAGTTCCACGGGATCACCGAGCCGACCACCCCCACCGGGCGCGGTGCCGGGCCGAGGCCCGCGTACTCCAGCTTGTCGGCCCAGCCGGCGTGGTGGAACAGGTGCGCGGCCGCGGTGGGCACGTCGACGTCGCGCGACTCGCGGATCGGCTTGCCGTTGTCGAGCGTCTCCAGCACGGCGAGCTCGCGGCTGCGCTCGGCGACGACCCGCGCGATCCGGTAGAGGTACTTGGCGCGCTCGGCACCCGACATCGGCCCCCACGTCGTCTCGTAGGCGTGCCGCGCCGCGGCGACCGCCCGGTCGACGTCGTCGGCGGACGCGGTGCCGACCTCGGCCAGCACCTCCTCGGTGGCCGGGTTGAGCGTCTTGAGCGGCTCGCCGCCGCCGTCGACGAACTTGCCGTCGATGAACGGGCGGTAGGTGGGCTGCAGGTTGGCCAGCGCTGCGGACTCGGGCGCGGGCGCGTAGGTCCAGGTGGTCATGTCAGGCGCTCCCGATGTAGTCGGTGCCGACGTAGTGGCCTTCGAGCTGCGCGCGCCGCTGCCGCAGCAGGTCGTTGAGCAGCGACGACGCCCCGAAGCGGAACAGCTCCGGCGTGAGCCACGCGGGCCCGGCCACCTCGTTGACGGCCACGAGGTGGCGGATGGCGTCCTTCGACGTGCGGATGCCGCCAGCGGCCTTGACGCCGCGGTGCTCGCCGGTGAGGCGGTGCCAGTCGCGCACGGCCAGCAGCATCAGCTGCACCACCGGCAGCGTGGCGGCCGGGGAGATCTTGCCGGTGGAGGTCTTGATGACGTCGCCGCCCGCGAGCAGCGCCAGCCAGGACGCGCGGCGCACGTCGTCGTAGCCGGCCAGCTCGCCGGTCTCGAGGATCACCTTCAGGTGCGCCGACCCGCAGGCCTGCTTCACCGCGACGATCTCGTCGTACACCTCGCCGTAGCGGCCTGTCAGGAAGGCGCCGCGGTCGATGACCATGTCGATCTCGGTGGCACCGTTCTCGACCGCGAGCTCCGTGTCCGCCAGCTTGATCGCCAGTGACGAGCGCCCCGACGGGAACGCCGTGCTCACCGCGGCCACGCCGACCCCGCTGCCCGCCAGCGCATCCGACGCGACGCGGGCGAGATCGGCGTACACGCAGACGGCGGCGACCGGCGGCACCTCCGGGTACTCGGAGTCGGGCCGGCGCGCCTGCGCGCACAGCGAGCGCACCTTGCCAGGTGTGTCGGCGCCTTCGAGGGTGGTCAGGTCGATCATGGAGACGGCCAGGTCGATGGCCTGCAGCTTGGAGTCCTTCTTGATGCTGCGGGTGGCGAGCGTCGCCGAGCGGCGCTCCAGCCCGACCTCGTCGACGCCCGGCAGGCCGTGCAGGAACCGCCGCAGCGACGCGTCGTCGCGCACGGCATCGGCGAGACCCGGATCGCCTCCGGGATCGGAACTGCGCCTCGGCGCGGGAACGGTCCTGGTCACGCCGACCACTGTAAGCGGCACGCCGACCCGCCGGGTCGTCGAGAATTGCCACGAGGACGCGGCGGGCATGCGCCATGCTCGGGACATGTCGACGCTGCCATGGTCCGCGCCGCTCGCCGGACGGCTGGAAGAACGCGAGATCACCAGCGAACTGCTGCTGGGCAACCCGCTGGGCGATCCCCACGTGCGGCCGCTGTGGGTCTACGTCCCGCCCGGTTACGACGACGACGCCGCGCGGCGCTACCCCACCGTCTACGTCATCCAGGGCTACACCGGCCACGTCGCGATGTGGCGCAACCGCACCCCGTACCGGCAGCCGTTCATCGAGACGGCCGACGCGGTGTTCGCGCGCGAGGAGGCGCCGCCGGCGATCATCGTCTACGTCGATGCCTGGACCCGTTACGGCGGCAGCCAGTTCGTCGACTCGCCCGGCACCGGCGCCTACCACTCCTACCTGTGCAACGAGATCGTGCCGTGGGTCGACGCGCACTACCGCACCCTCGACGCTCCCGCGCACCGGGCCATCAGCGGGAAGTCCAGCGGCGGGTTCGGCGCGATGATCACGCCGATGCTGCGGCCCGACCTGTTCGGCGCGCTCGCCACGCACGCGGGCGACAACCTCTACGAGTACTGCTACCTGCCCGAGTTCGGGAGGATGGTTCGCCAGCTGCGCGACTACGACGGCGACCTGATGCGATGGTGGGACGACTTCACCGCACGCGTCGCGTTCACCAAGGGCTGCGATCACGACCTGCTGTCGCTGCTGGGCATCTCGGCATGCTTCTCCGCGCGACCCGACGGCACCCCGGAGATCCCGTTCGACCCGGTCACGGGGGTGCTGCGACCCGAGATCTGGCAGCGCTGGCTGGACTGGGACCCCGTGCGGATGGTGCCCGACCACGCCGACGCGCTGCGCTCGGTGCACTCGATGTGGATCGACGCGGGCAACCGGGACGAGTGGTACCTCGACGTGGGTGCCCAGGCGTTCCGGCAGGCGCTGGCCGACATCGGCGTGGCCGACGACGTGGTGCGGTTCGAGATCTTCGACGCCACTCACATGGCGATCGACTACCGCTATCCGACGGCGCTCGCCTGGCTCTGCCACCGGATCGCCACCTGAGACCCATGCCGGTCACCGGGCCCGGAACGCGCAACGCCCGCCGCGCGGGAGGAGCGGCGGGCGTGAAGGCAGGCGCGGATCCGGTGTTCCCCACGGTCGGACGCCGGGGGGCGGCGGATCAGGTAGAGCTGTGAAGCCGGACCACTCCGACGGTGACGTCCTCGAGACCGCCCCTGTCGAAATCGCGACGCAGCTGGTCGGCCTTGATCGTGGCCGTAAGCCCGTCGAACGGTCCGTGCGCGTCGACCTCGCCGGTCTGCGGGTCGACCGCGAGAACGACGTATCCGTCGCACTGCGTGAGCTTCTCTGCTGCAGCGACCAAGGTCGCCTCGTCAGATGTCGTGAACTCCTGCACCGGATCACCTCCTTGTCATGTAGTACAGCGTCGGGAGGGCCTCCGGCGTGACAGTGTTCGTGGCATACCACCCGTTCGGGTCAGGGTGAAACTCGCTGTTGATCACTAGCGGTCGCCGTTTTGGCGCGCCAAGCGTGTGAACCGGTCCAGATGTGCGACCTGGGTGACGATCTTGGCACTCTCGGTGATCGCCACGGCCCGTGGCTGAAGCGCCTCCGGAGGGCCGGTGATAACCGTCCTGTAACGGCCGTTGCGCGGTCTCGAACACGGCCGTCACGGCAGGCGACCGGGCATCTGCGGAACGTGCAGAACCGTTTGCACTTGCACGTGCGGTCGCAGATGGTGATCAACGTCGAACCCGGTTCGGTGGCTCGTGCGCTGCCGTGCGGTCGGGTTGTCGGCGATGTGGCGCTCCGGGTGCCAGTATCGCGTCCATGCGCGCGCTCCGTACCCCTGACGAGCGGTTCGACCATCTCCCCGGATTCGACCTCCCGGCCCACTACGCCGACGTCCCCGATCAGGACGGCGAGACGTTGCGGATGGCGTGGGTGCAGGACGGCCCTGCCGACGGCCCGGTGGTGCTGCTCCTGCACGGCGAACCGAGCTGGTCGTTCCTCTACCGCACCATGATCCCGGTGCTGGCCGGCGCCGGTCTGCGGGTGGTGGCGCCCGACCTCGTCGGGTTCGGCCGGTCGGACAAACCTGCCGAGATCGCCGACCACAGCTACGCGCGGCACGTCGAGTGGGTGCGGGCGCTCGCGTTCGACGTGCTCGACCTGCGCGACGTCACGCTGGTCGGCCAGGACTGGGGCGGCCTGATCGGGCTGCGGCTGGTGGCCGAGCACCGCGACCGGTTCGCCGGGATCGTCGCCGCCAACACCGGGCTGCCCACCGGCGACCGGGACATGCCCGCGGTGTGGTGGCAGTTCCGGCGGGCCGTCGAGCAGGCAACGCACCTCGACGTCGCGCGGCTGGTGCAGTCGGGCTGCCGCACGCGGTTCACGCCCGAGATCGCCGCCGCCTACGACGCGCCGTTCCCGGACGAGACGTTCAAGGCCGGCCCGCGGGCGATGCCGCTGATCGTGCCGACCCGCCCCGACGACCCGGCGAGCGCGGCCAACCGGACGGCCTGGGACGTGCTGACCCGATCCGATGTGCCGCTGCTGTGCGCGTTCAGCGACGGCGACCCGATCACCGCCGCGATGGAGCCGGTCCTGCGGGCCACCCTGCCGGGTGCGGCCGGGCGGGAGCACCCGACGATCGTCGGCGCCGGGCACTTCCTGCAGGAGGACGCCGGGCCCGCGCTCGCCGCGGCCGTGGTGGACTTCGTCGCGTCCCTCCGGACGTCGTGAGCCGACCGTCCCGCAGCTCGAAGGCCGGCGCCGGATGGGGCTGTCAGCACCTGGGCGAGTTCGTCGACATCGCCCCGCAGAGCAGGCCGTTCTCCTGGCTGCGGCCGGGCCCGCTCATCGCCTCCCGCAACGACGTGATCTCGCGGCACCTCGGTGGCGACCCGACCGACGAGATGCGCCGCGCCTGGATGCGCAGGCTCGACGACTACGCGCGCGCCCAAGGCGTGGCGCCGCCGTCGCGCGACCGGATCGTCACCCGCTTCGCCGACCGGGACCGCATCTCCGTCGCGCTGCTCGGTGACCCCGGTGAGGGCGACGCGTCGCAGTACGTCGTGGTGCCGGTGTTCGAGCGGGTCGCGGCTCACACCGACTTCGCGGTGGTGTGCAGCGACGTCATCTACCCGGCAGGCGGGATCCGGTCCTACGAGGACCGCTTCTACCGGCCTTACGCCGACTACGCGGCGCCGATCTACGGGCTGCCCGGCAACCACGACTGGTACGACGGCCTCACCGGCTTCATGACGACGTTCTGCGACGTGCCGCCCGACGCAGGCGCGCCCGACGTCCCCGGACCGGGTAACGCGCTGCAGCGGCTGCTGCGCCGGTTGCTGTGGCGGCGCCCGCCGAAGGCGACCGTCGAGGACGTGGCCGGCATGCGGTGGTACCGCGACGCCGAGTCGCAGCAGGCCGGCCAGCCGGGGCCGTACTGCGCGATCGACGCGGGCCCGGTGCGGCTGGTGCTGATCGACACCGGGATCAGCGGCGGCATCGACCGCGACCAGGCGGAATGGCTCCGCGAGGTGTCACAGGGGCCGCAGCCCAAGATCCTGCTCACCGGCAAGCCGCTCTTCACCTACGCTGCCGTGCAGCGCAGCCGGATCGAGGGGCCGGAGGACCTGGACGTCAACCAGATCGTCAGCGACCCCGCGCACAACTACATCGCGGCGATCGGCGGCGACGACCACAACTACCAGCGCTACCCGGTCCGGCAGCCCGACGGCCGCACGATCCTCTACCTCGTGGCAGGCGGCTCCGGGGCGTATCTCTCGGCGACCCACCAGATCCCGAACGTGGACCGGCTCGCGCCCGCCGTCCACGAGGAGGACTTCCGCTGCTACCCGCTGCGCGGTGACTCGCTCGCGCTGTTCAGCCGCGGTTACGACCGGCTGCTGCGCTTCGGTACCGGGCGGCTCGTGATCTCGCCCGACGACGCCACCACCATCATGGCCGAGCGGGTGGGGATCACGCCGCCGCGCACCGGGTCGGCGGTGGTCGGGGAGCGGGCCCGCCGCGCCGCCGACCGCGTCTTCCCGCTCCCGGCGCGCGGGGTGTCACCCGCGCACAACTTCATGTCGCTGCTGTTCGACACCAACACCCCGCCGCTGTTCAAGTGCTTCCTGCGGCTCGACGCCACCGACCAGGAGGTCGTGATCTCCTGCTGGGCGGCCACCGGCTGCCTCGAGCACGAGCGGGACCCGGTGCTGGAGGACCGCATGCGCGCCCGGCGGGAGGCGGACGGGACCTGGACCTGGACGAGTGAGACGCCGGGGAGAGCGGTGCCGTAGCGGGTACCTCGTTTGCAGGAAAGTCCGTCATGGCCTGCGGCCGCTATGAAGGATGAGAATCGGCGCTGTCGGGTGCGGTTGGACCGCGTGCCCCGGCTTTACTGCGCCCTCGCCGGGCCGGCAGATCAACAGGAGGGGGGTTGTGCCCTCCCGCCGACCTCCCTATCGGGCTATCACGCGCCCGCCCCACGCGCAGGCTTGGGAACGTGGCCTCGAGGTGGCGGCGTGGCTGCGCGTACGGCCCTCGCAATGGCGTTGAGGTGCGGCTCGCGCGGATCAAGCTCCGCGAGCGGCGCTGCAGGGCCCGGCAGGGGCCGTGGGGTGCGATCACCGCGTTCGCTGCCGAGTGCGCATTGGCTCATGATCGAACCGGAACCTGTGGGCGTTGATCACTCGTCCGGCGCGCGGCCGGCTGTCGCGTTGCAGGAAGGCCACCTTGCCGCAAGATTCTTGCGGGAAGGCCACCTTTCCTGCAACGGGGCCAGCGCGGGGGCGTCGGATGCACTTCCCTCTAGCGGATGGGGATTCTCCTGACAGCCACCTTCCCGCAACGACGTTGCGGGAAAGTGGCTGTCCTGCAACCTCAGGCCGCGAGCGGTACCCACCCCCGCCGCCCCAACCCCGAGCCCAGCACCAGCGCCCCGAGCACGGCCGCCACCAGCGGCACCGTCAACCCGGCCCGGTACCCCGCCAGCTGCGCCTCCGGTGTCGGGTCGACGCCGGTCGCCGCCACCACCACGGCCGTCACCACCGCCAGTCCGAGCGCGGAGCCGAACTGGATCGACGTGGTCAGCAGCCCGCTCGCCAGCCCCTGCTCACGCTCGTCGACGCCGTCGGTGGCCGCGATCGTCAGCGGTCCGTAGCCGAGTGCGAAGGCGGTGCCGAGCACGAGCATCGTCGGCAGGAAGGCGAGGTAGCCCCACTCGGCGCCGAGCGGCCACACGAGCAGGTACGCGACGCCGGCCAGCAGCAGCCCGGTGAACGCGACGACCCGGTTGCCGAACCGGTTGACCAGCCACGGCGTGATCGTCGGGGCGAGGATCGTGTCGAGCCCGGCGAGCAGGATCGCGAGGCCCGTCTCGATCGCCGACCAGCCGCGCAGCTCCTGCAGGTAGAGCACCAGCACGAACTGGAAGCCCACGAACGAGCCCACCAGCAGCATCGCACCCGTGTTGGCCCGCAACAGCGCACCGGAGCGCAGGATGCCCAGCCGCACCAGCGGTGCCGCCGAGCGGCGCTCGATCACCGCGAAGGCGCCGAGCAGCACGATGCCGCCCAGCAGCGTCGCCGCGGTCACCGCCGCCGGGACCTCCGGAGCGCGGACGATGCCCGCCACGAGCAGGAGCATCGCGGTCGTCAGCGTCGCTGCGCCGGGGACGTCGAAGCCGCCGCGAATGCGCTCGATGCGGGGCTCCTTCGGGATCAGGCGTACCGCGACGGCCAGTATCACCGCCGCCAGGAGCACCGGGGCGAAGAACACCCAGCGCCAGCCGATCGCGGTCAGCAGGCCGCCGACGACGAGCCCGAGCGTGAAGCCGCCCGCTGCGGTGCCGGCGTAGACGAGCAGGGCCCGGTTGCGCGCCGGTCCCTCGGCGAAGGACGTCGTGATGATCGACAGCCCGGCCGGTGTCATGAAGCCGGCGGCGATGCCCGTCGTGAAGCGGGCGAGCAGGAGGATCCAGCCCTCTCCGGCCAGCCCGCCCAGCCCGGAGAAGGCGATGAACACGGCGAGCCAGAGCAGGAACATCCGGCGCCTGCCCAGCAGGTCGGCGGCCCGGCCGCCCAGCAGCACGAAGCCGCCGTAACCCAGCACGTAGGCGCTCACCACCCACTGCAGCTCGGCGGTCGACAGGCCGAGCTCGGCCCGGACGGCGGGGAGTGCGACGCCCATCATCGAGATGTCGATCCCCTCGAGGAAGATCGCGCCGCAGAGGACGAACAGCACGCCCAGCGCGCGGCCGCGCAGCCGACCGGACGTGTCGAGGGTTGTGGACACCAGTTCTCCTACGTTCGGTCAGTTCCTTCTTGTAACTGACCTCATCGTCGGACACCATGAACGATCGTGGAAGAAGGCACTTCGAAGTCACCCGCTTACTCCTGTGTAACCGGCGCCTATCCGGACCCGTACCAGTGGGACACCCGGGAGGACTGCGAGGTCCGCCAGATCCTCGACCGCATTGCCGACAAGTGGTCGTTGCTGGTCATCGCGTTGCTCGACACCCGGACGCTGCGGTTCACCGAGCTGCAGCGCGAGATCGACGGTGTCAGCCAGCGCATGCTCACCGTCACGCTCCGCCAGCTCGAGCGCGACGGCCTCGTGCACCGCACCGTGCATCCGGTGGTGCCCCCGCGCGTCGACTACGGGCTCACGCCGCTGGGCTCCACGCTGCACCAGACCATCCAGGCGCTCGTCAGCTGGACCGAGATGCACCAGCGGGAGATCGCCTCGGCGCGCGCTGCCTACGACGAGCGTGCCGCGGCCGCCGCGGCCGCCAGGTAGTTTCACCCCATGGACGTCCGCCTTGTCGATCATCCGCTGGCCAAGGTCAGGCTCTCCGAGATGCGCGACGCGCGCACGGACAACGCCACCTTCCGCGCGGCGTTGCGCGACCTCACCCTGATGTTGATCTACGAGGCCACCCGCGACGCGCCGATGGTCACCGCGCCGCTGCACACCCCCGTTGCCCGCACCACCGGCTACCGGCTGGCCAACCCGCCGCTGCTCGTGCCGGTGCTGCGCGCCGGGCTCGGCATGGCCGACGCGGCGCAGGCGCTCATGCCCGAGGCCCAGATGGGCTTCGTCGGCATGGCGCGCGACGAGGAGACCCACCAGCCCACGCCGTACATGGAGTCGCTGCCCGAGTCGCTCGAGGGCCGTCCGGTCTTCGTGCTGGACCCGATGCTGGCCACCGGCGGCTCCATGGCGCACACGATCCGGCTGCTCACCGAGCGCGGTGCCACCGACGTCTCGGCGATCTGCGTGCTCGCCGCTCCGGAGGGCATCGAGCACCTGCGGGTGAGCGGGCTGCCGGTGCGCGTGGTCACCGCGAGCATCGACGAGCGCCTCAACGACTCCGCGTACATCGTGCCCGGCCTCGGCGACGCGGGCGACCGCCAGTTCGGCGCGGTGTAGCCGTCAGTCCTGGATGCGCCGCCACGGCCGGTCGGCCTCCAGCGCGAACGCCACCTCCAGCAGCGTGCGCTCGTCGCCGTGCGCCGCGGACAGGTGCACCGCGATCGGCAGCCCGTTCGACGCCACCCCGGTGGGCAGCGCGATGGCAGGCGCGCCCGCCGCGTTGTTGAGCGGCGTGAACGCGACGTAGGACATCAGCCGCTGCAGCAGTTCGTCGAACGCCACGTTCGGGCTCAGATGGCCCAGCTCCGGCGTCACGTGGGCGAGCGCGGGGGAGAGCACGAGGTCGTGGCTCGTGAACATCCCGGCGTAGGTCGCGCGGACCTTGCGCAGCCGGCGCAGCACCGCGGGCGTGCGGGGCAGCGCGCGCCGGTAGCGCTCGCGCAGCCCCTGGCTCAGCCCGTCCATCAGGCGCGCGTCGAAGCTGGAGTCGATCATGAACCGGCCGCTGACGGCCACCGTGAACGCGAGCATCCCCCAGTAGTCGACGAAGTCCTCGACGAACCCCCGGTCGAACGGGATCGTGCACTCCTCGACGTCGTGGCCCTGCTTCTCCAGCGTCCGGGCCGCCTCCACCACCGCGGCGCGGGTCTCGGCGTCGGTGGGGAAGCCGGTCGGGGCGTCCACGAGCAGGCCGATCCGCAGCTTGCGGTCGGCCGGCCCGCGCACCAGCCCGAGCGGCGTCAGCGCCGGGTTGCGGCGGTAGCGCTCCGCCGCGGCGAGATACGTGGCTGTGTCACGCACCGACCGCGTGACGACGCCGTCGGTGACGATGTCGAGCGGCATCTTCCGGCTGGTCTCGCCGGGGACGAGGCGGCCGCGGCTGGGCTTGAGCCCGACCAGCCCGCAGCAGGCCGCCGGGATGCGGATCGAGCCGCCGCCGTCGTTGGCGTGGGCGATCGGCACCACCCCGGCCGCCACCAGCGCCGCGGCGCCGCCCGAGGACGCCCCCGAGGAGAACGCGGTGTCCCACGGGTTGTGGGTGGGCTCGGCGCCGGGGAACTCCGTGGTGGCGTTGAACCCGAACTCCGGCATGCGGCTCTTGCCCAGGACGCTCAGCCCGGTGCTCAGGAACTGCCGGGTGACCGCGCCGTGCGCCGGAACGGGCGACGGGCGGTACGCCGACGTGCCGTTGCCCGTCGGCATGCCGGCGACATCGGTGTTGTCCTTGACGAACGACGGCACGCCTGCCAGCAGCCCATCGGCCGCACCCCTGGTCGGCTCGTCGAACGAGCGGTACTCGATCGCGTGCAGCGCCGGTTCCACGAGCTCGGCCCGCGCCACGGCGGCCGCGGCCAGCTCCGCTGCGCTCACCTCACGGTTGCGCACCATCGCGGCCAGCGCGACGGCGTCGTGGTCGGACAGCACGTCATCGGTGAATGCCTGGATCCGGTCAGCCACTGCTACCCCCTCAACTCGCGAACCCGGCCGGGCGCCAGCCATCGAGCACGGCACGCACCGCGACGTCGAACAGGCCGTCGGCACCCGGCGGGAGGAACCCTCGAAGCTGCAACGACGCCCAGCCGTGCACGGTGGTCCACAGCACGAGTGACGCGGTGGCCGCATCGGTGTCCGGCCGCAGCACCTTCTCGTCGACGGCCCGCTCCACGGCCTCGCGCAGCGGACCCAGCGCCGTGCCGGCCACCGTGCGTCCCTCGGCCTCCGCCGGGAGCCGGGTGCGTCCGGTGAACATCATCGCGAACAGGTGCGGGTCGTCCAGCGCGCTGTCGCGGTAGGCCTGCCCCATCCGGACGAGGTCATCGAGCGCGTCGGCACCGGGCCGCACCTGCGCGAGATGGCGACCGAGCCGGCGGAACGCCTCGTCGAACAGCTCCGTGAGCAGCCCGGTCTTACCGCCGAACAGCGAGTACACGGCGGTGGTCGAGGTCTCGCAGTCGGTGGCGAGCGTGCGCAGGCTCAGCCGGTCGAGACCATCGGCCGAGACGATGGCGCCGGCCCTGCGCAACAGGCGGACCCGCAGTTTCTCGTCATGGATCTTCGGACGAGGCATGACGAACACTAACCCCCGTCGACCGCGACCGTGGCGGCGAGCGTCGCACCGAGCTCGTAGCAGGCCTCGCGCGCCGCGGCATCGGGTGCGCCGCGGACCTCGACGGTGGCCGCCGCGCGCTGCCAGCCCAGGCCTCCCGCGATGGTGTCGACGGCCGTGACGGTACCCGCGGTGTCGAGGTTGCCGTGCACGTAGAGGCCGTAGGGCAGGTTCCTCGTGTCGTCGGCGCAGACGTAGAACACGGTGTCGAAGAAGTGCTTCAACGCGCCCGACATGTAACCGATGTTGGCCGGTGTACCGAGTACTACAGCGTCGGCGGCCAGCAGGTCGGACGCCGTGGCGGCCAGAGCGGCCCGGCGCACCACCTCGACCCCGGTGATCTCGGGGTCGGCTGCGCCGCGCAGCACGGCGTCGAGCAATTCCGCTGTTGGCGGGGAGGGCGTGTGGTGCACGATCAGCAGGCGGGCCACCCGGGTGATGCTGCCATGGAGCAGATCGCCGCCCAGGCCCGCGTACGGAGGATGTCGGTGGCCCGGTTCGGTGTCCGGCGCGTTGCCGCGGTCGTGGTCACGGCCCTCGCGCTCCTGCTCGTCGTCTCCGCGGAGGATCGGCCGGCCGCGGCGCCCGCCGTCGCCGCGATCGCGGCCGCGGCGCCGGCTGCGGTGCCGGTGCGGATCATGCCGCTGGGCGCATCGAGCACCGAGGGCATCGGCAGTCCCGCCACCGGCGGCTACCGCGGGCTGCTCCAGACGATGCTCGGCACCGACGGGATCGTCTTCGACTTCGTGGGCTCGCTGCACCAGGCCGACGTCCCCGGCGTGCGTGACCCCGACCACGAGGGTCACAGCGGCTGGACGATCGCCCAGATGAAACCGCTGGTCCGCGGCTGGATCCGCGCCCAGCACCCGGACGTCGTGCTGCTGCACGTCGGCACCAACGACATGCTCCGCAACGTCAGCCCCGCCGAGACCGCCCGGCAGCTGGGCGCGCTGCTCGACGACATCGCGGCCGAGGCCCCCGATGCACACGTGATCGTCGCCGGGGTGTGGGCGCCGATGCCGCAACGGATCGAGTTCGCCAGGCAGGCCGCCGTGGTGGTGGCCGCGCAGCAGGCGAAGGGCCGTGCCAGCACCTTCGTCGACACGTCCGGGCTGCTGCAGTCACCCGGCGAGTTCATCGACGGGCTGCACGCCAACCCCGCCGGCTATCGCAAGATCGCCCGCATGTGGGAGAAGCAGATCAGGGCGGCGCTGCCCCCGACGCGGTGAGCCTCAGGCTCCCAGCAGCGCCTTGACCTCGGTACGCAGGGCGTCGAGGCGACGCTGGGCGGCCACCTTCGCCGCCGCCAGCCCCGGCGCGTCGACGACCGGTGCCACCACCTCCAGGTAGGCCTTGAGCTTCGGCTCCGTGCCGGAGGGCCGGATCACGAGCCGCTCACCCTCCCGGCGCAGCACCAGCACGTCCGGGGCCGGCCGGGTGGCCGTCCAGCCCTCCGGAGGCGTGGTGCGCAGCGCCGCGACGGCAGCGTCCCGTGCCGCCGGCTCCATCCGCAGCGAGACGCCCTCGGTGCGGTACACGCCGTGGGCCACGGCGAGCTCGTCGAGCCGGTCGTCGATGCCACGCCCGGCCGCCTTCAGCGTGGCGGCGAGATCGCACGCGATCACCGCGGCCGCCATGCCGTCCTTGTCGCGCACGGCGTCCGGGTCGACGCAGTAGCCCAGCGCCTCCTCGTACCCGAACACCAGCCCGGGCCCGCCGCGCACGATCCACTTGAACCCGGTGAGGGTCTCCGCGTACCGCGCGCCGTACCCGGCTGCCACGGCCTGCAGCATCGACGACGAGACGACGGTGGTGGCCACCAGCGGGTCGGCGTAGGTGCTGCTGCGCAGCAGGTGGTCGCCGAGCAGCACGCCCGTCTCGTCGCCCGAGAGCATGCGCCACGACCCGTCGGGGCCGGGGACACCGAGCGCGCACCGGTCGGCGTCGGGATCGAGCGCCACGGCGATGTCGGCGCCCACCTGGGCGGCCAGCGCGAGCAGCGCGTCGGTGGCGCCGGGCTCCTCCGGGTTCGGGAACGCGACCGTCGGGAAGTCGGGGTCGGGCGCCGCCTGCGACGCCACGACGTGGACGTCGGTGAAGGCGGCCAGGGCGAGCGCGTGCACGGCCGTCTCCCCGCCGACGCCGTGCATCGGGGTGAGCGCCACCCGCAGCTCGCGCGCCGTGCCGCGGGGCAGCCGCGCCACGCGCGCCAGGTAGTCGGGTGTGACGTCGGCGGTGGTGATCGACGTGCCGGTCGGCACCGACACGGCCGCCGGTGCCGCGGTGATCGCGGCCTCGATCTCGGCGTCCGACGGCGGTGCGAGCTGCGCGCCGTCGGCCAGGTAGACCTTGTAGCCGTTGTCGGCGGGCGGGTTGTGCGACGCGGTGATCTGCACCCCCGCAACGGCTCCGAGCGCGCGCACGGCGTAGGCCAGCACGGGCGTCGGCAGCGGGGAGGGCAGCACGCGCACTGTGAAGCCGGCGCCGGCGAGCACCTCCGCGGCCGCTGCGCAGAACGCCTCCGAACCGTGCCGGGCGTCGCGACCGACGACCACCACCCCGCGGGTGCCGCCCCGGCCGAGCCACGCTGCCAAGCCTGCGGTGGCGCGGCGCACCACCGCCACGTTCATCCCGGCGGGCCCGGCCCGGACCGGACCGCGCAGACCGGCCGTGCCGAACCGCAGCATGCCCGCCATGCGGGCGGTGAGCTCCTCGACGGCGCCCGGCGTGCGGCCCATCGCTGCGGCGAGCACCTGCTGCAGCTCGGTGCGGGTGACGGCGTCGGGATCGTCGGCGATCCAGCGCATCGCCGCGTCGCGCAGCGCGGGCGGGAGCGGCGCGGTCACGAGCGCGCGACCAGCTCGTGCAGCAGCCGGCCCATCCGCTCGGCCGATGCGGCGCCTGCGGCGAGCACCTCCTCGTGGTTGAGGGGCTCACCGGTGATGCCGGCGGCGAGGTTGGTGACGAGCGAGAGCCCGAGCACCTCCATCCCTTCCGCGCGCGCCGCGATCGCCTCGAGCACGGTGGACATGCCGACGAGGTCGGCGCCCAGCCCGCGCAGCATCCGGATCTCGGCGGGCGTCTCGAAGTGCGGGCCGGGCAGCCCGGCGTAGACGCCCTCGCGCAGCGTCGGGTCGATCTCCTGCGCCAGCTTGCGCAGCGCCGGGGAGTAGAGGTCGGTCATGTCGACGAACCGCGCGCCCTCCAGCGGCGACGTCGCGAGCAGGTTGAGGTGGTCGGAGATCAGCACCGGCTCGCCGACGCTCATGTCCTCGCGGATCCCGCCCGCGGCGTTGGTGAGCACGACGGTGCGACAGCCCGCCGCGGCGGCCGTGCGCACGCCGTGCGCCACCTGCTGGGTGCCGTGGCCCTCGTAGAGGTGGGTGCGGCCGAGCATGACGAGCACGCGGCGCTCGCCGACCACGACCGATCCGACGGTGCCCCCGTGCCCGGCGACGGTGGGTGCGAGGAACCCGGGCAGGTCGCCCATCGGGATGTCGTGTGTGGACTCACCGATCAGATCGGCGGCTGGTCGCCAGCCCGATCCCAGCACGACCGCGACGTCGTGGGCGGGTACCCCGGTGCGGTCGGCGATCGCGGCGGCGGCCTCGGCGGGGGAGGCGGGGGAGGTCATGCGAGGCAGCCTACGGCGGGCCCCGGAATCAGGGAGAGACCGGCGAGAACGTGTTGGCGAGCGTGGCGAACAGCGCCTCCGAGGTGGCGCCCGCGACCGAACGGGGCACCGTGAGCGTCATCGTCCACACCGCCCTGCCCTCCACCACGATCCGCCGCCACGACGTGCGCTGCGACGTGCCGTACGACATCCGCAACGCTCCTGCCGGCCCGGCCGTCTCCGCGACGGGCGGGACCAGCAACGTGTTGGTGGGGCTCGGTAAGGCCTTGGCGGCATCGATCGTGGCCGCCCTGGCCACCGTCAGCTCCTCCGTGCCGTCCTGGCTCACGAAGTTGACCACCGGGTCGCCGCCCGTGCCGTCGCCGGGGAACGTGGACCATCCCTGCGGGACGGCGATGCTGAAACCGTTCGCGTCCTGGTGCTGCACCAGCGACGTGGACGACGCGGTGATGTTCTGCGTCATCCAGGGCGACTGGCCGCCGAGCATCCGGGTGACCACCCAGCCGGCCGCCGCGCCGACCAGCACCACCGCAGCGCCCGCCAGCACCAGCCCGAGCGACGACCACGCGGTGGCGGGCGCCGCGGGCCGGGGCGGCGGCTGCCACTGCTGCGCGAGCGGGGCGAGCGGGGCGGACGCAGCGGCGCGGAGCGGGGCCGGAGCCGGTGTGGGCGTCGCGCGGGGTGGCGGCACCGGCAGCGGGCCCGGGGACGCCGCGAGCGGTGCGGGGGCGCGTGGCGCCGGTGGCACGACGGGTGCGGCGGCCTGGGGGAGCGGGGTGGGCCGGGGCGTGACGTACTCGTTGCGTGCCGGCGGTGCCTGCGTCGGGATGACGGCGGCGGCCATCGTCGGTGCGTCGGGCGAGTCCGGGTACATCGGGTCGTCGGGGTCCTCGATCATCGGCCGCAGCCGCAGCCGGACCTCCTCGAGCGGCATCCGGGCGTCGGGGTCCTTCACCATCAGCGCGACGATGACGTCGACCACCCGGCCGCTGCCGCGCGGCCGCGGCACCGCACCGTCGACCACCTCCGTGATGGTGGAGAACGGGTCGCCGTGCACGTCGTAGGGCGGGCGGCCCTCGATCGCGGCGAACAGGGTGGCGCCCAGCCCCCACAGATCGGCTGCCGGCGTGACCGCCTGCCCGGCGGCCACCTCGGGCGCGATGTAGGCGGGGGAGCCGAGCACGAGCCCGGCGCTGGTCATCGGCGCGTCGGCGACGTTGCGGGCGATCCCGAAGTCGGTGAGCTTGACGCGGCCGTCGTCGGCGATGAGGACGTTGCCCGGCTTCACGTCGCGATGGGTGATGCCCGCGCGGTGGGCCGCCCGCAGGCCGCTCGCGGTGGCGAAGCCGATGACGGCCGCCTCCTGGTGCGACAGCGTGCCCTTCTCGGTGATCAGCTCGGCGAGGTTGCGCGAGGGCACGAGCTCCATGACGACCATCGGCTCGCCGTCGGCGTCGACGACGTCGAAGACCATGATGACGTTGGGATGCGACAGCCCGCCCAGCGCGCGGGCCTCGCGCATGATGCGTTCCCGCATGTCCAGCGCCTCCTGCGCGGGCACGCCGGGAGGCACCTTCAGCTCCTTCACCGCGACGCGGCGCTGCAGCACGTCGTCGTAGGCGGACCAGACGGTGCCCATCGCGCCGCTGCCGAGCTGACCGGCCAGCCGATAGCGCCCGCCGATACGGCGCTGCTCGTCGTCGCGTTGGCTACCCTCCGGCACGGGCCCATTCTGTCGAGGCCCTGATCACCGAGCGCTATCGCCCCCTTCGGCCACGCCTTGAGCCCAGCGACGGCCACCGATCGGGGTAACCGGACGCTGCCATCGGTGGAACGAACGGTGGCGAACGGCGTAGTCAGGTGCATTCGGGGCTGCTACCTGCGACGAGCGGTGTGAGGTCCCGTTCGGCGCACGACCGCACAACCGTTCGTCATCGGTAGCCCGGCCGCCCGCAGCAGATCCGCGACCCCTTGGCGAGCATCCTCCGTTCTGGCCCGATTCGAGTTGGTACACCGCCGTCCGGGTGAGCACCATTGAGCGATGCACGACACAGCAGTGCCGATGGGAGCCCCCCTGGGGCTCGACGGGGCGCCCACGCGCGTTCCGGCGTCGGTGGGTGCCGCCCCGGTCCGGCCGGTGTCCACCGGGGACGGTGAGGTCCGGTGACGATTGTGGACGCGCACACCGATCTCATCCCCGCGGGCGGACCCGAAACGGCCGATCTCGGCATCGGCAGCGGCCCGGCATGGCTCGAGTCCTGGCTCGCCGCCCACCGCTCCGACGTCGTCGGGTGGCGGCGTTCCCTGCACGCCCTTCCCGAACTGGGGCGGCAGGAGTTCCGCTCCACCGAGATGGTCGCGCGCCACCTGATGGCCGCCGGCCTCGAACCGCGCACGCTGCCCGGCGGCACGGGCCTCGTATGCGACATCGGCTACGGCGATCGCTGCGTCGCGCTGCGCGCCGATCTCGATGCGCTCCCGCTGCAGGAGGACACCGGCCTGCCGTTCGCGTCCACCGTCGACGGTGCGATGCACGCCTGCGGGCACGACGCCCACACCGCGATGCTGCTGGGCGCGGGACTCGCGCTCGCCTCGGCTCCCGCGCTGCCCGGCCGCGTCCGGCTGATCTTCCAGGCGGCCGAGGAGGTGCAGCCCGGCGGCGCCATCGACATGGTCGCCGACGGCGCGATGGAGGGCGTGCAGCGGATCTTCGCGCTGCACTGCGACCCCCGGCTGGAGGTCGGCAAGCTCGGCACCCGCGTCGGGCCGATCACGTCCGCGTGCGACGTCGTCGAGATCCGGCTCACCTCGCCCGGCGGTCACACGTCGCGGCCGCACCTCACCGCCGACCTCGTCGAGGCGATGGGCCTGCTCATCACCCAGCTCCCGCTGCTGCTCACCCGCCAGGTCGACCCGCGCTCGGGCACCGTCCTGGTCTGGGGCGCGGCGCACGCGGGTGAGGCGGCCAACGCGATCCCGCAGCACGGTGTCCTGCGCGGCACGCTGCGCACCGCCGACCACGCAACGTGGGGCGAGCTTGAGGCCAAGTTCGGAATGCTGGTGGAGGCCGTGCTGGCGCCCATGGGCGTCGGCTACGAGCTCGACCACATCCGCGGCGTCCCGCCCGTGGTCAACGAGGAGATCAGCGCCGGCATCCTCGCCGATGCGGCCGCCACCGTCCTCGGCCCGGAGGCCTCCACCACCACCGAGCAGTCCAGCGGTGGCGAGGACTTCGCCTGGTACCTCGAGCACGTCCCCGGTGCGATGGCGCGGCTCGGGGTGTGGCCCGGCCACGGCCCGATGCGCGACATCCACCAGCCCACCTTCGACCTCGACGAGCGCGCCATCCCCTTCGGCGTCCGCATCCTGGTCACGGCGGCGTTCGGAGCCCTCGCCGTCCCCACCCCCTGACGCCCCGCCACCCCGGCACCAGCCGGGGTGGCCACCAGGCCCCCCGCGCGAGTTGCGCTGAACCGTCCCGCGAGTTGCGCTGCATTACCCCGCGAGTTGCGCTGAACCGTCCCGCGAGTTGCGCTGAGCCGTCCCGCGAGTTGCGCTGAGCCGTCCCGCGAGTTGCGCTGAGCCGTCCCGTGAGCGTTGGGCTGTCCTCGCGAAAGTTATCCACATGCAGCACCGTCTATCCACAGTTTGCCGATTCCGGTCCGGTGACCGTCGCCGTCCGTCACCGTCGACGCATGGGCATTCGCGTGGTGGGAAAGCTGGGAGCGTGTCGTCGCAGTGAGTTGGTCGCGGAGCTCGGGCGAAAACGGGTGCGATCGGCAGTGACCAGCGGTGCGCTCGTGGAGCTCTGGTCCGGTGTGGTCATTGATGCCGATCGGGCAGCGACGATCGCTGGTCGAGCCGGTGCAGCGCTCGTAGCGGGCGGACCGGCGTCGGCTATCACCGGGCCGACCGCCGCTCACCTGCACGGATGCCAAGCGATGCCCGCACTGCCCGTGCACCTGATGGTGCCGTACGAACATTCCTTGAGGACCCAGCCCGGGTTGGTGGTCCACAAGAGCAGACATTTCCAGGACGTCGTCCAGGAACTTGACGGGTTGCGCGTCCTCGCTCTGCATCGCGTCGTCGTCGATCTGCTGGCAACGGCAGAGCCTGGCGGCGCGCTCGCGGTCGTCGACCAAGCGCTGGCACTCATCCCGGAGGCGCAACGCGGCGCGCTACGCCAACGATTGCACGCCGGCCTCGTCGATCGTGACGATCCGCGTGGCACGGTGCGTGGCGCGCGCATCCTCGATCTCGCCACCGGTCGAGTTGATTCACCGATGGAGAGCATCATGCTGTGGACCGTCGCCGAAGCCGGGCTGCCACTGCCGGAGATGAACTGGCCGGTCCTGGATATCGACGGTCGAGAAATCTACCGACTCGATCTTGCCTGGCCAGATCTGCGGATCGCGATCGAGTACCACGGGTACGCAGCACATATCGGCAGGAAGCCCGCCGACGAAGCTCGCGTGCGTGATCTCGAACGTCGCGGGTGGACCGTCATCTCGGTATGGGCCGAGGATCTCCAGGACAAGGCTGCGGTGATCGCGACGATCCGGGCAGCACTCGCGCGTCGCGGCTGCGCCAGCTGACAGACTACTGCGTTCTGAGATTCTCCGTCTCGATTCGCTGGCCATTGACCCCGAGTCTCGGAGTGTTCTGCCCAACTCGCAGGTCCGATTGCCCCAACTCGCGGGGCGATGTAGCGCAACTCGCGGGGCGATGTAGCGCAACTCGCGGGACGGTTCAGCGCAACTCGCGGGACGGTTCAGCGCAACTCGCGTCAGAAGGATTTGCTGCTGGGGCGGCTGCGCAGGGCTGCTACGTAGTCGTCGGGGGCGCCGGCCAGTTCGGCCGCGTCGGCGAGCACTCCGAGGTAGCGGGCGCTGGGTTCGCCGCCCTCGTAGTCGTTGAGGACGTAGATCCACGCCAGCACGTCGCCGTCGAGGGTGTGGACGCGGAGGCGGAGCTTCTTGTGCAGCCCCATCTCACCGCCCTCCCAGCGGTCGAGCTGGGCGGCGTCGTGGTCGGGCACGTCGTAGAGCACCACGAACACCTGCGCCCCGGGCGCCTCGACGACGGTGGCGAGTGCGCCTTCCCAGGCGTAGTCCGAGCCACCGAACGTGAGTCGCCAACCCATCAGCCAGCCGCTACCCGCCATCGGCGAGTGCGGGGCCCGCTCCTTCATCTGCGCCGGATCCATGTTCGACCCGTAGGCGGCATACAACGGCACCGCCACAGACTAGTGCGCGCCCTCCCGCGTACCGTGATCGGGCAACCAGACAACTCGTGAGGAGGCGTCATCCGTGACGCGCATCGTGATCATGGGCGGCGGCCCGGCAGGCTACGAGGCCGCGTTGGTCGCCGCGCAGCACGGCAGTGACGTCACCGTCGTCGAGCGGGACGGCATGGGCGGCGCCTGCGTGCTGGACGACTGCGTCCCGTCGAAGACGTTCATCTCCTCCGCGGGCGCCCGCGTCGACCTCGGCCGCGCACACGCGATGGGGGTGATGGCGGAGGACCGCGCCAGCAGCCTCGACATGCCCACCGTCCACGGGCGTGTGAAGGGCCTGGCGCAGGCCCAGTCGGCCGACGTGCGGGCTCGCGTCGAGCGCGAGGGTGTGCGGATCGTGCGCGGCTCGGCCGCCTTCACCGACCAGCCGGCGACGCGCGCGCCACACGTCATCGAGGTGCGCACGAGCGAGGGTGGGCGGGAGGAGCTGCCCGCCGACGTGGTGCTCATCGCCACTGGCGCCACCCCGCGGGTCCTCGACGACGCCAAGCCCGACGGCGAGCGGATCCTCACCTGGCGCCAGATCTACGACCTCGACGAGCTGCCCGAGCACCTCATCGTGATCGGCTCGGGTGTCACCGGAGCCGAGTTCGTGTCGGCCTACGTCGAGTTCGGCGCCCGGGTCACCCTGGTGTCGAGCCGCGACCGCGTGCTCCCCGGCGAGGACGCCGACGCCGCGTCGGTACTGCAGGACGCGCTGGCCGAGCGTGGTGTCGAGATCCTCGGCCAGGCCCGCGCCGACTCGGTGCGCCGGGAGGGTGACGGCGTCGTCGTCACCCTCGCCGACGGCCGCACGGTCACCGGCTCACACGCGCTCATGACGGTCGGGTCGGTGCCCAACACCACCGAGCTCGGCCTCGAGAAGATCGGCATCGAGCTGGGCCGCGGCGGGTTCATCCCGGTCGACCGCGTCTCCCGCACGTCCGTGCCCGGTGTCTACGCGGCCGGTGACTGCACGGGCGTGCTGATGCTCGCCTCGGTCGCCGCGATGCAGGGCCGGATCGCGATGTGGCACGCGCTGGGCGAGGGGGTGGCGCCGATCAAGCTCAAGACGGTGGCCGCTGCCGTGTTCACCCGACCGGAGATCGCGACCGTCGGTATCAGCCAGCGCGCGATCGACGCCGGTGAGGTGCCGGCCCGCACGATCATGATGCCGCTCTCCACCAACCCGCGAGCGAAGATGCAGGGCCTGCGCCGCGGCTTCGTGAAGCTGTTCTGCCGGCCCGCAACGGGCGTGGTGGTCGGCGGGGTGGTGGTGGCGCCGGTGGCCAGCGAGCTCATCCTGCCGATCGCACTCGCCGTCCAGAACGGCCTCACCGTCGACGACCTGGCCTACACGTTCTCGGTGTACCCCTCGCTATCCGGTTCGATCACCGAGGCCGGTCGCCAGCTCATGCGCCACGGCGACCTCGACTGAGCAGCGCCGCCACGGCGGCCATGTTCACCGTCCAGCCCACGCCGAACGCGTGCGGCACCAGCACGGCCGGTTCGTCGGGGTTCCACATCGCCCGGCGCAGCCGCGACGCTGTCGGCGGCCGTAGGTCGTAGGGCACCAGCCCGCCCAGCGTGCCGTGCCATTCGCGCTGCTCAGCGGGCTTGCGCAGCTCCTGCGCGACGGCGAGGCCGACGGCGGCGACCCCGCTCAGCATGACGATCCGGTTCAGCCGTGCTGCCATGCGAGAGGACCCTACGCCCGTAGGTGGACGCGCGGTGGTTCGCCGAGCTGGGCGCGGAACATCGCGGTGAACGCGCTGGGGGTCGCGTACCCGACCGCAGAGGCGACGGCCGTGACGGGCTGCCCGGCGGCGAGCAGCTCCAGCGCCCTGGCGAGTCGCAACCGTTGCCGCCACTGCCCGATCGACATGCCGGTCTCGGTACGGAACAGCCGCTCCAGGGTGCGCCTGCTCGCGCCCACGGCGGCCGCGAGCCGCTCCAGCGATGCACCGGCCGCCAGGTCGGTCTCGAGTGCCGCGGCCAGCGCGCGGGCCCGCGGGTCGGTGGGTCCGGGCAGCAGCAGGGGCGCCTGCGGGGCGACGGCGAGCAGGTCACCGATCATGTCGACCACCCGGCGGTGCTCGGGCCGGTCGCGTTCCAGTGGGCAGCTGCGCACCGCGTGCAGGATCAGCTCGCGCAGCAACGGCGGGACGTCGACGGCAACCGTGCGCTGCCCGAGCAGCGCGGCCCCGCGCAGGTAGAGCGTGCGCACCATGACGCGCCCGTGCATGACGATGCGGGCGCGGGCACCGTCGGGCAGCCACAACGCCCGATGCGGGGGCAGTACCCACACCGCGGAGCCCGTCTCCACCCGCATCACCCCGGACGAGGCGAAGATCAGCTCGTGCCAGCCGGGCTCGGTGGGCAGCACGATCGCCCCGCTCGGGTGCGTGACCGCGTAGCCCCGCGCAACGAGGTCGGCGTCGGTGAGCTCGTGTCGCATCTGCGACAGTGTTCGCCGCACCAGCGACAGCGCGCCAGTCGCGGGAGCGCAAGGCTGGTGCCGTGCCCAGCCCTTTGCGTCACTTCGCCGTCAATGCCACCGACCTGGACGCGGCCCGCCGCTTCTACGCGGCTGTCTTCGACTGGCGCTTCACCCCCTGGGGACCGCCGGGCTTCTTCAAGATCGACACCGGTGACTCCGCCGTGTTCGGCGCGCTGCAGCAGCGCCGTGAGCTCGCCGACGGGGTGCCGATGCGGGGGCTCGAGGTCACCTTCGCCGTCGACGACGTGGCGGCCGTGGTGCGGGCCGCCGTCGCCGCGGGTGGCCGTGTGCTGATGGACACGACGACGATCTCCGGGGTCGGTCACCTCGCCTGGATCGAGGACCCGGACGGCAACGCGATCGGTGCCATGCAGTACGACGCGGCGGCCGAATGAGGGCCGGGGTCGACCTCGGGGTCATCCCCGATGCCGGACGGCCCGAGCGCGGCGCATCCTCGAACACATGACCACCGTGCCTGCCACGTCCCGGGTTGCCGCCGTGCCCGTTCTGCTCGCCGGGCTCGGCGCCCAGCTCGCTGATGACGCCGTCCGTTTCATCTTCCCGCCCTCCGGGCTGGTGATCGCGCCGCTCAGCGGCCTGATCGCCATCCTGCTCACCGCGGTGGCCGCCCGCGCGCTGACAACGGGCCACAGCGGTGCGACCGTTGCGCGCACCGGCCTCGCCGTGGGCCTGACCTCGGCGGTCATCGGCCTGATCATCGGCGGGCTCGGGATCATCGCGATCCTGCTCGCCGTGGTGACGGTGGTGGTGGGTGTCGGTGCCGCGGTCGCCGGCCGCGGCCTCGCCTCCCGCGAGGCCTTCGACGTCTAGCACGTCGATTCGAGGGCGCGCCATCGCACATGCGCTACGCCATCGGCGCCGCCGCAAGGGTGGCGTGGTCGAGGAGCTCGGCCACGCGGTGGTGCAGCCGGCGCCGGTCGGTGGGCGCCACCGTGGTCCACTCCGTGCCGTCGTCGCCTGCGGAGCGCGTCATCAGGTAGCGGCCACGTGGCCCGTCGAGCACGCCGACGACACCGCCGGCGCGGCGCGCCACCCCCCACCGGTCGGCGGCGAGCGCCACGATCTGCGCCCGCCCCGCGACGAGACCCAGCATCCGGGCCAGCAGCGCGGCCTCCTCGGCGTCGACATCCTGGCCCAGCAGCGCCGTGCGGAGCCCGACCCCGGCCGGGGTGAGGGCGGACGCCAGCGCCGCGGTGGGCACGCTCGCCGCCTGCCCGGGGCCCGGACCGGCCGCCGGGAGCACGCTGAGCAGCCCGGACGGCAGGGAACCGCAGGGGCCCAGCGTGACGGTGGCGTCCTGGCGGACGGCCAGCACGCCCGCGCCGGGGCTGCCGGCGGCGAGCGCCCGGACGCTGCGACCCCAGTTGGCGCGGAGCTCGAGCTGCGCTGCGGGCCTCGCGAGCAGGCGCAGCATCCGGGCCAGCTCCGGATCCGGGCCCGCCGGGCCGGCCAGCCCGCGATCGCGCAGTGCCTGCCAGCCGGACGCGATGACGTCACGACGCTCGCCCTGCGTGCGTCCCGGCGACGGCAGGCGCAGCGCGACGGGGGTGACGCCGAGCCCGAGCCGCTCCCACAGCACGTCGAACTCGACGGCCGTGAGCACCTGGCGCGGTGCGTCGTGCCAGAAACCGGCGTGGCCGGTGGCATCGACGACGGGAAGCGGCTCAGCCACGGGATTCCTCCAGATCATCGGGAACGATCACAGCGGGCGCCACCACGCGGTCGTCGGCGAACGCATCCGGCGTGATCAGGTAGTCGGGACGGCGGTGGGTGCGCTCGGTGCCGCGGACCCCGGCCCCTCCCGGCGGCGGGACGTACGGGGCCTGCTCCGCGCGGCCCGTGCGGGGCGGTGCAACGCCGGTGGCGCTCACGGTGAGGACCGGCGGCTCCGCCGCGCCGCGAGCCACCTCTGCAGGCGGCGGTGCCACCCGATGTCGATCGTCACTGCCGACCCCGCGTGCGGCCCGGACGCCGCCACCGACGGAGACGGGCGGGGCGCCACCGGGCGTGCTGGCCGGTGCATCCAGAGCACGCTCGGGCCGGATGCCGGACGCTGCCGCCCGGACGGTGGGATCCACCCGGGGGCCAACCGAGCCCGACATCCAGCTCGGTGCCGCCACCGGGGGTCGACCGCACAACGGTTGCCGGGAGCTCGCTCGCACCTCCCGGCAACGGAGCACCGGATCGGGCCGCTCGGCCGCCGGCGGCGGATCCGGCGCCATCGACACCAGGCGCCGTTGCCGGGTTGCGCCCGGGGACCGTGGTCGGCCCGGTGATCCTGGGTGGACCGGTGATCGCCGCCGTGCCGGCGGGAGCCACCGGAGCCGTTGCCGGCGGCGCCGCCATCGCGGCGGGTGCCGCCGCAGCTGCGACCGGCGCCGGCGCGAGGGCGGGCGGCACCGGGAGCGCCGCCGCAGCCGCCGTCGGGGCCGGGGCGACGGCTGGGGTGGCGGCCGGGGTGGCTCCACCCTGGTCGACGACCACTGCGGGCGGCATCGACCCGATCTCGACGCCCGGCAGCGTGTCGTAGGCGTTGTACGTGTACTGGTCCATGATCTCGACGGCCCGCTCGGCCGCGTTCTGCCGGGCCAGATCGGCGGCGCTCCAGTCGGACAGCAGATCGGGGGCGGCGCCGAGCTGGGCCACCTCCGGACCGCCCGGCGGGGCCGGGACCGGCATCTCGCGCCGGACGTGGTCGACGTACCCGGCCTGCACCGCCAGCGTGGCGCTGGTGCGCCTCGCCAGCGTGGCGCGATCGAGCGCCCAGGCCGCCAGCGGGGCAGCGCCGGTGGCCGTGGCGTCGGCCGCGACGCCCTCCCAGCCGGCGCCCGCGGCCTGGATCGCGCCACCCAACTGCGCCGCGGTCGCGGAGAGCGTGCCGGCGGTGCTGGTCCAGAACTGCTCGGCGCCGTGGGCGGCGGCCGGGCCGGCACCCGCCTGCACCATCGCGTAGATCTCCTCGTGCGTGTGGCCGAGCCAGCGGGTGGCGTCGGCGGCCGGGCCCGTCACGCCTGCCGCTCCCACAGCGCCGCGTTGGTGCCCTCGGTGCTGCCGTAGTCGGCCTGCATCCGATCGAGCGTGCGCACCACGGCCATGAGCTCGTCGTGATAGCTCGACAGGTGCTGGTAGGCCGAATCAGGCCCATCGAGAGCGCGGTTGTTGTAGATCGTGCGGACCGTCTCGCTGACGGGATCGCCCATCCACGGCGTGGTGACGTAGCCGCTGCTGCGCAACCGCGTGACCGACTGCGCCACGGACGCGGCGGCGTCGGCGAAGGCGGCCCGCAGCGCCGGGATCTGGTGCGGCTCCAGCCGGAGCACGGCCGATGGACGTTCGGGCACGGCGCCTCCCCCTCGGTTCGAGTGCGCCGCCACGGTAGGAGTGCGGGGCGGGGGCTCGAGGCCGATCGCGGGAGAACGGTTCGCGATGGTGAACGTCAGCGACGTCATCCTCGGGGGCGGGAACACCCCGGGAACGACGATCGGCCGGTGCGGCTGCAGCGGCACCGGCCGATCGTGGTCGAGAAACCTCAGCTCGTGCGTGCCAGCAACCGGCAACCGGCCAGCGGGCACATCGGCGTGGGGCTGAGGCGGTCGTGCAGACCCACCTCGGTGTTCGTCCGGGCGAAGGGCCACTGCCCGGCGAAACGTTGCAGGTACCAGTAGAGGAACAGGTAGTCCGGCTCCGCGGTGTCGGCCACGAACTCCTTGTCCCCGGGGATCCTGTCGAGCCACCGGAGGTAGGACTTCATCGCCAACGCTGGTGGGAGGCTCGCCCGGCGGGTGGAGAGCCAGTCCTCCGCCCGTCGCCGCCAGTTCTGCAGTGCGACGGGATGGAGGGTGGCGCCGGGGAGTTCCCGCACGTTCGTGGTGAACGTACCGATCGGGCCACCGTCCGGCGCGTAGGCGACGGAGGTGACGGTGAGCAGGGAGTGTGGGCCGGGGATCGGCCCGTCGGTGTGGATGTGGGTGGAGACGTACACATGGTCGGGGGGCATGACGGATCCTGGTCGCCGGTAGGGATGGGGGCGTGTCCACGGCGCGGCTGGGCCAGCGTGGTGAACGGATCCGCGGCGCGGCACTTCCGCGTGGCGGAGGAACCGGGCCCCGTGGATGGACACACGGGTTGATCACTGCTTGTCCGCTATGCACTTGTTCAGCACGGTGCGGGGTCGCTGTGAAGTGACCTGGCCGCTCGACGTTATGTGCGGTGCCCGGCGGCGTCAACAGCCGGGCGCCAGGCGGCGGCGACTTCGGCCAGGTACTGGCCGAAGTCGCCGGAACCCGCGGTCAGTCCTTGATCTCGCAGAAGACCGTGCCCTGCGTGACGGAGCTACCGGCCTCCGCCGCCAGCCCGGTGATCGTGCCGTCCTTGTGCGCGGTGACGGGGTTCTCCATCTTCATCGCCTCGAGCACGACGATCAGGTCGCCCGCCGAGACGGTGTCCCCGTCGGCGACGGCGACCTTGATGATGGTGCCCTGCATCGGCGCCGTCACGGCGTCGCCGGAGGCCTTGCCGCTCTTGCCGCCCGCGCGCTTGCGCGACGGTGCCTTCGCCGAGGCCGCGGGGCCACCGCCGCCGCCGAAGGAGAGGTCGCCGGGCAGGGAGACCTCCAGCCGCCTGCCACCGACCTCGACGACGACCGTCTGGCGCTCGCCGGTCTCCTCGTCGGCACCCGGGTCACCCTCGAACGGCGGCACCGTGTTGTCCCACTCGGTCTCGATCCAGCGCGTGTGCACGGTGAACTCGTCGGATGCGAACGCCGGGTCGGCCACGACCGCGCGGTGGAACGGCAGCACCGTGGCCATGCCCTCCACCTGGAACTCGGCCAGCGCGCGCCGCGAGCGCTCCAGCGCCTGCGCCCGGTCGGAGCCGGTGACGATCAGCTTGGCCAGCAGCGAGTCGAACTGCCCGCCGATGACCGAGCCGGACTCGACACCGGCGTCGACGCGGACACCGGGCCCGGCCGGGAAGGAGATCGACGTGACGGTGCCGGGGGCGGGCAGGAAGCCGCGGCCGGCATCCTCGCCGTTGATCCGGAACTCGATCGAGTGCCCGCGCGGCGTCGGGTCCTCGAGGATGTTGAGCACCTCGCCCTCGGCGATGCGGAACTGCTCGCGCACCAGGTCCAGCCCGCTGGTCTCCTCCGAGACCGGGTGCTCCACCTGCAGCCGCGTGTTGACCTCGAGGAACGAGATCAGCCCGTCCTGCCCGACGAGGAACTCGACGGTGCCGGCGCCGTGGTACTCCGCTTCCTTGCAGATCGCCTTCGACGAGGCGTGGATCGTGGCGCGCTGCTCGTCGGAGAGGAACGGCGCGGGCGCCTCCTCCACGAGCTTCTGGAACCGGCGCTGCAGCGAGCAGTCGCGGGTGCCGACGACGATCACGTTGCCGTGCGTGTCGGCCAGCACCTGCGCCTCGACGTGGCGGGGCTTGTCGAGGTAGCGCTCGACGAAGCACTCACCGCGTCCGAACGCCGCCGTGGCCTCGCGCACAGCCGACTCGTAGAGCTCGGTGATCTCCTTCATCTCGCGGGCGACCTTCATGCCGCGACCGCCGCCGCCGAACGCCGCCTTGATCGCGACGGGCAGCCCGTGCTCCTCCGCGAACGCGATGACCTCGTCGGCGCCGGAGACCGGGTCGTTGGTGCCCGGCACCAGGGGGGCGCCGGCGCGCGTCGCGATGTGGCGCGCCGTGACCTTGTCGCCGAGGTCGCGGATCGCCTGCGGCGTCGGGCCGATCCAGGTGATGCCGGCGTCGATCACCGCCTGTGCGAACTCGGCGTTCTCGGAGAGGAACCCGTATCCGGGGTGGATGCCGTCGGCGCCGGAGCGCTTCGCCGCATCGAGGAGCTTGTCGATGACCAGGTACGACTCGGCAGCGGTGCTGCCACCGAGCGCGAACGCCTCGTCTGCGAGCCGGACGAACGGCGCGTCGCGGTCCGGGTCGGCGTAGACGGCGACGCTGGTAAGCCCGGCATCGGCGCAGGCGCGGATCACGCGTACCGCGATCTCCCCGCGGTTCGCGACCAGAATCTTGCTCAAGCGCGGCACGGTCGGCCTCCTAGTGGTGCCACGGGGACACCCTGCCCCGGCGCGTGGTTACCGGGGAGTTTAGAACGACAGTGGCCCGCTCCGCGGTCTCTGGGGTGTGGCGTAGCCCTCGCTACGGGACTTGCGGCACCCAGGAGCGCAGCATCAGGCGGGCCCGCCCGAACCGGCGGGGACGCGGCGCGCTGTGCCCGTCGTAGTGCAGCGCGGCCTCCCGTTCGCCCAGCTCGACGGCCGCAGCGGGGGCGAGCTCACCTCGTGCGCGCAGGGCCCGTGCGACGTCCCAGCCGTCGCGCAGCGCCCCCGCCGACTCGTGCCCGTCGTGGTGGGCGGCGAAGACGGATTTCCACTCGGCACCCAGCGACGCGGCCAGCAGCGGCCAGACGCCTGCCGCGATCCCCGCCCGCTTGCGCAGCAGCGCGCGGCGGGTGGCGTCCAGGCGTACGGCATCGAACCCGCCGGGCAGCGGCGCTCCCGCGACGAGCGCGGCCACGAGCTCGGCCTGCCGCTCGCCGAGATCCTGCCGGGCGAGGTCCCGGTGGGCGGTCACGGCGCGACCGCCACGAGGGGGGAGTCGAGCCGGGCCGCCGCGGCGATGGCGGCGAGCTCGCCGGCGAGCTCGGCCGCCGGTGGGTAGCGCCCGTCGCGCTCCAGCATCACGGGCGGCGCGGTGCCGGTGCGCTCGACCAGTTGTGCCAGCAGGTCGAGCACGGCGTCGGGGACCGGATCGGTGTGCGTGTCGTGATAGTGGCCCTCGTACTCGGAACCACCCGCGACGTGCACGTACGCCACCCGGTCCACCGGCATCCGGTCCAGGATCGCCGCGGCGTCCTGACCGCGGTTGAGCGCGTTGGCGTGCACGTTGGCCACGTCGAGCAGGAGCAGCGCGCCGGTGCGTTCCAGCAGTTCGGTGAGGAAGTCCGGTTCGCTGAACGCGTCGTCGGGCCAGTCGAACAGCGCGGCGATCGGTTCCAGCGCGAGCGGGACGTCGAGCTCGGCCTGCAGGCGCCGCACGTTGCGCGTGAGGACGTCGAGGGCCTCACGCGTCCGCGGCATCGGCAGCAGGTGGCCCGCATCGCGACCACCCGCACGGGTGAACGAGATGTGCTCGCTCACCACCGGTGAACCGACGGCGGCCGCAGCGGCGGCGAGGTGCGTGACGCGGTGCGCGTCGAGCCCCTCGGTGCCGCCGAGCGACAGCCGCACCCCGTGGGTGATCACGGCGACCCCGCGGTCCCGCAGCTCGAGCACACCCCGCGGCGGTGCTGCCGGGTCGATCGCCTCGGCGATCACCTCGCAGAAGCCGAGCGCGGGCACGCTCTCGACCCAACCCGCGATCTCGGGGCGCCAGCCGACCCCGACCCCACGGCGCAGACCTGCGACGTCGTGCATCGCCGTCATCGTCTCGGCCATCAGCTCAGTCACCTCCTCCGCCGCCTCCACCACAACCGCCCCCGCAGCTGCTCCCGCCACCGTGGTGGCCGCCCGCATCATGGTGCCCGCCCCCGTGGTGATGCGTGCTGCCGTGGTGGTGCGTGCCGCCGTCCCCGCCCCAGCCGCCGAAGAGGCCGGACCCGATGCCGGCGTGGTGACCTCCCCCGGCGCTGCCCGCCCCGCACACCGTGGAACCGCAGTTGCAGCCCCAGTCGCTGCGGGTGGCGTCGAGGCTCTGGCGCCGCCACAACCCCAGCTCGCCTGCCAGCGTCGGCTCCGACGCCCACATCGCGTCGATCCCGAACAGTGCCACCGACAGGGTCGCACCGTCGGCTCCGTAGACGTTCCAGTCGGGCCGGTTGCGGGGATGGAGGCCGTGGTTCGCCCGCCGCAGGCGGTCCAGACCGCGGGCGGCGCTGCCGCTGATGATCGGCACCGTCCGCAGCTGCCAGATCGCGAGGACCCCCAGCACCAGGCAGGTCCCGATCAACGGCAGGTCGGCGTGCCCGTCGATGGCGCGCAACCCCGCCCAGACCGCCCCGCCCACGGCGAGCGCGAGCAGCAGGAGCGCGAGTGCCCGGACGGTGTCTCGCCGCCCACCGGGCAGCAGGAGCCGGTCGTGTTCGAGGCGATCCCTGATCTCTCCCAGCGCGGCGGCCACCGGTGCGAGCACCGGCAGCGCTGTGCGTTGCACCGGCAGCCGTGTCGATCGGTGAACGGCCCGCTCCAGCACCGGCGCGGAGCTGTTGACCGCGCCGGTGGCCCGGACGGTCCCGCCGGTGGTGGTGATCAGCGCCTGCACGTCGAGCGCCGCGATCGCGGTGAAGAGCGCCCGCGTCGGGCCTCCCGCCAGGTAGGCGAGGTGCTCGGGCCGGTCCACCAGCTCCCGGAGCGCGGCGACCTGCGCCGGGTCGCGGCGGTCCCGCCGCAGCAGGGCCAGCACCACGAGCAGGGCGATCCCGATGGCGCCGAACGCCACCGCTGCTCCGGTCATCGAACTCACCCCCGGCAAGTGGACGTACCCGCGCGCCACTTCGTTGCATCCCGCCGATGGCGGCCCCCACCGCTCCCGCAGATCCGTACCCCTCCTGACGGATCTGCGGGAGCGGGTCCCCCGTCTGTGGCCGGTCAGCCGCCGCAGCCCCCGCCGCCGCCGCAACCGCCCCCGCCGCCGCAGCTGCTGCCACTGCTGCCGCCGCTGTCCCCGCCGCCGCTCCACGAGCTGCCACCGTCGCCCGAGGTCATCCGCTGCGTCGCGAACTCCGAGGCCATGGCCGGGTCCGACGCCCACAGCGCGCTGGTGCCGAAGAGTCCGATCCCGAGCGCGGCGCCCGCCGGCCCGTACACCGCCCAGTTGGGGGTGGACCGCGGGTGCAGAGCGTCGTTGCGGGTGCGCATCCCGTCCAGTGCCCTGGTGCCGCGGTTCGTGCGCCGCGGGACGTTGACCAGCTGGTAGATGCCGATGCCGATGGTGGCGACGATGGCCACCACGAGGAAACTGGTGGGCTTGGCGTCGGCGATGCCGGCCACCAGCCGGACGAAGCCGAACGCGGCCACCACGAACATCCACAGCCCGACGTTGCGGATCCGGCTGCGCTGCTCGCCCGACAGCAGGAGCCGCTCGTCGACGAGCCGCGCGTCGATCATGGCGAGCGCCGCCGCCACCGACCGGTTGTGGGGCAGCTGCACGCGGGACTTGCGAGTGGCCGTGGCGATGTGGATCGCCTGCTCGAGCTGGTCGGCACCGGGCTCGATCCGCCCGGTGGCGGTGATCCGGCCCCGGTCGGAGCTGATGAGCCCGCGCAGGCGCAACGAGGTGAGCGCCGAGTACATCGCGAGCGTCGCGCCGCCGTTGAGGTAGGCGACGTCATGGGGCCGGGCGCCGAGGTCGCCCTCCGCTCCGGCGTTCGCGGTGCTGGCCTGCGCCTTGCGGACGCGGGTGCCGACGATGAGGACGACGACGGCGACGGCGAGGTAGAGCCAGAGGAACTCCGGCCCGCTGATCCCCCAGGTGTCGCCGGTGGCTGCGAGACTTGCCATCACACACCCCCTGAGCTGCTGCCCTATGAGCGGACTCACAGTGTGGGCAGTGCACAGGGCGTCAGGGAACGTTCTTCACCGAGACTTGAGGTTGGCAGATGGCCGATCTTCAGGCCGCGATCGCCGCCCTGACCTGGTTCTTGATCCGCCCGAGCATCGCCGACATGCCCCGCAGCCGCAACGGGCTCACGGCCTGGGCCAGCCCCAGCGCCACGTAGAAGTCATCGGGCACCGCGAGCACCTCGGCGGCGGGCTCGCCGTCGAGACCGGTGTGCATGATCGACGCGAAGCCGCGCGTGGTGGGGGCCTCCGGCGGTGCGGAGAAGAACAGGTGCACGGCCCGCTCGCCGTCGGGCTCCACCTCGACCGCCAGGAACAGCGGCGACTGGCACTCGTGCACCTGCTCCATCGTGCCGGCGGCGTCGGCGAACCGCTCCGGGAGCTCGGGCAGCTCCCGGCTCAGCTCCAGCAGCAGCTGCAGGCGATCCTTCGGCCCGACCCCGGAGAAGTCCTCGACCAGCTCCTCGAGCTGGGGCGGCAGGCTCACACAGAACCCCGCTCGGCACCCTGCACGATCGGCACGCGCACGGCGTTGCCCCACTCGGTCCAGCTGCCGTCGTAGTTGCGGACGTGGCCGAAGCCGAGCAGGTGGGTGAGCACGAACCAGGTGTGGCTGGAGCGCTCCCCGATGCGGCAGTACGCGACGACGTCGTCGTCGGCCGACAGGCCCTGCTCGGTGAGGTAGATCGCCTCGAGGTCGGTGCGGGACTTGAACGTGGCGTCCTCGGCGGCCGCGCGGGCCCACGGCACGCTGGCGGCCCCGGGGATGTGGCCACCGCGCACGGCGCCCTCCTGCGGGTAGTCGGGCATGTGCAGCAGCTCGCCCGAGTACTCGCCGGGGGAGCGGACGTCGACCATGGGCTTGCCGAGGTGCGCGAGCACGTCGTCCTTGAACGCCCGGATCGAGGAGTCGTCACGCTCGATGACGGGGTAGTCGGTGGCGGCGGGCTTGGATGCCTCGGTGGTCATCTCGCGGCCCTCGGCCACCCACTTGGCGCGGCCGCCGTCGAGGATACGGACGTCGGCGTGGCCGAACAGGGAGAACACCCACAACGCGTAGGTGGCCCACCAGTTGTTGCGGTCTCCGTAGAAGACCACCGTGGTGTCGCGGGAGATGCCGCGCTCGCCGCAGATCTCCGCGAAGCGGGCGCCATCGACGTAGTCGCGGGTGACGGGGTCGTTGAGCTCGGTGTGCCAGTCGAGCTTCACCGAGCCGGGGATGTGGCCGGTGTCGTAGAGCAGCACGTCCTCGTCGGACTCGACGACCACGAGGCCGTCCGCGCCCAGGTTCGCCGCGAGCCATTCGGTGGTGACCAGCCGCTCGGGATGCGCGTAGGCGGCCAGCTTCGGGTCGGTGTCGTTGTCCAGAGCCATACCGGAAACGTTAGTCCTGTCGCCACAGGTCGGTCACCGTGACACCGACGCCCGCGAGCAGCCTGCGGGTCAGCGGCAGGCTGATGCCGATCACGTTGGACGGGTCGCCGTCGATGCCCTCGACGAACCAGCCGCCGAGCCCGTCGAGGGTGAAGGAGCCGGCGACGACGAGCGGCTCGCCGGTGCCGAGGTAGGCGTCCAGTTCGGCGTCGGTGGGCGTCGCGAAGCGGACCACGGTGAGGGCGTGGCCCTCGGCGACGCGGTCGATCTCGCCGTCGGCCATCCGGAGCACGGCGTGGCCCGTGACGAGCTCGCCGCTGCCACCCGCCATCGCCTTCCAGCGCTGTCGGGCGGTGTCGACGTCGCCGGGCTTGCCGACGAGCGCGCCGTCGATGTGCAGCATCGAGTCACAACCGATGACGAGGGCGTCCGGGTGGCTGCCGGCGATGCGCCGCGCGATCGTGGTGGCCTTGGCAGCGGCCAGCGCCGTCACCTTCTCGCCGGGCGCGGCGTCGGGCATCGCGGCGAGCAGCGCCTCCTCGTCGAGATCGGCGACCTCGACGTGCGGGCGGATCCCGGCCGCGCGCAGCACGGCGAGGCGGGCAGGGGACGCGGAGGCGAGTACGACGTGCACGGTGCCCGACCCTAAGGCAGGGTTATCCGGGGACCAGGCCGTGGCGGTACGCGTAGCCGACGGCCTGGGCGCGGTCGCGCAGGCCTGCCTTCGCGAACAGGTGGTTGACGTGCGTCTTGACGGTGGCCTCGCTGACCACCAGCCTGCGGGCGATCTCCGCGTTGGACAGCCCGCCCGCGATGAGGCCCAGCACCTCGGCCTCGCGCGCGGTCAGCCCGTCGGGGGGCGCGGCCGGGGCGGCCGGTCCCGCGGAGACGAGCGCGGCCAGCGCGGCGCTGTCGATCGTGGACTGGCCGGCGGCCGCCGAGCGCAGTGCATGCCCGATCGCCTCGGCGTCGGCGTCCTTGGACAGCCAGCCGACGGCGCCGGCTCGCAGCGCGTCCAGCACGGCGGCGTCGTCGGCGTAGGTGGTGAGCACGACCACGGCCGTGGCCGGATGCTCGGCGCGGACACGTCGGGTGGCGCAGACCCCGTCGCACACCGGCATCCGCAGGTCGGTGAGCAGCACATCGGGGGCGTGCTCGGCCACCATCGCGACGGCCTGTGCGCCGTCGGCGGCGGCCCCGACCACGTCGATGCCGGGCAGCAGCCCCAGCAGCGTGACGAGGCCGTCGCGCACGATCGTCTGGTCGTCGGCGAGCACGACCCGCAGTGCCGAGGTCACGTGGCCTCCGTGGCATCGGGGAGTGAGAGCAGCACCCGCCAGCCGTCGGCGACGGGTCCGGCGTCGAGATGGGCACCGGCGAGCGCGGCTCGCTCGGCCATCCCGATCAGACCGTAGCCACCGCCCCGGCGTGGCGGCGGCGAGCCCACCCGGTCGTGCACCTCCAGCTCGGTGGCGCCGCCGCGGTGCGACAGCCGCACCGTCACCGGTGCGCCCGCCGCGTGCTTGCGCGCGTTCGACAGCGCCTCCTGGGCGGTGCGCAGCAGCGTCTCGCGGGCGGTGGCGCTCAGGTCGACCGGCTCGCCGTCGATCTCCAGCGACGCCCCGGGCGCGTCGGCGACGAGCGCGCGCAGCCCCTCGGTGACGTCGACGGGTTCGCTCCGCAGCGCGGTGACGGCGCGCCGCGCCTCGGCCAGCCCGTCGGCCGCGAGGCGCTGCGCGCGCTCGACCTGGGCGATCGTGTCGGGCGCTGCGCCGTCGCGCTGGAGCATCAGCCGCGCGCCCTGCAGCTGGACGGCGAGCGCGGACAGCGAATGGGCGAGCACGTCATGGACGTCGCGGGCGATGCGGGCGCGCTCGGCCAGCGCCGCGGCCCGCGCGTGCTCCTCGTGCACCCGGGCGTCGGCGACGAGCGTCAGCTCCCGCTCCTCCGCGCGCTTGCGGCTCTCCCGGCGGCCCATCCCGAACAGCAGCGCGGCCAGCAGGCTCACCAGGATGATCGTGAGGTTGGCCAGTGTCACCGTGTGGGCGGCCAGCGCGACCCCGGCGCCGGTCAGGAGGGTGATGACGGCGGCCGCCAGCACGGGCAGCCGGGCCCCCGCGCTGAGCACGGCGTAGAACGGGAAGGCCAGCGTGGCGGCCCAGACGTGCATGGCGGCGAGCGCGGTGATCCCGCCGGCCGCGATGGTGACGATCCCGGCGGGCACCAGCCACGGCGGCTCTTCGAGCCGCAGCCCGGTGATGACCCAGCCTGCCGCGGCGACCAGCGACGCGACCACCGACACGGCGCCGAACTGCTCGGGTGCGGTCAGGAACGACGACACCAGCACGAGCGGGATCCAGGCCAGATTGCTGGCCCGCCGCAGCGGGCCCCAATCCGTGTTCACCTGCCGAGTGTGGACCCCGAGCGGGTCGGGCGTCGATCCCCGGACGGGCGGATCGGGCGACCGTCGGCCCTGATCCGGGCGGACAGGACGACGTACTGGGCCGCGATGCTGATCCCGAACGAGAGCATCAGCGTGGCCGTGCTCGCGGGGCCGGCCCCGGTGCCGGCGGCGAAGACACCGAACAGGACGCGGGCCCCGATCGAGACCAGCCACAGCACCAGGCTCGTGACCCCACCCCGCTGGAACAGGTAGCCGTCCTGCATCGAGAGCTTGATCGCCCCGCCGCGGATGGCGCCCAGCACCACCGTGACGAACAGGTCGGCGCCGATGATGCCGATCACGGCAGGCGTCCAGTCGATGTGGGCGGAGACGGTCTGGGAGACGCCGAGGACGATCAGCACCAGCGGCAGGATCATCCGCGCCGGGTTGGCGTAGCGGCCGACGAACTGCCGGTAGACGATCCAGATGATCGCGGCGGCGGGGATCAGGTAGTTGGCGATGTCCATGGCGAGAACTCTGCTCGGCCGGCGCCGCCGCGACGTCGGTCCGCGGATCGGTCCCGGGTGGAGTTGGGACCTCAACCCTGGGGTGGAGACCGTGGCGGCGCCGCGTCGGCGCCGCCACGGTCACCGCCGTTCGGTCGGGCCCCGTTCGGTCAGGCCACTGTCAGGTAGGTGGATCCGCTCGGCTCGAGCGGCCAGTGCTTCGTCGGACGCCTTCTCCGGCCCCTGTCGGTGAGGAGGTTGACAACACCGAAGAGCAGGGGCAGAAGGACGAGGACAACAACGATGAGAGTGAGCATCTCGCACCTCCTTTGTCGGTGACGGAGCGGTTTCCGTCTGTGTCCAGTGTGGGCGGGGCCACAGTCGGAGTCGAGCAAGTTGACCAGGACTTGAGGTAGGGGTTCAGCCGCTCCCGCAGCCGCCGCCACCCCCGCCGCCACCCCCGCCGTCACCGCCGCCGTGGCCACCCCCGTGGCCCCCGCCGAAGCCGCCACCGTCGAACCCACCGTGGTGCCCGCCGCCGTCGGATCCGCCCAGGAAGCCACCGAAGAACCCGCTGCCGGCATCGCTTCCCGAGCTCCCACCGCGCGACCCACCGGAACGCCCGACGGCGACGATGATCGCGGCCAGCACGACGAGCCCGATGACGATGATCAGGACCAGTGGACCGTTCATGTCGGTACCTCCTCCGGCCCGCGGTCGGCCTCCCCCCGGAAGCCCGTCGTCCGCGTGCCCTCCATCACACGATGAGCCGCGGCGACGCGCTCTGGCGAGGTTGTTGAGGAGGACTTGAGGTGCAGGTCAGCGTGGCCAGTACGTGGTGCGCCAGGCGCCGGGACCTGCGGTGAGCGGCGTGCGCAACCGCGCTGAGGGGTCCGACCAGCGGTCCTGGACGCGCGGGGCGGGCGGGCCGTCGCCGGAGCCGGCGGCGGCGAGCACGACGGTGAGCGCGGCGAGCTCGGCATCGCTGGGCTCGCCCCGCACCACCCGGAACAGGGCGCGCCGCTCCTCGGGCGTCTGCTCCTCCATCAGAGCGGGATGTTCCCGTGCTTGCGGGCCGGGCCGGCCTCGCGCTTCGTCTCGAGCGTGGCCAGCGCGCGGGCGACGTAGCCGCGCGTGTGCGACGGCGCGATCACGCCGTCGATGTAGCCGCGGTCGGCGGCGATGTAGGGGTTGGCGAGGGTGTCCTCGTACTCCTGCTGCAGCGCCTGCCGCTCGGTGGCCAGCTCGTCGCCCTCGAGCCCGGCGAGCTGCTTGCGGTAGAGGATGCTCACCGCGCCCGCCGCGCCCGTCACCGCGATCTGCGCCGTCGGCCATGCCACGTTGATGTCGGCACCCAGGTGCTTGGACCCCATCACGTCGTAGGCGCCGCCGTAGGCCTTGCGGGTGATCACCGTGACCTTCGGGACGGTGGCCTCGGCGTAGGCGTAGATCAGCTTCGCGCCGCGGCGGATGATCCCGTTCCACTCCTGCTCGGTGCCCGGCAGGAAGCCGGGGACGTCGACGAAGGTGAGGATCGGGATGTTGAACGCGTCGCAGGTGCGCACGAACCGGGCCGCCTTCTCGGAGGCGTCGATGTCGAGGCAGCCGGCGAACTGGGTGGGCTGGTTCGCCACGACGCCGACGCTGTGGCCGTCGACGCGGCCGTAGCCGACCACGATGTTGGGTGCGAACAGCTCGTGGACCTCGAGGAACTCGCCGTCGTCGACGACCCGCGAGATGACCTCGCGGATGTCGTAGGGCGTGTTGGGGGAGTCCGGGATGATCGTGTCCAGCTCGAGGTCGGTGTCGGTGAGCCCGTCCTCGATGGACCCGGCGTGCGGCGGCGCCGGGAAGACCGGCGGCTCCGAGAGGTTGTTGGACGGCAGGTAGCTCAGCAGCTCCTTGACGTAGGCGATCGCGTCGTCCTCGTCGCTGCCCAGGTAGTGCGCCACGCCCGACTTCGCGTTGTGGGCGCGCCCGCCGCCGAGCTCCTCCATGCCGACGTCCTCGCCGGTCACGGTCTTGATCACGTCCGGCCCGGTGATGAACATGTGGCTGGTCTCGTCGACCATCACGATGAAGTCGGTGAGCGCGGGGGAGTACACCGCGCCACCAGCCGACGGGCCCATCACGAGCGAGATCTGCGGGATGACACCGGAGCTGCGCACGTTGCGCACGAAGATCTCGCCGTAGAGCCCGAGCGCGACCACACCCTCCTGGATGCGCGCGCCGCCGCCGTCGTTGATGCCGATGACGGGGCAGCCGACCTTCACGGCCAGGTCCATCACCTTGATGATCTTCTCGCCGTACACCTCGCCGAGCGCGCCGCCGAACACCGTGGCGTCCTGGCTGAACACCGCGACCTTGCGGCCGTCGATGGTGCCGGTGCCGGTGACCACGCCGTCGCCGAACGGGCGCTTGGCCTCCATGCCGAAGTTCGTGGACCGGTGCCGCGTCAGCGCGTCGATCTCGATGAACGACCCGGGGTCGAGCAGCGCGTCGAGGCGCTCGCGGGCGGTCTGGCGGCCCTTCGCGTGCTGGCGCTCCACCGCTGCCGCCGAGCCGGCGTGCACGGCATCGTCGACCCGCCGGTGCAGATCGGCGAGCTTGCCCGCCGTCGTGTGGATGTCCGGTTCGTCAGCAGCATCGTCGGCGCGGCCCTGGAGCGGCTCCGTTGCGGCACTCATGGTCGCGGAGCCTAACCCGTCGGTAACCCGCAGGTCCCGCTCCCGCGGAGCGGTCTACGTCACCCTTTCCGCCACCGGGCGACGTCCGACGGGCACCGATGAGCGGAGCGCCGTTCGTCGCGCCGGGCGTGGGCCGCCGCGCGCCGGGTGATCACGGAGTGTGCGCCCGGCGACGGGTTCCGGCCGTCCGTCGCCGCCATCGTTTCGCGACCGTCAGCCACTCCACGCCGCCGGTAGCGTCCCGGCTCATGAACCGCACGGCGCACCCGTTGGACATCGACGCGCTCCGCGCCGCGCTGATCGGTCCGTGGGCCCAGGTCGACGTGGTGGAGCGCACCGGCTCCACCAATGCCGACCTGGTCGCGGCCGCCGCCCAGGGCGCGCCCGACCGCACCGTTCTCGTGGCCGAGTTCCAGGAGTCCGGCCGCGGCCGGCTCACCCGCAGCTGGTCGTCGGCGCCGGGCACCGCCCTCATGGTCAGCGTGCTGCTGCGCCCCGTCGGGGTATCGCCGTCGCGGTTCGGCTGGCTGCCGCTGCTGGCCGGGTTGTCGCTGCTCGACACGGTGCGTGAGCTCACCGCCGTCCCGGCCGGCCTGAAGTGGCCCAACGACCTGCTCATCGGTGCACAGCAGCGCAAGGCCGCCGGCATCCTCGCCGAGGTCGCCGACTCGGTGCGCCCCGCCGTCGTGATCGGCATGGGCATCAACGTGCACGCCTCGCCGCCCGAGCAGGCCGGCGCATCGTCGCTGACGGCCGAGGGTGCCGACATCGACCGCGCCACGCTGCTCGTCACGCTGCTCAACCGGCTGCTCGAGCGCGAGGCCGCCTGGCGCGAGGGCAGCGGCGACCCCGACCTGACCCGTCTGCGCGCCGACTACCGCGCCGGCTGCGTCAGCCTCGGCTCCGAGGTCCGCGTGGAGCTGCCGGGCGGGGCGTCGTTCACCGGCATCGCCGAGGACGTCGACCGTGACGGCAGGCTGCTGCTGCTCGACGCCGCCGGGCACCGCCGGGCCGTGGCTGCGGGTGACGTCGTGCACCTGCGCCCAGCCGATTGAGCACCCCTGCCGGCTGACCCTCCGTCCGTGGGTGCCGGCGCCGGGCCGGGGGGCGATACGGTGACGATGTGGCCTATCCGGACGATCTCCTCGTCCCTGGCGAGCAGATCGTCATGCACAAGCACCCGCACTGGAAGATGCTGGTGCTGCCGGTGCTGGCGCTGCTGCTCGT
This sequence comes from Pseudonocardia sp. GCM10023141, assembly GCF_042653605.1. Taxonomy (NCBI): domain Bacteria; kingdom Bacillati; phylum Actinomycetota; class Actinomycetes; order Pseudonocardiales; family Pseudonocardiaceae; genus Pseudonocardia; species Pseudonocardia sp. GCM10023141. The sequence goes on from NZ_JBHSIR010000045.1 coordinate 94,459, forward strand.
CATCGGGATCGGAAGCTTCCTCGCTGCGCTCGTGCGCAACCAGTCGTGGGCGCCGTGGGCGTGGATCGCGCTGGCCGTGGTCGGGCTGGTGCTCGTCGTCTGGCTCACCGTGAAGCCGGTGGTCCGCTGGCGCACCACCCACTTCGTCGTCACGACGCGGCGGGTGCTCGTGCGGGAGGGGCTGGTGTCACGCCACGGCATCGACATCCCGATGAGCCGCATCAACAGCGTCCAGTTCCGCCACACCGTGATCGAGCGGCTGCTCGGCTGCGGCACGCTCGTCATCGAGTCGGCCTCGGACGAGCCGCTCGAGTTCTCCGACATCCCGGGTGTCGAGCGGGTGCACGCACTGCTGTACCAGGAGGTGGCCGATGACCACTAGAGCGCTCCCCATGATCGTGCGCGACCCGGACCTGCCGGCCGAGGTCACGATCTACGAGGTCGGTGCCCGCGACGGGCTGCAGAACGAGTCCACCGTGGTGCCCGTCGAGGTGAAGGTCGAGTTCCTCGACCGGCTCGCCGACGCCGGCCTCGGCGTGCTCGAGGCCACCAGCTTCGTGCACCCGAAATGGGTGCCCCAGCTCGCCGACGCGGAGCAGTTGCTCGCCACGCTGGCGCGCCGTCCCGGCCTCGACTACCCGGTGCTGGTGCCCAACGACCGCGGCCTGGACCGCGCGCTCGCCGCGGGCGTCGGGCACATCGCGATCTTCGGCAGCGCCACCGAGACGTTCGCCAAGCGCAACCTCAACCGCACCCTCGACGAGCAGTTCGCCATGTTCTCCCCGGTGGTCACCCGCGCCAGGGCCGAGGGCCTGCGGGTGCGCGGCTACGTGTCGATGTGCTTCGGCGACCCGTGGGAAGGCGCGGTGGCGCCCGAGCAGGTCGCGGCCGTCGCACGGCGGCTCGTCGACATGGGCTGCGTGCAGCTCTCGCTCGGCGACACCATCGGCACCGGCACCGCGGGCCACGTCGGCGCGGTCATCGACGCCTGCGTCGCGGCCGGGGTGGCGCCGAGCCAGCTCGCGGTGCACTTCCACGACACGTACGGCCAGGCGCTGGCCAACACGCTCGCGGCTCTGCGCCGGGGCGTCACCACCGTCGACGCGAGCGCGGGCGGGCTGGGTGGCTGCCCCTACGCCGAGTCCGCCACCGGCAACCTCGCCACCGAGGACCTCGTCTGGATGCTCGACGGGCTGGGGATCGCCCACGGCGTCGACCTCGACGCGCTGGTGGGCACGAGCGCGTGGATGGCGCAGCAGCTGGGCAGGCCGTCCCCGTCGCGGGTGGTGCGGGCGCTGGCGGGATGAGGTGCCGCCGATCCAGCGGGACCTGATGACGTTGGTGCAGTGGGTCGCGTTGCCCGAGGACACCTCGGCCGACTACGAACTGCAGGAGGGCGTGCTCATTTGCCGTCCCCAAACCGCCGCGTGACCACCAGCGGGCTGTGGCACGGATCGCTGCCACCGTCCGGGCCCCTGACCTGGTCATCGTCCGCGTCGATGGTCCGCCGGAGCGTGTCGAGGCGGGCGATGTACTGCTCGCGGTAGAGATCATCGCGGCGGGCACCCGGAACCTGGACTCGCGTCTCAAGGCGTTCGAGTGCGCAGAGGCCGACATCCCGCACTACCGGCTCGTGGACCTCGATCCGCCGGCGCCGTCGATCACGGTGTTCGGACTCGGTGCCCCCGGTGACGGCTACGTCGAGAGCCAGATCGCCACCGGCGAGCTCAACGTCACCGCGCCGTTCCCGTCGCGCGTCGACGTCCCCGCGCTGCTGGCCCCGCGCGGCACCTGACCGACTGGGGGTGCCGCCGAGCGCGGCGGGTGCTTACGGTCGAGGGACGTCACCGATGACTGGGAGCCCACGTGAGCAGACTGCGGTTCGGCATCTTCCTGGCACCGTTCCACCCCGCAGGCGAGAACCCGACGAGCGCGCTGCAGCGCGACCTCGCGCTGATCGAGCACCTCGACCACCTCGGCTACGACGAGGCGTGGATCGGTGAGCACCACTCGGCGGGCTCGGAGATCATCGGCTCTCCGGAGATCTTCATCGCCGCAGCCGCCGAGCGCACGAAGCACATCAGGTTGGGCACCGGCGTCACCTCGCTGAGCTATCACAACCCGCTGTGGGTGGCCGAGCGCATGATCCTGCTCGACCACCTCACCCGCGGCCGGGTGATGCTGGGCGTCGGCCCGGGATCGCTGCCCACCGACTCCGCCATGATCGGGCTCAACCCCACCGACACGCGGGAACTGCTGCAGGAGAACCTCGACATCGTCATGCGGTTGCTGCGCGGCGAGACCGTGTCGGCGCAGACCCGCACCCACACGCTCATCGAGGCCCGCACGCACCTGCGGCCCTACTCCGACCCGCTGTTCGACGTCACGGTCGCCGCGGTGGCCTCGCCCACCGGTCCCCGGCTGGCGGGCACCCACGGCGTCGGGCTCCTGTCGATCGGCGCCACGCTGTCGCCGGAGGGCTTCGACGCGCTCGCGCACCACTGGAACGTCATGGAGGAGCGGGCGGCAGCGCACGACAAGGTCGTCGACCGGCTCAAGTGGCGGCTCGTCGGGCTCATGCACATCGCCGAGACGCGCGAGCAGGCCTACCGCGACGTGCAGTTCGGCATCGAGCAGTGGTTCCGCTACTTCCAGAAGGTGGCGGCGTTCCCGCAGATGGCGGTGAGCGGCGGCGACGTCAAGGAGATGATCGACTTCATCAACGAGGCCGGCATCGGCGCGATCGGCACCGTGGAGGACGCGGCGGCGCAGGTGCAGAAGCTCGTCGACCAGTCCGGCGGGTTCGGCTCGATGCTGTTGCTGGCCCACGAGTGGGCCAACCCGGAGGCCACCAAGCGCTCCTACGAGCTCATCGCACAGCACGTGCTGCCGCGCTTCCAGGGCCAGGCGCAGGTCACCCTCGACGCCAAGGCGAGGGCCTCGGAGACGCGCACCGGCCACGCCGACGCGCAGCTCGCAGCCGTGGCGCACATGACGGAGAAGTACCAGAAGGAGATCGCCGACAAGAGCTGATCTGGCACCGCAACCGTCGGTGGTGTCGGGCACACTGGTCGCGACCGGGGCAGGAGGTGTCGCAATGGTCATGCCGATCCCGCATGCGCTGATGACGTTGGCGGAATGGGAGGCGCTTCCCGAGGACAACGCGGGGCACGTCGAGTTGCAGGAGGGGGTGCTCGTCGTGTCGCCGAAGCCCGCGCGGAGGCACCAGGACGCTCTGTTGGCGCTCGCCTGGTCGGTTCGCCAGCAGCTGCCACCACGGTGGCAGGCCCTGTTCGACTTCGAGGTCGTGGTGCGTGCCGAGACGCCTGCGATCGTTCGAGCTCCCGATCTGGTGGTCGTGCCCCGGGGTGGCGCGCAGATGCGGGTAGCGGCAAGCGAGGTGCTCATCGCGGTGGAGATCATCTCGCCCGGTTCGCGGGGGATCGACACGGTGCTCAAGCCGTTCGAGTACGCCGGGGCCGGGATCCCGCACTACTGGGTGGTGGATCTCGATCCGCCGGTGCCGTCCATCACGGTGTTCGGCCTCGGCGCGCCCGGCGACGGTTACGTCGAGAGCCAGCGGGCCACCGGCGAGCTCGTCACGTCGGTGCCGTTCCCGCTGCGCATCGACGTGGCCGGGCTCGTCGAGGCTCCCTGAGCTGCCGCTCGCGCCGCCAGGTCCCACACCGGCCGCACCCCGGTCGGTGTGGTTCAGTTCCCGATCAGGGTCGGGCGCCGATCAGGTGCCCGGCGTCGCGTCCCTGGTGCCGAACATCCCGGTGAAGATGCTGGTGAAGACCTCCTGGTCGCCCCGGCGCAGCACGCCGCGCAACTTGATCAGCCCCATCGTCGGGCGCGTGCGGGAACGGCGGGCCTCGAGCACCTCCATCGTCGCCTGCAGCTTGTCGCCCGCGAAGACCGGTGCCGGCCAGCGGATCTCCTCGCCACCCGGGGAGCCGAGCGAGGTGGCGCGGTTGAGGATGCCGTCGACGTAGGTGCGCATCCACAGCGATGCGGTGAACCAGCCCGACGCGGCGAGCCCACCGAAGATCGACGCGGCACCCGCGGCCTCGTCGACGTGGAACGGCTGGGGATCGAACCGGCGCGCGAAGGCAAGCATCTCGTCGTGGTCGACGACGAGGGTGCCGAGGTCGAACACGCGGCCGGCGGTGAGGTCCTCGAAGGCGTACTCGGGCACTGGTGTCTCCACGTTCGGTACTGGTCGGTGGGGGTCAGCGGCCGACGAGGGCGAGTGCCGCCTCGTGCAACGCGCCGTTGGTGGCGATCCCGTCGCCGTCGGCGTAGCCGCCGGTGCCGGTCAGCGACGTGAGGCGTCCGCCGGCCTCGTCCAGGATCGGTACGAGCGCTGCGAGGTCCCACGGGTTGGCGATCGGGTCGACGGCGATGTCGAGCACGCCCTCCGCCACCAGGCAGTACTGCCAGAAGTCGCCGAACGCGCGGGTCTCCCACACCGCGTCCATGAGCGCGCGGTAGTTGTCGAGCCGGCCCTGCTCCGCGAACGTCCGGACGTCGGTGGTGGACAGGTACGCGTCGCCGATGTCGGTGACACCCGAGACCGTGAGCCGCCGGGGCTCTCCGCCCGGGCTGTCGGTGGTCCAGGCACCCAGCCCCTGCGCGGCCCACCAGCGCCGACCCAGTGCGGGAGCGCTGGCCACCCCGACCACCGGCTGCCCGGCCACGGTCAGCCCGATGAGCGTGGCCCAGACCGGCACGCCGCGGGAGTAGTTCTTGGTGCCGTCGATGGGGTCGAGGACCCAGCCGCGCCCCGACTCGGGCACCGTGCCGCCCTCCTCCTCGCCGAGCACGGCGTCGTCGGGGCGTTCGGCGCTGATCTGCTCGCGCAGCGCGTGCTCGGTGGCCGTGTCGGCGTCGGTGACGGGGGTGCGGTCGGGTTTGCGGGTGACGTGCAGGTCAGCGGCCCGGAACCGCTTCAGCGTGATCGCATCGGCGGTGTCGGCCATGCGCAGGGCGAGCTCGAGATCGCGGTCCACGAGCACAGAGCCTGCCTCATTCACCGGTGACGCCGTCGATGCGCTCCCGCAACAGGTCGGCGTGGCCGTTGTGGCGGGCGTACTCCTCGATCAGGTGCAGGAGCACCCAGCGGGCGGACAGGACGCGGCCGCGGTTGTGCGCGGTGGCCTCCAGCGACGGCAGCGCGGTGTAGATCTGGTGCGACCGGGCGCAGGTCGCGCGCCAGGTCGCGAACGTGGCGTCCACCTCCGCCGGGCCGACCGTGGCCGCGTCGACGTCGTCGAAGTCGCCGTCCGGGTTGGCGGCCTCGTCGTAGTAGAGCGGCGGTGCGTCGAGCCCTCCGAGCGCGCGCTGGAACCAGCCCCGCTCGACGTCGGTGACGTGGCGGATCAGCCCCAGCAGCGACATCGGCGACGGCGCGACGGCGCGCTCGGCGAGCTGACCGGGGGACAGGCCCTCGCACTTGCGGGCGAGCGTCTCACGCTGGAACTCCAGTACCCCGGCGAGCATCGTGCGCTCGTCGGCGTCCTGCGCCGGTCGGGTGCGGCGGTCGAGGCTCATTCTCCGGTGGCACCGTCGATGCGCTCCCGCAGGAAGTCGGCGTGGCCGTTGTGGCGGGCGTACTCCTCGATCATGTGCGTGATGATCCAGCGCGCCGAGAACTCCCGGCCGCGGTCGTCCTTGCCGATGGCGTCCAGCGTCGCGAGCCGGGCGACGACCTCCCGGGACTGGGCGCACTCGGCGTTCCAGGTGTCGAACACGGCCGTCACCTCGGCGGCGTCGACACCTTCCGGGTCGACGCCGGTGATGTCGGCATCACCGGCGCCGTAGAGCAGCGGCACGTCCTGCCCGTCGAGCACCTCGAGGAACCAGCCGCGCTCGTTCTCCGTGAGGTGGCGGACGAGGCCCAGCAGCGACATCGCCGACGGCGGGACGGGGCGCTCCGCGAGCTGCGCGGGGGTCAGACCCGCGCACTTGAGCGCGAGTGTCTGGCGCTGCCAGTCGAGGAACCCGGCGAGGGTGGCACGCTCGTCGGCGACCAGCGGCGGTTGGGTGCGGGGATCGGTCATGGCGGCGAGCATGGCGGGCGGCCCCGCCCGCTGCCACCACATTCACGGCATGTCCGGTGCGGCGGCATGCAGCGTCGCCTCGATCCGGTCCCACGACAGCCCCGGTGGTAACCCGATCATGACGATGTCGGCGACCTCGTCCCAGTCCGCCAGCGCGGCGCGGACCTGCGCCGGGTCCCCGTGCGCGGCGAAGTCGTCGAGCAGCCCGTTCGCCTCCTCCGGGACGACGCCGGTGACGGGGTTGGGGCGCGGGTTCGCGGCCTGGACGGCGCGCACCGCCGCACCGTGGCCCTGCCGGGTCGCGGCCGCCGCGTAGTCGGTGCCCATCGCGCACAGGTACCAGGCGAGCGCGCCGGCGGCAGCCGCCCGCGCGGCCCCGCCGTCATCGCCTGCGACGGTCAACGGACCTGCGACAACGGTGATCGGCCGGGTGAACCGCGCGGCACGGTCGGCGAGGCCGGTCGGGGTCTGGAAGACCGCGAACCAGCCGTCGGCGAGGTCGGCGGCCACCTCGACCGTGCGTTCGCCGAGCGCCCCGACCCAGATCGGCAGCTCGGGGACCGGGGGAACGCCCATGCCGAGCGCGCGGGTCGCCAGCTCCGGGTTGAGCTGGGCCCGCCCACCGCTGATCAGGTTCCGCACCTCGCGCGTGACCTCGCGCAGCCGGGCGGCGGGATGCTCGAACGCGACGCGGTGGAAGCCCTCGACGAGCGCGGGCGTGCTGGTGCCGAGCCCGAGCACGAACCGGCCATCGGTGGCGCGGTGGAGCGCGGTCGCGGTCATCGCGATCGTGGCCGGGGTCCGGCCCCACACCGACAGGACACCTGCCACCAGCGCGATCCGTCGGGTCTGCAGCCCGATCCGGGTGAGCAGGACCGTCGAGTCGAGCCCCCACGCCTCCGGCAGGGCGAACGCCTCGTAGCCCAGCTCGTCGGCCAGCAGTGCGGTGCGCACGATGATGTCCTCACGGGTCTCCATCGGGGTCAGTGCCACCCCGCGGCGTCCCGCGCTCACCGCACACGTCCGGCATCGAGCTGCGGAGCGGACGCGGTGAGCGCGACCCACGTCGTGCCGGCCGCCGCCAGCACGTCCCCGTTCGGGGACAGCAGCGCCGAGCCTGCGGTGAGCCTGCGCCCGTCGACGGCGATCGGCCAGGCGACGATCCGGTGCTCGACCGCGATCTCGGGAAGGCCCGCGAGCCGCACGCTCATCCGGCCCAGCACCGCGGCGGAGCCCCCTGGCAGCGCGTCGCGTTCGAGGGCGTCCTCCACGGCCGCGAAGCCGGCCGGGCAGTCGAGTGCGGCCCAGACGAACTCCGGGGCGACGCGTCCGTCCGCGCCCACGACCGAGCGGTCCGGCGTCCACGGCGCGGCCCACACCCGACGGTCCGCCACCCGGCCCGGGAAGATCCGGAGCCCGTCGCCGTCCGGTCGCCCCGATCCGCAGACGAAGCAGGCCGGGAAGACCGCGTTCGTGTGACGCCGGGTCGCGGCGACGGCCTCGTCGGCGGTGACGACATCCGGAACGGAGAGGTCCGGGCCGGCCTCCGTGACGTGTCCGCGGGCCACCACCTCGCCGGCGTCCTCGAGCCGGAACGCGTCGCCGTCGAGGCGGACGTCCAGCCGTCGATCCAGCGGCACCGGTCGGCGCAGGCGGACCTCGACGGCTGCGCCGGGAGCGACACCGGCGGCGCCGGCGAGCGACCCGCAGGCGATGCCCCCGTTCGCCACGCCGGGCGGCCCGTTGAACCGGGATGAGAGGAACAAGCTCGTCGTTGTCACGGTGATCCGTCCGTCGGGAGACTCGGTGCGGATCAGCCTGCCGATGAGGTGTTCAGCCGTGGTTCAGCCGCGGTTCAGGCTCGCCTCGAGCTCGGCCAGCAGGTCGTGGTCGGGCTCGCGTTCGCCCGCGCGGTACAGGGCCTCGACGCGGGTCGCACCCAGCTTCGCGGCGGCCGTGGCCCGCAGCGCGTCGATCCGCTCGGTGTCGGTCATGCAGCCGACCAGCTCGACACGGGGCTCCGCAGCGCCGAGCGAGCGTGCGACGAGCTCGGGATCCGCGGTGGCGGCGGCGACCTCGGCGAGCGCCCAGCGCCATGCCGCCAGCGGCTTCCGATCGGGAAAGCCCTCCGCGATCGCCAGTGCCTGCCCGAGCACGCCGGTGGTGGTGCGCGCACGACCGGTCCGCGCCCGGGCGACGCCCAGGTACGACTTCGCGTAGACCGCCAGCTCATCACGCAGGCCGTTGTCGTCGATGAGCCGGTTCGCCGTGGTCAACAGGTCGACGGCGGCCTCGAACCGCTCGTCGCGAAGCGCAGCCAGTCCCAGCAGGGCCGTGGTCCAGGCCTGTCCCCACCGCGTGCCTTCCTCGATGGCGAGCCGGTGCGCGCGGTGCAGGCCCGGCAACGCCGCGGCCTGGGCTCCGGGTCGGGCGGCGACCGCGTAGCGCACGAACAGGCACCACACCGTGCCTCCGCGGTTGCCCCATGCCTCGAAACGGTCCTGGGCATCGCGCAGCATCTCCTCGGCGACATCGGAGCGGCCGCGGTCGCCCGCGATCCTGCCGACGGTGCCGACCGCGTGCGCTTCGAGGCGCGCGTCACCGGCGAGGCGGGCATCCTCGACGGCCGCCTCGGCCTGCTCCGCGGCCTCGTCGAGCCGATCGGCCTGGATCAGCAACGACGCGAGGCCGATCCGGGCCCTGGCCCGCGGCCCCGGCGACGGTCGCAGGTCCAGCGAGCGGCGCAGGCGGTCGATCCCCTCGGTGCTGGACGCCCGGATCCACCAGTACCAGTAGAGCCCGCCTGCGATCACCGCGGCATCGTCGGCCCGCCGCGTCCGCAGCGCCCGGTCGTGTGCGGCGCGCAGGTTGGCGGTCTCCTGATCGGCGCGGGCGAGCCACTCCGTGGCCGCGGGACCGGCCGCGTGCCGGCCGACACCGATCGCGATCGACCGGTAGTGCAGCCCGTGCCGGTCGCGGACCGGTTCCCCGTCGCCGCCCCCGTCGAGCAGCGCCGCCGCGAACTGCCGCACCGGTTCCAGCATCCGGTACCGGGTCGGTCCCCCCGAGGTCTCCGCGATCACCAGCGAGTGATCGACGAGCCTGCCCAGCGCCACCAGCACGCCGGGCCGCTCCCCGGCATCGGCCGGGACGACGGCCTCCGCCGCGGCGAGATCGAAATCGCCGACGAACACGCCGAGCCGGTGGAAGACCCGCCGGGTGGCCGGATCGAGGCGGCGGTCGCTCCAGTCGAAGACGGCAGCCATCCGCTGCTGTCGTTGCGGCCTCGCGTCATCACCGATCGCGACCAGCTGGTCGAGCCGATCCGCGATGTCGCTCATCGAGAGCGTGCGGGTCCACGGCGCGACCATCTCGATCGCCAGTGGCAGGCCGCCCAGCCGCCGGACCAGCTCGACGGCGTGGTGGTCGGCGCGGAAGCCCGGATTCACCGCGACCGCGCGCTCCACCAGCAGCCGCACCGCGTCGGACCCCTCGTCGTCGGCCGCGAGCGGCCCCACGGCCCAGACCCGCTCGTCCGGCACCGCCAGCGGCACGCGGCTGGTGGCCAGCACCGCACAGCCGGGTGCCGCATCGACCACCGCATCCGCGAGACGCGCGGCCGCCTCGATCACGTGCTCGCAGTTGTCCACCACGAGCAGCATCCGACGCTGGCGCAACGCACGCGTGACGGTGTCGAGCGGCGGCCGGGCCGGCTCCTCGTCGAGCCCCAGCGCCACCAGCGCGGCGACCGCGACCATGCCGTCGTCGCCCACCGGGGCGAGATCGAGGAACGCCACCCCGTCCGACCAACCGGCGCGCACGCGCTCGGCCAACGCGACGGCCAACCGCGTCTTGCCCGCACCACCGACCCCGGTCAGGGTCAGCACCGCACCGGCCACGACGCTCCCGACCAACGCATCGAGCTCGCCCGCCCGTCCCACCAACGCGGTGCGGTAGCGGCGCGGCGGAAGCAGGCGCGACACCCCGGTGACCGGTTGCTCGACCGCGGGCGCGGCCGCCCTGGGGAGCAGGTCGTCGAGCTCGGGGCGCTGGTTGAGGATCGCGACCTCGAGCTCGCGCAGCTCGGTGCCGGGATCGACGCCGAGCTCGCCTGCCAGCTCGGCCCGGACGCGCTGGTAGGAGCGCAGCGCGTCCGCCTGACGCCCGCAGCGGTACTGGGCCAGCATCAGCAGCCACCAGAGTCGCTCGCGCAACGGATCGACGACCAGCAGCTCCTCCAGCGGGGCGATGGCCTCGTGCGGTCGGCCCGCCGCGATCGTCGCCTCAAGGCGCAGCTCGGTCAATGCATCGCGCAACTCGCCCAGCCGGGCGACGTGCGGACGTGTGAACTCGGCCGCGGCCACGTCGGCCAGCGCCGCACCGCGCCACAACGCCAGCGCCGTCGCCGTCAGATCGATGACCGCCGCGAGATCACGCCCGCGCGCCGCCGTCCGCGCCGCCGCGGCGAGCTCCTCGAACCGCTCGCTGTCGAGCTCCCCGGGGCGCACGTCGATGCCGTACCCGGCTCCGTGCCGGATCAGCACGCCGGGCCCGAGCAGCTCCCGCAGCTGCGACAGGTAGTTGCGCAGTACCCCCGGCGCCGTGGTCGGCGGTCGATCGCCCCAGATGTCGTCGATGAGCTGCGGGCCCGTCCGGAACTGCGTGCGGTGCACCAGCAGCGCGATCAGCAGCGCCCGCAGCTTGGCGCTGCTCGGTTCCACGCGCCGACCGTCGCGCACGACCTCGAGCGGTCCCAGTATCCGGAACGCCAGCTGCGAACTCATCGTCGGACCAGACTAGGCCTCGGACGCGCGCGGGTCGTCGGACATGTGTAGATCATGGCAATTCCGCTCCGTCGGCTCCGATCGGCCTAAGGTGTCCTCCGTGACTACCGTCCTGCTCGCCGAGGACGACACCGCCATCGCCGAACCGCTCTCCCGAGCGCTGCAGCGCGAGGGTTATGTCGTGGAGGTCGCGGCCGATGGGCTCGCGGCACTGGATCAGGTGCGGGTCGGCCACATCGACCTGCTGGTGCTCGATCTGGGCCTGCCCGGGATGGACGGGCTCGAGGTGTGCCGGCGCGTCCGGCTCGACTTCCCGGACCTGCCGGTGCTGATGCTCACCGCCCGCACCGACGAGGTCGACTTCGTCGTCGGGCTCGATGCGGGAGCCGACGACTACGTCGGCAAGCCGTTCCGCCTCGCCGAGCTGCTGGCCAGGGTCCGGGCGCTGCTGCGCAGGCTCACGCCGGAGTCGGTCGAGGTCGGCGGCGTGCGCATGGAGCTGTCGGGGCGGCGCGTGCTCGTCGACGGGGCCGAGGTGGGGCTGGCCAACAAGGAGTTCGAGCTGCTGCGGGTGCTGCTGCTGCGCGCCGGGCAGGTCGTCACGCGCGAGGAGATCCTGCGCGAGGTCTGGAACGACCCCGAGATGAAGACGTCCAAGACGCTCGACATGCACATGTCCTGGCTGCGCCGCAAGATCGGCGGTGACCACCGCATCGCGACGGTGCGCGGCGTCGGTTTCCGCTTCAACCACGACTGATGCGTCGCCGGATCCTGCTGTCCACGCTGCTGGTCGTCACGATCACGGCGCTGGTGCTCGGCGGGCCGCTGGCGTTCACGACGTGGCGCCTGGTCGAGGACTTCACCCGCTCGGACCTCACGTCGCGGCTCGATCAGATCGCCGGCCGGATCGACGGCAGCGGCACGATCGACGCCGGCGACGTCTCGGCCATCGAACTCGCGATCCCGGCGGGCGGGCGGCTGGTGCTGGAGCCGGAGGGCGCACCGGCGCAGGTGATCGGCTCGCCCGTCGTCGGGCAGACGGTGTCGGAGACCGTGCCGTTCGGGCCCGGCGGTTCGATCCGGCTCGAGGAGCCGCAGTCGCTGATGCGCGGCCAGCAGCTGCAGGTCACGCTCGTGGTGCTGCTGCTCGTCGTGATGTCGGTGGGGACGGGCGCCGTGGTCGCCACCGTCACGGCGCGGCGGCTGGCCGAGCCGCTCTCCGACGTCGCCGACCGGGCGGCCCGCCTGGGTGCCGGCGACTTCCGTTCCGCCCCGCACCGCTACGGCATCCTCGAGCTGGACCGCGTCTCCGACGTGCTCGACACCTCCGCCGCGGCACTGGCCACGCTGCTGCAGCGCGAGCGGGAGCTGGTGGGCGACGTGTCGCACCAGATGCGCAGCAGGCTGACGGCGCTGCAGCTGCGGCTCGACGAGCTGAGCACCCATCCGGACCCGAGCGTCGGCAAGGAGGCGCTCGCGGCGCTGGAGCAGGCCGAGCGGCTCTCCGGGGTGCTCGACGAGCTGCTGGAGGCCGCACGGGCCGCCCGCGCGGCGGGGGCCGAGCTGCAGGACCTGCGCGTCGGGCTCACCGCGGTGGCCGACGAGTGGCGCCCGGTGGTGCGGGCCGCCGGTCGCTCGTTCAAGTTCCGGGTGCCCGACGGGCTGCTGGCCCGCGTCACCCCGGCCCGCATCCGCGAGGCCGTCGGCGCGCTCGTCGACAACGCCATCCAGCACGGCGGCGGCACGGTCACCCTCACCGCGCGCGCCACCGAGCACAGCCTGCTGATCGAGGTCGGTGACAACGGCGCCGGGGTTCCGGAGGAGCTGGTGCCCCACGTCTTCGACCGCGGCGTCTCCGTCGGGTCGTCCACGGGGCTGGGGCTCGCGCTCGCCCGCGCGCTCGTCGAGGCCGACGGGGGCCGGCTGGAGCTGTCGCGGCCGCGCCCGGCGATGTTCACGATCTTCCTGCCCGCCGCCCGGGCCGACGATGTGGTCGGGGCGCCGCGCCGGCCGCAGGTTCCGCGCTGAGCGACCTCGCTCGACGCGCGTGGGGTCAGTCGACGATCGGCTCCTGGCGCCGCGCGTCCTCGGTCGGGAACACGAAGCGGCGGAAGGCCCACCAGCGGAACACCATGCCGGCCAGCACGCCCACGATCTGGCCGCTGACGAAGTCGGCGACCTCCTGCGTGAAGATCGACACTCCGGGGTACTTGAGGTCGAGCAGGTAGCGCGAGATCGCCAGCGGAGCCGTGTACACGGCCACCCCGACGCCGCTGATCACGAAGAACAACAACGCTTCGTGATGACGCTCACGCCCGCCGCGTGTCCGGAATGACCACTCTCTGTTGAGGATGTACGAAACGATCGTGGCGACGATCACCGCGATCACCTTCGCCGTGAGCGGCTTGTCGGCCAGCACGGTGCTCTTGAGGAACAGGAAGACCGCGGTGTCGATGACCCACGTCGAACCGCCGACGAGACCGAACTTCACCAGCTCACGGTGCTTGATCGCCACATCCCGGTAGGGCTGTGGGATGTGCCCGAGCACCGTCTCGACTAATGCCACCTGATCGATCGTGCCAGATCAGAGACCGGTCGGCCCGGCCAGGTAGGCTCCCCGCACCGTGGACGCTGCTGAGTCGAAGAACCTGCCGGTGGTCGGGATGATCGGTGCCGGGCAGCTCGCCCGCATGACGCACCAGGCCGCCATCGCCCTCGGACAGTCACTGCGAGTGCTGGCCGCCGATCCCGGTGATCCGGCCGCGCTCGTGTGCGCCGACGTCCGTCCCGGCGCAGCCGTCGACCTCGCCGCGCTGCGCGCGTTCTCCCGCGGCTGCTCGGCCGTCACGTTCGATCACGAGGGCGTTCCGCAGGAGAACCTGCGCGCGCTCGTCGCCGACGGCGTCGCGGTGCACCCGGAGCCGGGAGCGCTGCTGCACGCGCAGGACAAGCTCGTGATGCGCCGCAGGCTCGTCGAGCTCGGCATCGCGGTGCCGCCCTTCGCGGAGGTGCTCGAGCCGGGCGACGTGGCCGCGTTCCTGGCCGAGCACGGCCCGTCGGTGCTCAAGGCCGTCCGCGGCGGCTACGACGGGCGCGGGGTGTGGATGCTCGACGAGCCCGATGCGCCGCTCGTGGCGCAGCTGCTGGCCGCCGGCACGCCGCTGATGATCGAGCAGCGCGTCGCGATGCGCCGCGAGCTGGCCGCGCTCGTCGCCCGCTCGCCGTTCGGCCAGGCCTCGGCCTGGCCGGTGGTGGAGACCGTGCAGGCCGACGGGCAGTGCGTCCAGGTCCTCGCGCCCGCGCCGGGCCTCCCCGAGGAGCGGGCCGTGCAGGCCCAGCAGCTGGCGCTGCGCATCGCCGCCGAGCTGGGCGTCACCGGGCTGCTCGCCGTGGAGCTGTTCGAGACGGACTCGGGCGCCGTGGTCGTCAACGAGCTGGCCATGCGGCCGCACAACTCCGGGCACTGGACGATCGAGGGCGCCCGCACGTCGCAGTTCGAGCAGCACCTGCGCGCGGTGCTCGACTACCCGCTGGGTGCCACCACCCCCACCGCCCCCGCCGTGGTGATGGCCAACGTGCTCGGCGCGGCCGTCCCGCCCGTGATGGGCGTCGACGAGCGGATGCACCACCTGTTCGCCCGGTTCCCGGACGTCAAGGTGCACCTGTACGGCAAGGCCGAACGGCCGGCGCGCAAGGTCGGGCACGTCACCGCGCTGGGCACCGACATGGCCGAGGTGCGGGTGCGGGCGGCGCTCGCGGCGGAGTGGCTGTCCACGGGCGAATGGAGCGACGGCTGGTCCGCGCACGCCGGAATGAGGGAAGAAGCCAATGTCTGACCCGCTCGTCGGCATCGTCATGGGAAGCGACTCGGACTGGCCGGTGATGGAGGCTGCCGCCGAGGCGCTCGCCGAGTTCGACGTGGCCTACGACGTGGGCGTGTACTCCGCCCACCGCACCCCGCAGCGGATGATCGACTACGGCCGCGCCGCGGCGGGCAACGGCCTGCGCGTGATCATCGCGGGCGCGGGCGGCGCCGCCCACCTGCCGGGCATGGTCGCCTCGGTCACGCCGCTGCCGGTGATCGGGGTGCCGGTGCCGCTGAAGTACCTCGACGGGCTCGACTCGCTGCTCTCGATCGTCCAGATGCCGGCGGGGGTGCCCGTCGCGACGATGGCAGTGGGCGGCGCGCGCAACGCGGGGCTGCTGGCGGTGCGGATCCTCGGCGCCGCAGACGTGGCGTTGCGCGCTCGGATGGAGGCGTTCCAGGCCGATCTGGAGCGCTCCGTCCTGACCAAGGATGCGGCGTTGCGGGCCCGGGCCGGGGTCGACTGAGACGGCCCGAAAATAACGTGGCGAACCGGCTCCCGCGGTCGTACTGTGGCGGTACACGTGAGAGGAGGTGGTCCAGCGTTGAATAGCTATTGGACTCGTGAGGTGGCTGTCCGCTAGCACCACAGGACTAGTTCTTTCCGACGGTTTGTGGAGCCGGTGTGGTGCCGGCGAATCCCAGGCAGTCACCCGTGATCCCCGGGCCCGAGCCCGTCCAGCTCGGCTAGCGCACTCGTAGGGTGCGGCCCGGGGATCACGCATGTCCGGGGTGGGTCGCCGGCCGGTCCGAGCGAACGGCACGTTCGTCCACTCCAGTTGTACGAGCGTGCCGTTCGATCCCCACCGCCGGGACCGTGCGAGCCGGCTACGTGTCGGCCCGCTCCAGCCGCCCCACCGCAGCCTCCAGCCGCTCCGCCACCGCATGCAGGTCGCGGGCCGGCTCCACGGGCAGCATGCCGGCCACGGCCCGGAACCGGGCGCGCAGCGCGTCGATGCCGCTGACCGGTGCGCCCGCGGCGAGCCAGGCCCGCAGCGCCAGGTTGTGGGCCGCCACCACGGCGGCACCGATGACGGCGGCCCGCAGGTCGCCGTCCGGGGTGTCGGCGAGACGACCGCGCAGGTTGCGGGTGAACAGCCGCCGGTAGTGATCGACGCTCGCCGACTCCCGATCGCGCAGCGCGGGCACCTCGCGGATCAGGGCGAAGCGCTCGACCGACAGGCCGGGGTCATCGGTGTAGAGGTCGAACACGGTCTCGCCGGCGCGCAGGGCGAGCCCGCCGGTGGGCTCGGTCGGGTGCGCGGTCGCGAAGATCTCGGCGATGCGGGTGAGCGCGGTCTCGTGATCGGGCGAGATCGCGTCCTCCTTGCTGCGGAAGTAGCGGAAGAACGTGCGCCGCCCGACGCCCGCTGCCGCGGCGATGTCGTCGACGGTGGTGTCCTCGTAGCCCTGGCTGCGGAACAGCTGCACGGCGGCGGCGACGAGATCCCGGCGCACCTCGGCCCGGCCCGCGGCGGAGCGGCCGCGGCGGGCACGCACCACCGGTTGACTCATGGCACGGAGGGTAGCAGTGCTCTTGTTGAATGGCACGTAGTGCCGTTAGAGTGGAAGCAATCCACTCGCTCGACGGGAAACGGGGCCATGGACACCGATTTCGACACCTACCGGCTCAGCGATGAGCACGAGGCGCTGCGCGAAGCGGTGCGGGCGCTGGCCGAGAAGGAGATCGCGCCCTACGCGGCGGAGGTCGACGAGCAGGGCCGCTACCCGATCGAAGCGCAGCACGCGCTGGAGAAGGCCGGTTTCGGCGCGATCATCATCCCCGAGGAGTACGGCGGCCAGGGTGCCGACGAGCTCGCGGGCTGCATCGTGATCGAGGAGGTGGCGCGGGTCTGCGCTTCGTCCTCGCTGATCCCGGCCGTCAACGGGCTGGGCATGACGCCGATCCTGCTCTCGGCGTCGCACGAGCTCAAGCAGCAGGTCCTGCCGTCCATCGCCGCGGGCGAGGCCATGATCAGCTATGCGCTGAGCGAGCGGGAGGCCGGTTCCGATGCCGCGTCGATGAAGACCCGCGCTCGCCGCGACGGCGACACCTGGGTGCTCAACGGCACCAAGTGCTGGATCACCAACGCCGGCGTCTCCAGCTGGTACACGGTCATGGCCGTCACCGACCCGGAGAAGAAGGCCAACGGCATCTCCGCGTTCGTCGTCCACAAGGACGACCCGGGCTTCGAGGTGGGGCCCAAGGAGCGCAAGCTCGGCATCAACGGCTCGCCGACGCGTGAGATCTACTTCCAGGACTGCACGATCCCGGCCGACCGCATCATCGGCGCCGAGGGCACCGGCTTCAAGACGGCGCTCGCCACTCTCGACCACACCCGCCCGACGATCGGTGCGCAGGCGGTCGGCATCGCGCAGGGCGCGCTCGACATCGCGATCTCCTACGTCAAGGAGCGCAAGCAGTTCGGCAAGGCGATCGCGGAGTTCCAGGGCCTGCAGTTCATGCTCGCCGACATGGCCATGAAGGTCGAAGCCGCCCGGCAGCTCGTCTACGTGGCTACCGCCCGGGCCGAGCGCGGCGAGAAGAACCTGGGATTCATCTCCAGCGCAGCCAAGTGCTTCGCCTCCGACACGGCGATGAGCGTCACCACCGACGCGGTGCAGCTGCTCGGCGGTGCGGGCTACACGCGCGACTTCCCGGTGGAGCGGATGATGCGCGACGCGAAGATCACTCAGATATACGAGGGCACCAACCAGATCCAGCGCATGGTGATGGCGCGCGCGCTGCTGCGCTGACACGTGAGACGGCACGCTGTCCGACGGCCGGGTGTTCGCGACGGCGACGGACGACGTCGGTCGCTTCGACAACATCCGTTTCGACGACGGTGGTCGGCTCTGGGTGGCGGCCACGAGCGGTGGCGTGCCTTGCTACGACCCCGACGGCTCGCTGATCGGACGGCTGCGCGTCCCCGAGGCGGTGTCCAACATCGCCTTCGGCGGCCCCAAGAACAACCGCATGCACATCACGGCGACGAGCGGCCTTTACTCGCTCGTGAAGGCAGGTGACCGGCGCACCCCGAATCCGTCGGGCCGCCGGATGAGCACCGCACCGGTCAGGTCACCACGGTTCCCTGCACCAGCGCGACACGGGTGCTGACGGTCGCGGCGAAGCCCGCCGGGTCGTGCACGGGCAACAGGTAGGTGTGGCGATCGTCGTACACGACGAGCACGGCACCGGCGGGCGGCAGCACCGCAGGCTCACCCGGGATCGAGAGCCATGGACCGTCCCGCTCGGTGGCCTCACGCACCGCCATCCCGCGGATGCGCGCCAGCGCGATGCTGAACTGCGCCGCGCCGGTCCGGCCGGCCCGCACGGTCACGACGATGTCGGCGAACGTCAACGTCGCGTTGTCGACGATCGGTCGTCGCGGCCGGGGTCGCCGACCGGTGCGGATCGCGGCCACCACGTCGAACGGCAGCGCGCCGGCGTCGGTGGGGGAGGCTCGCCCGGCGAGGTGGGCCGCCGCGGCGACGAGACCGACGGGGAGCAGTGTCGCGAGCAGCGCGGCGGCGACGGGCCCCGGCGCCGGGGCCACGGCGAGCACGCAGGCGACACCGATCGGCAGGGCCAGCGCCGCGGCGCACAGCGTCCAGGCCGCCGGTCGCCGGCGCCGTCGCTGGATCGGGACGGCCAGCAGCACGGCCACCACCAGCGGTGCGACCGGACCGACTGCACCGGGACGGCCAGTGGCGATGCCCGCCGCGACGAGCCCGATCACGACGAGGAACAGCAACAGCAACACGGAGAGCGCGGCGCGGAAGAGCAGGTGGATGCGGCGCAGCCGGGCGTGAACAGCGGGTGACGGCGTCGTCGACGAACTGTGCACAGGGCGGATGCCTCCCAGTCGGCGCGCACGGCGCACGCATGGTGAAAGCGCCTGATTCGGCGGTGCGGTGTCCCGAAGCTACGACCGCCACGTGGACCTGACCACGATCTTGAGCCAGGTTTGAGGTTGATTTTCGCTCTGCGGACGCAGGCCTGGTGGCCGCGCGCATCCCCACCGTGCCCCCGCTGCTGGCGGCCACCGAGTCGTGGCCGCCCAACGCTGCGGTGGCCCGGCGCAACCTGGCCCCGCTGGGCGTCGCGGTGGCCGAGGTCGCCGACGACGCGCCGCTGCCGTATCCGGATGCCACGTTCGACCTGGTCGTCAGCCGGTACCCGGTCTCAACGCCGTGGCCGGAGATCGCCCGCGTCCTGCGACCGGGCGGCACGTTCCTGTCGCAGCAGATCGGGGCGGGCACCAACCACGCGCTCAGCGAGGCCCTCATGGGTCCCCTCCCGGTGGGCGCCGAACGCAGCACCGAGCGGGCGGTGACGGCGGCGGAGGCCGCCGGGTTGGAGATCATCGACCTGCGGACGCAGTCGCTGCGCGTCACGTTCGACGACGTCGGCGCGGTGGTCCACTTCCTGCGCAAGGTGCTCTGGACCGTGCCGGGCCTCACCGTCGACGGCTACCGCGAGCAGCTCGCCGCCCTGCACGAACGCATCCAGGCCGGCGGTCCGTTCGTCTCGCAGTCGGAGCGGTTCCTGATCGAGGCGCGCAAGCCCGGTTAGGGGATGTCAGGCGACCGGCAGCCGCGCGGTGGTGCGTTCCGACGTCGCCCGGCGCTGCAGCGCCGTCTCGTCGGCATGGCGGCACTGCACCAGTGACGCGCCGGCGGCGAGCACGGCCAGCAGGCCGTCGCGCAGGTCGTCGGGGCTGTCCCACTCCAGTGTCGAGAGCACCCGGTCGGTCGCGCCGAGGCCGAGGTCGGTGGCGCGCGCGGCGGCATCGGCCAGCACCCCGGCCACTGTGGTGCCTGCGAGCGCGGGCGCCGTGTCGGGCAGCGGGGCCCACGGCACGAACTCGTCGCCGTGCAGCCGCACCTCCGTCGCGAAGTCGATCACGCCGTCCGGCAGGCCGGGCAGGCCCTTGCCGAACGCGTCGAGCGACAGCGCCACCACACCGCTCGCGGCCCCGGCCGCGAGCGCGATGTCGAGCCGGTCGGCATCGCAGAGCACCAGGTCGGCGTCACCCGCGTCGGGCACCACCTCGGCGCCGCACCACCAGGCGGCGAGCAGCACGGCCGCGGTCTGCCAGTGCGCCGGGAGCAGCACGGCCACGCGGGTGCCGGGCTCGACGTCGCACTCGTCGCGCAGCAGGTTGGCGGCCTTCGCCGCCCAGTTCGCGGTGGTGATGCCGGAGAGCTCGATGCGCTCGCCCGTCGCGTCGTCGTAGAACGTGATCAGCGGTCGGGCGGCCGACGCCCCGGAACGGATCGGGTCGAGCAGCGCTGCGGTCAGGGTCACCGACCGAACGGTAGTACGGGCGATCAGTCGATGCAGGGCACCCCGGCCGCCGTGATCGGGGCGTCCGGCGGCGGCGGGGGCGCGGAGGTGGGGGCCGGGTCCGCTGCGGGCGCCGCGGGCGGCGGAGCCATGGCCGGGTCGAAGTCGGCGCCCACCAGCACGCTCAGGTGCCCGGGCGGAACGTCGCTCGACGACTCCGTGGCGATGCCGCCGAGCTGGTCGGCCACCGCGCGGGCGGCCGTGCCGTCGGAGCCGGTGTAGCGCACGACCGACGTCGGCGTCGCGTCGGTGTTGTCGATCGTGCCGTAGGCGAATCCCAGCGCCCGCATCTTCGTGGCGACGTCGCCGGCGAGCCCGACCCTGGCGGAGCCGTTGCGCACGTCCACCACGTAGCGGCTCGGGATCACGTCGAGCTTGGCGGGTGCGGGCTTCGACACGGGCTTGGCAGCGGCCTGCGCGGCCGCCGCCGCCTGGTCGGCGATCCGCTTGTCGATGAAGTCGCTCACCTCGGAGTCGTCGACGAGCACGACGTCCCCGCGCGAGTTGGTCTCCTGCCCGCGGGTCGGGATCGTCAGGAACTCGAGGTTCCCGCCCGCGATGTCGGAGGCCTGCTGGGCGAACCCGAGGATGTCCCAGCCGGAGTCGATCACGAGCGACTTCTGCGCGACGTCGACGAGGCCCTTGAGCGCGGCCGGGTCGGTGAGCGTGCCGCCGTGCAGGATCTTGTCGGCGACGGCGGCGAGGAACACCTGCTGGCGCCGGATCCGGGAGAGGTCGCCGTCGGGCAGCCCGTGGCGCTGCCGGACGAAGGCGAGCGCGTCGGCGCCCGAGATCGTCTGGGGTCCGGCCGGCAACTTCGCTCCGGACAGGTCGTCGTCGACAGCGGCCTTGAGGCAGACGTCGACGCCGCCGATGGCGGTGGTGAGGTTGTAGAAGCCGAGCAGGTTGATCTCGGCGTAGTGGTTGATCGTGAGCCCGGTGACCCCCTCCACCGCCTTGATCAACGCGGCGCGCCCGGCCTGCCCGGCCTTGGCCTCGACGGTGGCCCGGTCGGTGATCCCGTTGGCCACGAGCTTCTCGGCGGTGAGCTCCTTCACCGCGGGGTAGGCGGCGTTGATCTTGTCGGTGCGATAGCCGGGGATGTCGACGTAGGCGTCGCGCGGGATCGAGAAGGCCGCCGCGGCCCCACCGCCCTTGGGCACGTGCAGCACGATGATCGTGTCGGAGTTGAGCACCCCGGTGTCGGGCCCGCTGTGCAGCTGGTCCTGCACCGCCTGGGGCAGCGGGTTGCCCTGCGCGTCCGTGCGGCTGTCGACACCGACGAGCAGGATGTTCTGCGCTCCGGTGGTGGAGCCGCCCGCGATGACGTCGGTGGTGGTGATGCCGGCGGTGATGTCGCGGTAGAGGCCCCACGCGACACCGGTGACGACCAGTACGAGCACCGAGGCCACCGCGAGCCCGATGCGCACCCGGCGCGCGATCACCGGCCACACCGGTCCGGAGGGGGTCCCGGCGGGTGCGCGGGCGGCGGTGGGGCGGCGCCGGGGCGCCGTCGACCCACCTGCTGCTGCACCGGCGTGCTCGCCTGCCGACCTGGCAGGCCTGCCTGATCGGGAGGTGGCCGAACGGGACGGGAAGGGCGGTTCGGATCGCGCCGACACCGAGGACCTGGTGGGGCCGCTCCGGCGTGCGTCCACACTCCACCTCCGATCGGCAGCGACGTGCCCCATAGGGTGCACCAGCAGGCCCGTCCGGCCCTGGTGAGAGCCCCGCGTGTCGCGGGTGACCGCGACGGCCCCTGCCCGTGTCACAGACCGTGACAGGAATCCGTGAGCGCGGAAGGACGGAGAACCCCACGTGCCCGAACAGCTTTCGCTGCTGCTCCCCGTCTGGGCCGGTGACCGGCCCGACTTCCTGACGGAGGCGTTCCGGTCGACGGTCCAGGAGCAGACCCGCATGCCCGACCAGGTCGTGATCGTGCGCGACGGCCCGGTCGGCGCCGACCTGCAGGCACGGATCGACGAGCTGGCGGCCGAGAGCCCGGTGCCGGTCGAGCTGGTGCTGCTGGAGCGCAACGTCGGGCTGGGGCCGGCCCTCGACGCCGGTCTCGAGGCGTGCAAGCACGACGTCGTGGCGCGGATGGACGCCGACGACATCTCGTTGCCGCACCGGTTCGCGGTGCAGATGCCGATCATCGAATCGGGCGTCGACCTGCTGGGATCGGGCCTGATCGAGTTCGGCACCCATCGCGATGACGTCGTCGGGACGCGGACGCCGCCGATCGAGCCGATCGACATCCTCATCCGCTCGCGGTTCGCAGACCCGTTCAACCATCCGACCGTCGTGTACCGCCGCGATCTGGTCCGCGCCGTCGGTGGTTACACCGATTTCGCGTTGATGGAGGACTACCTGCTCTGGGCGAAGATGATCGTCGCGGGCGCCCGCGTGGCCAACGTCGCGGAGCCGCTGGTCTGCTACCGCGTCGGTGCCGGCGCCTATGCGCGCCGGGGTGGGCTGTCGCAGCTGCGGGCCGAGCTCGCGCTGCAACGGCGGTTCCGCAAGATCCGGTTCATCTCCCGCGGGATGTACCTGCGCAACGTCGCGATCCGCGGCGGATACCGCCTCGTGCCCGAACGGGTGCGCCGACTGGCCTACCGGAAGGTGATCGCCACCTACCGAACGTGACTTCTGTCGGACCAGGGTGCCACCATCCCCTCATTCGATCGGGCGGAGGGCGATGACGGGGATGGCGGAACCGCTCTCGGCGGAAGGTGCGCAGCTGCTCGCCGCCGGCCGGGCGTTCGACGCGGTCGAGGTGCTGCGCAGGGCCGTCGCCTCCGGCGAGCAGGCCGCGCCGGATCTGCTCGTACAGGCCTACCTCGACAGCGGCAGCTGGCACGCCGCGGCCGAGTGGCTGGCCCCGCTGGTCGCGCAGGGCCAGGTGCGCTTCGCCGGGCGGCTCGGCGTCGCGTACGTCGAGATCGGCGACGACGAGCGCGCCGAGGGTGCGCTGCGGCTGGCCGTCGAGTCCGGAGAACTGCCGGCGGCCAACGATCTCGCCATCCTGCTGCGCGACACGGGCCGGCTGCGGGAGGCGGTGCTCGTACTCGGCCGGGCCGCGGATGCCGGCGACGGGCAGGCCCCGTCCAACCTGGTGTCGCTGCACGCCGAGGCCGGCGAGCTGCACCTGGCCGTCGCGGCGGCCGAGCGCTACGCCGACGAGTCCCGACCCGATTCCATGGTCGCCCTCGCCGATGTGCGGGCGCTGCAGGGGCGCCACGAGGAGGCCGAGCAGCTCTACCAGTGGGCAGGGCGCCGGGATGCGGTCCAGGCGCACACGGCGTACGGCCAGTTCCTGCTCGTGCAGGGCGATCCGGGTGGCGCCGAGCGCGAGTTCCGGGAGGCCCAGCGCCACAACGAGCCGGGCTGGGCCTACACGCTCGCCATGTTCCTGATCGAGGACGGGCGGCCGGTCGAGGCCCGCGAGTACCTGGTCATCGCCGTGGGCTGGGGCAACCGCGCCGCGGTCGCAGCGCTCGCCGAGCTCGACGGCGAGGATCCCACCGACGACTGAGGTGATGCAGGGCACACCGTTAGGGTGTGCGCGGTGGGGCCCGTCCAGCGGTACGGCGATGCGCTGGCGCACGTCACCGTCACGCGCACGGCCACCCCGCCCGACGCGGTGTCTGGATCGCTGGCGGCCGCCACCGGCCGCCCGGTGCTGGCAGTGCACGTCGACACGGGTGGTGCGCCGGCGGCACCGGGAGCCACGTTGCTGCGCCTGTCCGAGGACGTCGGCCGGGCCGCTGCCGTCAACCGCGCCGTCGCGGGTCTCGCACCGGACGTCGGCTGGGTCGCGATCGCCGATCCCCAGGTCAGCTGGGGTGCCGGCGCGCTCGACGTGCTGCTGCGGGCCGCAGCTCAGCACCCGCGGGCCGGGGCGCTCGGGCCGCGGCTGCGTGCGCCCGACGGCGTGCTCATGGGTTCGGGCGGGCCGCGGCCCCGGCTCGGGCAACTCGTGCGCGGCGGGGTCGGGTGCGTCCCGGTGCCTGCCGGGTTCGTCGGCTGGCTCGCCGGCACCTGCGTGCTGGTGCGCCGGGCCGCGTGGGACTCCGTCGACGGCTACGACCCCCGCTACGCGGGCTCGGGCACCGATCCCGAACCCGCTGATGTCGATCTCGGCGACCGGCTCGACCGGGCCGGCTGGCTGGTCGTCGGCGTCCCGTCCGCCGAGGTCACCGTCCACGCCCGCGAGCGGCAGGGCATCCTGGAGACTCACGACCGTGGGCTGCGCCGCTACGTGCGCGATCGGCACGCCGCCCCGGCCCGTGCGCTGATGGCGATGGTGCGCCGCGGCTGAGCCCGAACTCTTCGCTACCGAAGTATCCGCACAACGAGCGTGACGAAGGAGAACGTGTGCTGCACGACGTCGAGGCAGTGGTGCTGGTGGGAGGCAAGGGCACGCGGCTGCGGCCGCTGACGTTGGCTACTCCCAAGCCCATGCTGCCCACGGCCGGGGTGCCGTTCCTGGCACACCTGCTGTCCCGGATCCAGGCGGCGGGAGTGCGCCGGGTCGTGCTCGGCACGTCGTACCTCGCCGAGACGTTCTCCGATGCGTTCGGCAGCGGAGCCCAGCTCGGGCTGGAGATCGAGTACGTCGTGGAGGAGCACCCGCTGGGCACCGGTGGTGGCATCCGCAACGTCGCCAAGCACCTCAGCGCCGACAACGTGCTCGTGTTCAACGGCGACGTGCTGTGCGGCACCGACCTCGGTGCCGTCGTCGACACGCACCGGCGCACCGACGCCGACGTCACGCTGCACCTCGTGCGGGTGCAGGATCCCCGCGCGTACGGCTGCGTGCCCACCGACGACAGCGGCCAGGTGCTGGAGTTCCTCGAGAAGACCGAGGATCCGCCCACCGACCAGATCAACGCCGGCTGCTACGTCTTCCGGCGGTCGGTCATCGAGTCCATCCCCGAGGGGCGGCCGGTGTCGGTGGAGCGCGAGACGTTCCCCGGGCTGCTCGCGGCGGGCGCGCGCGTCTCCGGGCACGTCGACAACGCGTACTGGCGCGACATGGGCACGCCTGCAGACCTGATCCACGGCTCGGCCGACCTGGTGCGCGGCGTGGCGCCGTCGGCCGCGCTGGCAGGACCGGTCGGGGAGAGCCTGGTGCTCGAGGGCGCCGAGATCGCGCAGGGCGCGCTCGTGTTCGGCGGCACCACCGTCGGGCGCGGGGCCCGGATCGGGGCCGGCGCCCGCGTCGAGGGCTCGATGGTGTTCGACGGAGCCGTGATCGGTGCCGGCGCGGTGGTGGAGCACTCGGTGGTCGGCACGGGATCGCGCGTCGAGGACGGCGCGTCGGTGCGCGACACGGTCATCGGCGACCGCGCGGTCGTCGGTGCGCACTGCGAGCTCCGCGACGGGGTCCGCATCTGGCCCGACGTCGTGCTGCCGCCGCACGGGGTGCGCTTCTCCGCGGACGTCTGACACGCATGTCCGAGGCGGTCGAGCGCGAGTGGAAGCCGGAGTACCGGCTCGATCTCCACGGCGTGCTCGCGCCACTGCAGCGCGGCCGCGGTGATCCCACCTTCCAGACCGGGGGGTCCGGCACGGCGATCTGGCGGGCGTCGACGTCGCCTGCCGGCCCCGTCTCCACACGGCTGCACCGGCGCGCCGACGGCACGGTCGTGCTGGCCGCATGGGGACCGGGCGCGGCCTGGGCGCTCGACGGGCTGCCTGCGCTGCTGGGTGCCGGCGATCGGCCCGAGGAGTTCGTGGCCCACCACCCGCTGGTCGCGGACTCCGCGAAACGGCTGGCCGGGCTGCGGCTGGGCGCGTCGATGCGGGTCTGGGACGTGCTGGTGCCCTCGATCCTGGAGCAGAAGGTCACCGGCACCGAGGCGCGGCGGTCCTGGCGGGAGCTGGTGCGCCGCTACGGCGACCCGGCGCCCGGTCCGGTGCCCGACGGGCTGCGCCTGCCGCCCACCCCCGCGCAGATCCGCGCCGTGCCCGACTGGGAGTGGCACCGCGCCGGTGTCGACAATGCTCGCAGGCGCGCGATACTGGCCTGCGCCGCGGTGGCCCACCGGTTGGAAGCGGCGGCCGGGCTCGGCGGCGAGGCCGGCCGCGAGCTGCTGCGCAAGGTGCCCGGCATCGGCGTCTGGACCGCGGCGGAGGTGGCGCAGCGCGTCTGGGGCGACCCCGACGCCGTCAGCTTCGGCGATTTCCACATCCCCACCGTCGTCGGGTGGGCGCTGCTGGGCCGCCCGCTCGACGATGCCGGCCTGCTCGAGGTGCTCACGCCGTACGCGCCGCAGCGCCAGCGCGCCGTGCGCTACGTCGAGGCGTCGGGGTTCAAGCGACCGCGGTTCGGGCCCCGGTTCTCGCCGCGCGACTACCGGGCGATCTGAGACCTCTGGGAATCGCGCCGGCAGATCCGTCCCAACTCGCGGGGCGTTCCCGTCGCAACTCGCGGTGCGTTCGACCCCAACTCGCGGGGCGTTCCGTCGCAACTCGCGGATGGGGGTGGTTACGCGAAGCGCGAGTTGCGATGGATGGACCCGCGAGTTGCGATGGATGGACCCGCGAGTTGCGATGGATGGACCCGCGAGTTGGGGTGGATGGGCCCGCGAGTTCCTGCTGTGAGCCGTCAGCCCCGCGCCTTCACCAGCCCGGACTCGTAGGCGAGCACCACCGCCTGGGTGCGGTCGCGCAGCTCCAGCCTCCCGAGGATGTGCCTGACGTGGGTCTTGATCGTCTCCTCGGCCAGCACCAGCCGCTCGGCGATCTCGGCGTTGGAGAGCCCGCCCGCGATCAGCGTCAGCACCTTGGTCTCGCGCCGGGTGAGGGCGCGCAGTCGCTCCGGGCGGTGACGGGTGGCGTTGGGTCGTTGCGCGAACTCCGCGATCAGGCGCCGCACGGCGAGCAGGGAGCGGGTCTCGGCGAGCGCGGCGCGGGCGGTGTCGCCGGTGTCGCCGATCTCGCAGGGGAAGGCAGCCGGCGCCGGCGAGCAGCACCTCGCCGAACGGTCCGAGGTACCGGCCTGATCGGGCTGCGCGAGCGGGTCGAGCCGGCAGGCGGCGAGCTCCGCGCCGCCCGCGCGCCCGACGGGCAGCACGAGCTCACCGCGCGGCTGCCCTGGCCGTCCCGGTGATCGCCCCGCCGTGCGCGTCCTGCTCGTCGACGACGATGCGCTGGTGCGTGCCGGGTTGACGCTGATGCTCGACGAGCACGTCCTCGCCGACGGGCGGACCATCACGATCGCCGGGGCGGTCGCCCGCGGCGGGTCCAACGCGGTGATCGCCGCGGAGCTGTCGATGAGCGTCGCCACCGTCAAGGCCTACGTCTCGCGGCTGCTGCTCAAGCTGGGTGTCGACAACCGCGTGCAGGTGGCGCTGCTGGTGCGGGATGCGCGGGGCTGACGTCGTAGGGTTGGCCGAGTGAAGGTTGTCGTGCTGGTCGGGGGCGTCGGTGGCGCCCGTTTCCTCCTCGGGGTGAAGGCCGCGCTCGGGTTGCCTGCCACGGGCCCGGGTGAGTCCGAACACGAGATCACCGCGGTCGTGAACGTGGGTGACGACATCTGGTTGCACGGGCTGCGGATCTGCCCCGATCTCGACACGTGCATGTACACGCTCGGCGGCGGCATCGACCCGGAGCGCGGTTGGGGCCATGCGGGTGAGACGTGGGCGGTGCGCGACGAGCTCGCCGCGTACGGCGCCGATCCCGACTGGTTCGGGCTCGGCGACAAGGACACCGCCACCCACCTGGTCCGGTCCCGGATGCTGCGGGCGGGCTACCCGCTCTCCGACGTCACCGCGGCGCTGTGCCACCGCTGGCAGCCCGGCGTCACGCTGCTGCCCGTCACCGACGACCGCGTCGAGACCCACGTCGTGATCGACGACCCGGCCACCGGCCCGAAGGCGCAGAAGGCCATCCACTTCCAGGAGTGGTGGGTGCGCCACAAGGGCGAGCTGCCGGCACACCGCTTCGCCTCGATCGGCGCCGACGAGGCCAACGTCCTGCCCGCGGCGCGCGAGGCGATCGCCGCTGCCGACGTCGTGCTGATCGCCCCGTCCAACCCCGTGGTGAGCATCGGCACCCTCGTCGACGTCCCCGGCGTGCGCGACGCGCTGGCCGCCACGGCCGCGAAGGTCGTCGGGCTGTCGCCGATCGTGGGCGGTCGGCCGCTGCGCGGGATGGCCGACCGCTGCCTCACCGCCATCGGCGTCGAGACCAGCGCCGAGGCGGTCGGCCGCCACTACGGCGCCCGCAGCGCCGGTGGCCTGCTCGACGGCTACCTCGTGCACACCGGCGACGAGGCCGACGTGCCCGGCGTCGAGGTGCGCGCGGTGCCGCTGCTGATGACCGACGTCGACGCCACCGCCGAGATGGCGCGCCGCGCGCTGGAGCTGGCCGGTGTCTGAGCTGCCGCCCGGGCTGCCCCCCGGCGACCACGCCGCGCGCGACGCCATCACCGTCTCCCCGGTGCGCGGGCTGCCCGAGTTCCGGCCGGGCGACGACCTGGCGGGCGCGCTGGCCGCGGCCGCGCCCTGGATCGCCGACGGCGACGTCGTAGTGGTCACGTCCAAGGTGTTCTCCAAGGTGGAGGGCAGGCTGGTGCCCGCCCCCACCGACGTCGAGGCCCGCGACACGCTGCGTCGCGAGCTCGTCGACGCCGAGACCGAGCGGGTGCTCGCCCGGCGCGGCCGGACGTTGATCGTGGCCGGCAAGCTCGGCATCGTGCAGGCCGCGGCCGGCATCGACGGCTCCAACGTGCGGCGCAACGAGCTGGCGCTGCTGCCGTCGGATCCGGACGCGAGCGCGGCCCGGCTGCGCGCCGACCTCGCGCGCCTGCTGGGCGTGAACGTCGCGGTGGTCGTCACCGACACGATGGGCCGCTCGTGGCGGGTCGGGCAGACCGACGTCGCCATCGGCTCGGCCGGCCTCGAGGTGATCCACCGCTACGGCGGCGCGGTCGACAGCGAGGGCAACGAGCTGCTGGTCACCGAGGTGGCGCTGGCCGACGAGCTGGCCGGTGCCGCCGACCTGGTCAAGGGCAAGCTCGGGGGCCTCCCGGTGGCCGTGGTGCGCGGGCTGGTGCCCGTCGACGACGGCTCCACCGCGCGCGATCTGGTGCGCCCGCTCGACGAGGACATGTTCTGGCTCGGCACCGACGAGGCCATCGCCCGCGGCCGTCGCGAGGCCGTGCTCCTGCGGCGCAGCTCCCGCGACTTCAGCGACGAGCCCGTCGACGCCGACGCGCTGCGTCGCGCGGTGGGTGTCGCGCTCACCGCGCCTGCGCCGCACCACAGCACTCCGTTCCGGTTCGCATGGGTCCGCGATCGCCGCGCCGCGCTCCTGGACGCGATGGCCGTGCGCTGGCAGGAGCACCTCGAGGCCGACGGCCGTCCCACCGACGAGGTGGAGCGCCGGATGCGCCGCGGCGACCTGCTGCGCCGCGCACCCGAGCTGGTGCTGGCGTTCCGCACGGGGGAGGGCATGCACAGCTACCCCGACGATGCCCGGCGGCTCGGCGAGCGCACGATGTTCACCGTGGCGGGCGGGGCGGCG
The DNA here is from genome assembly GCF_042653605.1 of Pseudonocardia sp. GCM10023141. NCBI lineage: Bacteria > Bacillati > Actinomycetota > Actinomycetes > Pseudonocardiales > Pseudonocardiaceae > Pseudonocardia > Pseudonocardia sp. GCM10023141. The sequence continues at coordinate 124,054 of NZ_JBHSIR010000045.1, forward strand.
GTGCAGTCGCTGCTCGTGGCGCTCGCGGCCGAGGGTCTCGCGTCGTGCTGGGTGGGCTCCACGATCTTCGCCGCCGACGTCGTGCGCCGGGTGCTCGACGTGCCGGCCGACTGGCAGCCGCTGGGCGCCGTCGCGGTCGGGATGCCGGTCGAGGCGATCGAACCGCGCGCCCCGCGCGACGCCGCGGAAGGGCTGCTCGAGTGGTAGCCCCGGCCGTCGCCGCCGCGGAGCTGGCCGCGTGGTCACCGCCCGACGCGGGGCAGCGCGCGCTGCGCCAGGCGCTGCTGGCCTTCCTCGCCGCCCGCCCCGACGACGCGTGTTCGCGTTCGTGCGAGGCCGGGCACCTCACCGCGTCGGCCGTGCTGCTCGACGCCACCTCCGAGCACGTGCTGCTGACACTGCACAAGCGGGTCCGGCGCTGGGTGCAGCTCGGCGGGCACTGCGAGCCCGAGGACGGCTCGCTGCGGGATGCGGCGCTGCGCGAGGCGCAGGAGGAGTCGGGGATCGCCGAGCTGACGATCGACCGGCTGCCGTTGCACATCGACGTGCACCCCATCACGTGCTCGCTGGGGGTGCCGACGCGCCATCTGGACGTCCAGTACCTCGTGCGGGCGCGGCCCGGCGCGCAGCCGCAGATCAGCGACGAGTCCGACGATCTGCGCTGGTGGCCCCTGAACGGCCTACCCGCAGACACGGATGCCGCGCTGGAGTCGACCATCTCTGCAGCGCGTGAGCTGATCGACGCGAGCTGATCCCGGTCGGCGCAACCGCCGCCCCGAACGCCCGCACGGGGCGCGCGGGTCAGCGCCAGAACTGCAGCAACGCGCGGCCGGTACCGGCGAGCCGGTCGTTGCCGCCGACCGCGTGGAACAGCGCGTCGCTGGCGGTGAAGAACACCTGGTTCACCCCGGGAACGCCGATCAGGAGCACGAACAGAACCATCGGCGCCCACGGCCTGACCTGCGCGGCAACGGCGCGCGCGCCGTCGGGCAGGAACGGCTCGAGCGCACCGAAGCCGTCGAGCCCCGGGATCGGCAGGATGTTCAGCACGAACGCGATCACCTGGAAGTAGGCCAGGCACGACAGCCCGATCGCGAGACCGATGGGCATCGGCACGAGCACCACCGCGGCGGTGAGCAGCGCGCCGAGCACCAGGTTGACGAACGGCCCCGCCAGCGACACCAGGCTGCGGACGCCGCGGGACCGGATGGCACCGTGGTTGATCCACACCGCGCCACCGGGCAGCGGAATACCACCCAGTAGGAGGAACACGAGCGGCAGGACGAAGGACAACCACGGGTCGGTGTAGCGCCGGATGTCGAGTGTGAGGTAGCCCTTGCCGCGCACCGAGGTGTCGCCGCCGCGGTAGGCGATGCCGGCGTGACCGAACTCGTGCAGGCACAGTGATACGGCCCACCCACCGAGCACGAGAAGCACGATTCCCGTGGTCAGGAGCACCGTGGAGCCGCCCGCCAACGCGGCGCCCGTGCCCAGAGCGGCGAGCACCCCGCCGGCGGCGGACACCACCACCAGCAGCAGGAACAGCGGACTCACTCGGGTGGACACACCGTGCACTTAACCAGTCTGCGCGGTAGTGGACCGACCGGGTGGACCGCGTCACCCGGATGGAAGACTCAACTTGCAATGGCTCGGTCACAGCGTTGTACTTACAGCGGTGTTATTTGGTCGGGGGCGACCATTACGCCGAGCGTGGGGAGGTGGGCGAGTGAACGTGATCACAAACACGCTGACGCTGGTCGAGACGACAGCTGATCAGCTGCGAACCCCGAGCTCCTACGACGGGTCCTTCGTGCTCGTCGACCAGCTCGACGACAACGAGGAACCGGACTGGCAGGAGCGTGCACTCTGCGCTCAGACCGATCCCGAGGCGTTCTTCCCCGAGAAGGGCGGCTCCACCCGCGAGGCCAAGCGCATCTGCTCGGGCTGCGACGTGCGGGCCGAGTGCCTGGACTACGCACTCGCGCACGACGAGCGCTTCGGCATCTGGGGTGGCCTGTCGGAGCGCGAACGCCGACGGCTGCGCCGCGCGGCGTTCGAGGTCGACGTCGCGGCGGGCATGATCTGACGCAAGTTCTGCAACTTCGGGGCCGTGCGATCGTGCGGCCCCGAAGTGCTGTCCGGCGGGAGCTACTCGCCCCCGTCCACCGCTTCCGGCTCGATGTTCAGGTACTCCGCCACCTGCTCCACCAGCACCTCGTGCAGAAGGTCGGCCAGATCGGCACCCCCTCGGGCCCGCGCCTCCAGCGGGCGCCGGTAGAGCACGATCCGCGCCCGCGACGGCAGCCCCTCCGGGTCGACCCCGGCCGGCACGAGCTGCGCGAGCGGCACGCCGACATCGGCGAGCACCCCGGCGCCCCACACCACCTCGTCGGGGGAGGTCTCCTCCACCTCGGGGACCTCGTCGACGGCCAGGTCGAGATCGGCCAGCTCGGATCCCCAGCGCAGCTCGATGGGCTCGAGCGCCTCCAGCACCAGCGCGTCGAACTTCTCGGCGCGGGTGCGGCTGGCGGGCGTGGTGGCGGGATACATCAGGCCACGCAGCCCGCGACCGCGCCGATCTCGCCGGCGGGGCGAGCGGCGCATCGTGCGTCGTGCGGTGGTCACGGGCCGAGTCTAGAGCGCCACCGGCCGTCGTCGGCCAGCGATCGCCGGTTCGAGCGAGATTCCGATGCGCGCGTCGCACCCACATCAGCGGGGGTCAAGGCGCTATCGTCGATGACGTGCTGAGTGTGCGGCGGTGTTCGCGGACCGGGTGCACCGAGTTCGCGGTGGCCACTCTCACGTACGTCTACGCCGATTCCACGGCCGTCGTCGGCCCGCTGGCCACGCAGGCGGAGCCCCACTCGTACGACCTCTGCAACAAGCACGCCCACCGGCTCACCGCCCCCAGGGGCTGGGAGGTCGTGCGGTTCGAGGGCGAGTTCTCGCCGCCGCAACACAGCAGTGACGACCTCACGGCGCTGGCCGAGGCGGTGCGCGAGGCCGGCCGCGTCGATCGCCCCATCGAGGCGGCACCGGCCACCGGCACCGGCCGGCGCGGCCACCTGCGCGTCCTGCCCGGCCCGTCCGAGGACTGACTGCCCCGATAGGGTTTCTCCCGTGACTGACCTGTCGGGGATCGTGAAGGCGTACGACATCCGTGGCGTCGTGGGCGAGCAGATCGATGCCTCGATCGTGCGCGACCTCGGGGCGGCGCTCGCCCGGCTGATCGTGGCGGAGGGCGGTGCCACCGCCGTCGTGATCGGACACGACATGCGCGACAGCTCACCCGGCCTGGCCGCCGCGTTCGCCGACGGCGTCACCGGCCAGGGCCTCGACGTCGTCTCCATCGGCCTGGCCAGCACCGACATGCTCTACTACGCCTCCGGCACGCTCGGGCTGCCCGGCGCGATGTTCACCGCGAGCCACAACCCGGCCAAGTACAACGGCATCAAGCTGTGCCGGGCGGGAGCCACCCCGATCGGCGAGGAAACCGGCCTGGTCACCATCCGCGAGGACGTGGAGGCCGGGGTTCCCGCCGGTCCCGGCGGCGGCACCACCACGGTGCAGGACATGCTGGCCGGCTACGCGGGCTACCTGCGCGAGCTCGTCGACATCTCCGGCGGTCGGCGGCTGCGCGTCGTCGTCGACGCCGGCAACGGCATGGGTGGCCACACCGTCCCCGAGGTGGTCGCGGGCCTGCCGCTCGACGTCGTGCCGCTGTACTTCGAGCTCGACGGCAACTTCCCCAACCACGAGGCCAACCCGCTCGACCCGGCCAACCTCGTCGACCTGCAGAAGCGCGTGGTCGAGGAGGGTGCCGACATCGGGCTCGCCTTCGACGGCGACGCCGACCGCTGCTTCGTCGTCGACGAGCGCGGCGAGCCGGTCAGCCCGAGCGCGGTCACCGCGCTCGTCGCGGTCCGCGAACTGGTCAGGTCGCCCGGCTCGGCCGTGATCCACAACCTGATCACGTCGCTGGCCGTGCCGGAGATCGTGCGCGAGCACGGCGGGCAGCCGGTCCGCACGCGGGTCGGCCACTCGTTCATCAAGCAGACGATGGCCGAGACCGACGCCGTCTTCGGTGGTGAGCACTCCGCGCACTACTACTTCCGCGACTTCTGGCGCGCCGACTCGGGAATGCTGGCCGCGCTGCACGTGCTGGCGGCGCTCGGCGAGCAGGCCGGCACGCTCTCGGAGCTGATGGCCCGGTACGAGCGGTACGCCGCGTCCGGTGAGATCAACTCGACGGTCGGTGACCAGGCCGGCCGGGTCACTGCCGTCAAGGACGCCTACCGCGACCGCGCCGAGTTCGACGAGCTCGACGGGCTCACCGTGCGGCTGGCCGACGGTGCCTGGTTCAACCTGCGCGCGTCCAACACCGAGCCGCTGCTGCGGCTCAACGTCGAGGCGGCCGACGACGCCGCCGTCGCGACGCTGCGTGACGAGGTGCTGGCGATCGTCCGCGCCTGACCAGGAACGGGCCCCGGGCCGACCGTTCCCGGATTCTTCGGGCACGACCCGCCGACTACTGGCAGCATCGCTCGCACCCGCACGACGAAAGAGGACGACCGTGGCTGTTTCACTCGACCCCCAGCTGATGGACATCCTGGCCTGCCCGACCGAGGACCACGCCCCGCTGCGGGCCGGCACGGCGAGTGATCCCGATGCCGACGTGCTGACCTGCACGCAGTGCGGTCGCCGCTACCCGGTCGTCGACGGCATCCCGGTGCTGCTCATCGACGAGGCGCTTCCCCCGGAGGGCGCCTCCGGCCCTGCGCCGACGGGCGCCTCCGGCCCCGCTGCAGGCGGCGCCTGACCGTGCTCGACGACACCCTGCTCGGCGATCCGGCAGCGCTGGTCGCGCTCGACACCGCCGGTGTGCTGCGTGCGGCGGCCACCGCGGGGGCCCAGGTGCGGTCGGCGGCGCAATCGGCGCTCGACGTCGGCGTCGGTGACCTCGCCGGCACCCGCCCGCGGGCGCTGGTGCTGCTGCGCAGGCCCGGCGCGTCCACCTCGGCAACGGGCATGATCACCGCGCTCGTCGGGGCAGCCGGGGCCGTGCCGATCGTGGTGGCCGACACCGTCCCCAGCTGGATCGGACCGCTCGACGTCGTGGTGGGCCACACCGCCGATGCCGAGGACACCGAGCTCGCCGACTCCGTCGCGCTCGCGGTTCGCCGCGGCGCCGAGGTGGTGCTGTCCGCGCCTGCCGACGGCCCGGTCGCGTCCGCCGGTGCCGGCCGGGTGCGGTTGGTGGAGCAGCGGATCCCGGTGCCGCCGGGGCTGGACCTGCCGCGCGCGCTCACGGTCGCGCTGACCACCGTCTCGGCGCTCGGCCTGCTGCCGGTCCCGCTGGAGCCCGGGATGGACGTGCTGGCCGACGTCCTGGACACCGAGGCCGAGCGCAACCAGCCCGGCCACGAGCCGTTCATGAACCCGGCGAAGTCGCTCGCGCTGCGCCTGGCCGACCACACGCCGCTGCTGTGGGGTGCCGATCCGGTCGCCGCTGCCGTCGCTGAGCACGCGGCGGGCTCGCTGGCAGCCCATGCCGGGGTCGTGGCACACGCCTCCGACGTCGCGCGGGGTGCCGCGCTCCCGGGCCTGCTCAGGCTGCTGGAACAGGTCGCGAGCCACGACGTCTTCCACGATCCGTTCGACGACCCGGCGGAGGCACAGGCACCACCGGCCAGGCTGGTGCTGATCGGCACGGCCGAGGAGGATCCGGGCCAGGTCGCGCTGCGTCGGACCGGCCGTCCCTTCCCGTCGGCCGACGTGGTGCACCCTGTTGACGAGGTGGCGCGCGGCGTCCGGCACGCAGCACTGCTGCGCGCCGCGCTGCTCGCCTCCCGGTTCGACGCGGCCGCGGTATACCTGGGGTTGGCCACCCGCACGATCGCCCCCGCCTAGGCGCCGCCTGGGTGCAGGGCCCGATTCGCGAGGAGCGCGCAGACCATCGTGGAGCTGCTGGACAACCCGGTGCGGCCATACGCATGGGGGTCGCGCACCGTGATCGCCGAGCTACTCGGCCAGCACGTGCCGTCCCCCCACCCGCAGGCGGAGCTGTGGCTCGGGGCGCACCCGGCCGACCCGTCGCGGCTGGTGCACGCCGACGGGCAGCGCACGTCGCTGCTGGAGGCGGTGCAGTCCGATCCCGAGGGCCAGCTCGGCGCCGATCGCGCGCTGCGCTGGCACAAGACGCTGCCGTTCCTGCTCAAGGTGCTCGCGGCCAACGAGCCGCTCTCGCTGCAGGCCCATCCCAGCATCGCGCAGGCCCGCACCGGTTTCGCGCAGGAAGAGGCCGCCGGCATCCCGCTGGATGCGCCCGATCGCAACTACCGCGACGACAACCACAAGCCGGAGCTGATCTGCGCGCTCACCGAGTTCGACGCGCTCGTCGGGTTCCGCGACCCGGCGGCCAGCATCGCGCTGCTGCGGGCGCTGGACGTGCCGGAGCTGGCTGGGCACGTCGAACTGCTCGCCGCTCAACCCGACGCGTCGGGGCTGCGCGCGCTGTTCACCACGTGGATCACGCTGCCGCAGTCGATGCTCGACAAGCTGGTTCCCGCGCTGCAGGCCGGCTGCGTCCGGCTCGCCGGCGGGGACGACGGCGCGTTCCGCACCGATGCCCGCACGATGCTGGAGCTCTCGGAGCTCTACCCCGGCGACGCGGGCGTGCTCGCGGCCCTGCTGCTCAACCGCGTCACGCTGCAGCCGGGGGAGGCGCTGTTCCTGCCGGCCGGCAACCTGCACGCCTACCTCTCGGGGGCCGGCATCGAGCTGATGGCCAACTCCGACAACGTGCTGCGCGGCGGCCTCACGCCCAAGCACGTCGACGTGCCGGAGCTGATGCGGGTGCTCGACTTCGCCGCCGCCCCACCGCCGGTGATCACCGGCAGCCCCGACGGTGACTGGATCCGCTACGACACCCCCGTCGAGGAGTTCCTGCTGCGGCGCCACGAGTCGCCCCGGCCGAACGCGGCTGGAGTCGCGGTACCCGACGGCGGCGCCCGGATCCTGCTGTGCACGGCCGGTGCGGCCTGCGTGCGTTCCGACGGCCGGGACCTCGAGCTCGCCAGGGGCGCCTCGGTGTGGCTGGCCGCGGGCGACACCGGCGTCACGGTGCACGTCCGGGAGCCCGGCACCCAGTTGTTCCTGGCGGGCGACGGGCTGGCCTGAATCCCGTCGAGAACGCACCTGCGGTGATCCACAGGGCCTGTTGATCACGGCAACCACGTTCTCGACGGCGTGGTCGGATGGGGAGTCCGGTTCGGTAGGGTCGCCGCGTGGCAGCACACGGTGGTACGCGGGCGATCGTCGCGGCTCTTCTGGCCAACGCGGGGATCGCGGTGGCCAAGCTCATCGGCTACCTGATCACCGGGTCGTCCTCGATGCTGGCGGAGTCGGTGCACTCGCTCGCCGACACGTCCAACCAGGGGCTGCTGCTGCTCGGTGGCCGCCGGGCGAAGCGCGCCGCCACCGACGAGCATCCCTTCGGCTACGGGCGTGACCGCTACTTCTACTCGTTCGTCGTGGCGCTGCTGCTGTTCACGCTCGGCTCGGTGTTCGCGCTGTACGAGGGCATCCACAAGCTCGAGCACCCCGAGCCGCTGTCGTCGCCGCTGGTGGCGGTGGGCATCCTGGTGGTCGCGATCGGGCTGGAGGGCTTCTCGTTCCGCACCGCGATCGTCGAGTCCCGCCCGCTCAAGGGCGCGGCCACCTGGTGGCAGTTCATCCGCCAGGCGAAGGTGCCCGAGTTGCCCGTCGTACTGCTGGAGGACTTCGGCGCGCTGATCGGGCTCGTGCTCGCACTGCTGGGCGTCGGGCTCTCGGTGCTCACCGGCGACCCCGTCTTCGACGCGCTGGGCACGATCGCGATCGGCGTGCTCCTCGGCGTCATCGCGATCATCCTGATCATCGAGATGAAGAGCCTGCTCATCGGCGAGGGGGCCACGGCGCCCGTGCTCGCCACGATCGTCGACGGGCTCACGGGCGGCGACGTCCAGCGCGTGATCCACATCCGCACCCAGTACCTGGGTCCGGAGGAGCTGCTGGTGGCGGCGAAGATCGCGCTGACGCCTGGCCTGCAGGTCGAGGCCGTGGCGCGGGCGATCGACGAGGCCGAGGCGCGGGTGCGCGCCGCGGTCCCCGACGCCCGGCTGATCTACCTGGAGCCCGATCTGGACCGCGTGGTCACCGTCGGCTGAGCTGCTCGGCGGCCACCGCCGAGATGCACGCCATCCCGGCGAGCACGCCCGCGAACATCGTCACGGTGCCGAGCGCACCACCCGCCATCGCCCAGGCGTCACCGGCGATGAACACGATGCCTGCCAGTCGGGTCGCCGCAGCGATGCCCGGGCGCCCGGCACGGGAGTAGTGGCGGCCCAGCACGAAGCAGGCGGTGATCATCGCGAGGAACGCGAGGGAGCCGCACACCATGTGCAGCGTGCTGTGCCAGCTCATCGTTGCGGGTACGGCGTCGTTGCCCGCGGGGAAGCCGTTGCCGGGATCCATCACGAACACCCCGGCCAGCGCCGTCCCGATGCCGTTGACGAGCAGCAGGCGGGGCACCCACGTCCCGCCCGGCGTTCCACGCAGCACGCGACCGAACCCGAACGAGCCCGCGATCGTCAGCGCCGCGGTCACGAGGAAGTTGGTGATCTGGATCCAGCCGAGGTCACCGGTGCTGAGCTGGCTCAGCGGGTGGCGCAGCAGGTCGAAGCCCTCGCGGGTGAACGCCTGCGCGAGCCCGACGATCACGAACACCGGTGTGGTGGCGACCGCGCAGGCGAGCAGCAGCCGGGTCGATGCGGTCGTGGTGCTCGGGGTTGCGACGGTGGTGGTCATGGTGGTCCTCCCGGTCGCCGGGTGGATCCCGGCCTCACCTCTGCGTCGAACGGGCGGTGGCGGTTCTCGACACGGCCTCGAAGATCCTCGAGAGCCACCTCGACGGTGCCGATCCGCGTCGGCCTCATGACTGCATCAAGCTCCGCCTAAGTTCTGGTCGCGCCGGTGCTCGCCTGGTTAGGGTCCGCGGATGGCCCTTCGTGACAGACAAAACGGGATCATGCGGACAAAATCCGTGGAGCAGTCCATCTCCGACACCGACGAGCCCGACACCAAACTCCGCAAGGACCTCGGCACCTGGGACCTGATCGTCTTCGGGGTCGCCGTCGTCATCGGGGCGGGCATCTTCACCCTGGCGGCGAGCACGGCGGGCAACGTCGCCGGCCCGTCGGTCTCGCTGGCGTTCGTCATCGCGGCCGTGGCCTGCGGGCTCGCCGCGCTCTGCTACGCCGAGTTCGCCTCGACGGTGCCGGTGGCCGGCAGCGCCTACACGTTCTCCTACGCGACGTTCGGCGAGTTCATCGCCTGGATCATCGGCTGGGACCTGGTGCTGGAGTTCGCCGTCGCCTCCGCGGTGGTGGCCAAGGGCTGGTCGTCCTACCTCGAGACGGTGTTCAAGCAGTTCGGCCTCGACGTGCCCAGCTCGGTGGCGCTGGGCCCCATCACGGTCGACTGGGGTGCGCTGCTGCTCATCGTGGTGCTGACCGTCCTGCTCGCGCTCGGCACCAAGCTGTCGAGCCGCGTCAGCCTCATCCTCACGGCGATCAAGGTGGCCATCGTGCTGCTGGTGATCATCGTGGGCATCGGCTACATCAAGGCCGAGAACTACACCCCGTACATCCCGCCGGCGTCCGAGGGCGGCGCCGGCGCGGCCACCGGGCTGTCGCAGTCGCTGATCTCGGCGATCGGGGGCGGGCTGAGCAGCACGTACGGCATCTTCGGCCTGCTGGCCGCCGCCGGGCTGGTGTTCTTCGCATTCATCGGCTTCGACGTGGTGGCCACCACGGCCGAGGAGACGAAGAACCCGCAGAAGTCGCTGCCGCGCGGCATCCTGGGCTCGCTCGCCATCGTGACGGTGCTGTACGTGGCCGTCGCGCTCGTGCTCACGGGCATGGTCAACTACACCAAGCTCAAGACCCAGCCCGACGGCTCCCGTGCCACGCTGGCCACGGCGTTCTCGGAACTGGGTGTCAACTGGGCGGCCACGGTGATCGCCGTCGGGGCGCTGCTCGGCCTCACCACGGTGGTCATGGTGCTGCTGCTGGGCCAGATCCGGGTGCTGTTCGCGATGTCGCGCGACGGGTTGCTGCCGCGCGGCCTGGCCGTCACCGGCAAGCACGGGACGCCGGCCCGGGCCACGTTCCTGGTGGGCGGGATCGTGGCGGTCGTCGCCACGTTCTTCCCGGTCGGCGCGCTGGAGGAGATGGTCAACATCGGCACGCTGTTCGCGTTCGTGCTGGTGTCCATCGGGGTGATCATCCTGCGGCGCACCCGCCCGGACCTCGACCGTGGCTTCCGCACCCCGCTGGTGCCGCTGGTGCCGATCTTCGCGGTGCTGGCGTGCGTGTGGCTGATGCTCAACCTGGCCGTGGAGACGTGGCTGCGGTTCGTCATCTGGATGGTGATCGGCCTGGTCGTCTACTGGGCCTACGGGCGGACGCACTCCCGGCTGGCGCCGGGCAACGCCGGGAAGCGCTGAGCTCCGCGATCAGGCGGCCGCGCCGGGATCTCCCGGCGCGGCGAGCCTGGCGAGGCGGCGCGGGGTGGGCCAGCGGACGTCACGCGCCCAGCCCAGTTTCTCGAACGCCCAGATGACGCGGGCCGAGATGTCGATCTGACCGCGCCCGACGCCGTGCCGCGCGCAGGTGGGGTCGGCGTGGTGCAGGTTGTGCCAGGACTCGCCCATGCTCAGCACCGCGAGCGGCCAGACGTTGGCCGACCGATCTCTGGCGGCGAACGGACGGTCGCCGATCATGTGGCAGATGGAATTGATCGACCACGTGACGTGCAGCGCGAGCCCGGCGCGGACCAGCCCGGCCCAGAAGACCGCGGTGAGCGCGCCCCACCACGACCAGGTGGCCAGGCCGCCGACGAGTGCGGGCAGGCCGAGGCTGACCGCCGTCCAGACCGGGAACAGCCGCGAGATCCGGACGATCGCCGGATCGCCGAGCAGATCCGGCACGAACCGGGCGGCGTTGGTCTTGTCGTGGCCGAACAGCCAGCCGATGTGCGCGTGCAGGAAGCCCTTCGCGAGCCCGGCCGGTCCGGTGCCGTGCAGCCACGGCGAGTGCGGATCGCCCTCCTTGTCGGAGAACGCGTGGTGGCGCCGGTGATCGGCCACCCACGTGATCACGTCGCCCTGCTGGGCCAGGCTGCCGGCGACGGCGAGCGCGCTGCGCAGCGCGGGGTGCGCGGTGAAGGAGCGGTGGGTGAAGTGGCGGTGGAAGCCGACCGTCACGCCAAGCACGCTGATCGTGTACATCCCGGCGGCGAGCCCGAAGTCGAGCCAGCTCAGGCCCCACCCCCAGGCCAGCGGGACGGCGGCGGCGAGCGCGAGCACCGGGATCATGACGAACACGATGACCAGCAGGTGCTCGACGGTCGACTTGCGCCCCTCGACGATCGGACTCGCGAGGGTGGCGGACGTGGACGTGATCGAGCTGGTCACGGGGATCCTCTGCGGCATGTCGCGGCGCAAACACTACGGTGTAGCGCTACGGTCGACGCTACGGCGTAGCGGCCGATCCGACAAGGTGTGATGGCGGAGGGAGCGGTGAACGTGGAGGATCGGCGCCCGGCGCTGACCCGGGAACGGGTGTTCACCACCGCACTGGCCCTGATCGACGCCGACGGGGTCGACGCGCTGTCGATGCGCAGGCTCGGCAAGGCGCTCGACCGCGACCCGATGCGGCTCTACCGGCACGCCGACAGCAAGGACGCGCTGCTGGACGGCGTCGTCGAGCTGGTCGTGTCCGAGCTCCGCGTGCCCGCTGCCGAGAACGGCGACTGGGAGGGTGCGCTGCGTCGTACCGCGCACGCCTACCGCGAGATCACCCTCGCCCACCCGCACGTCGTCCCGCTGCTGGTGACACGCCCGCTCGCCACGCCGCTCGCCCGGCGGCCGCGCGGCACGTTGCGCCCGCTCGAGGACCTGCTGGAGCTGCTCACCACGGCCGGATTCGGCGCGCGCGAGGCGCTCTACGCCTACCGGCTGTTCATCGGGTTCCTGCATGGCCACGTGCTCAACGAGCTGCAGGAGCGCCTCGACGATCCCGACGAGGCCGACGACGTGCTCCGGCTGGGCCTGCAACTGCTGCCGATCCGCGAGTTCCCCCGGCTCCGTGAGCTGGCACCCGCACTGGCGGTCTACGACGGTGCCCGCGAGCTCGACGAGGGACTCGACATCGTGCTGGCGGGGCTGCGGGCGCGGGTCGGCTGAGCGCCCGGTGCGCCCCGCCGAGTTGCAGGAAAGCCACTTTCCTGCAACGACGTTGCGGCAAAGTGGCTTTCCTGCAACGGGGGCGCCGCCGGCTCAGACCACCTCCGACACGCCGTTGGCGGGAGCCAGCTGCACCGACCCCGCGAACGTCAGCGCGTCGCGGCTCAGCGTGAGCAGCACCCCATTGGGGTCCGTGCCCGGCGGCAGCACCACCAGCGCGGCGAAGCCGATCGTCATCGGCAGCAGCAGGCACAGCGAGTAGATCGGCATCCACGTGTAGTTGCGGCGCGGCACCTTCGGGTCGCGTGCCGACATCAGCGCAGGCCAGGCCGGTGGGAGCGTCATCAGCGCCATCCTGGCCCACAGCACGAAGGCCACCACCCCGACGCTGCCGACGACCATGCTGAGCGTCCCGGACGCCGCGTCGCCGGTGACCAGCGCGACGATCAGTCCGAGGCCGGTGATCTGCAGTTGCAGATAGGGCAGCACGAACAGCACCCCGAGCACGGCCGCCATCGTGCCCAACGCCGGGCTCGCGTACCTGTCCTCGAGGAAGTCGCCCTGCGTCAGGTAGCCACGGGCCCTGCCGAGCGTCCACAGCCGCTTTGCGAGGAAGAACAGCACGACGTACCCGATCGGCACGTAGGGCAGCGCGTACATCGCGGCGACGCCACCGGAGAACGCGAGTCCGGCCATGCCCAGGAAGGTGAACGTCGTGAACACCTCGCCTGCCTGCAGGAACCACATCGTCACCGCTCCGAACCGGCGGCCGCCGACGGCCCACTCGGCCAGGTCGGTTGCAGGACGGCGCCGCCCCGGGAAGCCGAGGACGCCGATGAGCACGATGCCGGCGAAGGTGAAGGCGAGCGGCGTGGTCATCGATCGTCCCGGCCCCTGGCCGCCATCGGGCGCACGGCTCTGCTCAGCCCGCCGCCGGCGCGGGTTCGCGGAGCAGGACCATCTCGGCGGCGGGCTCGTGCGGCTGCGACGGCGCGCCGTCGACGTGCAGGCCGGCGCGTTCGCGGGTGCGTTCGGCTGCGAAGTGCACGTCCTCCTGCCGCGCCCAGCGCTCCCAGTGCGGGCGGTAGCCCTCGCCGTCGCGCTCGATGCCGCGCCGGAAGCGCTCCGCGCGCGGCGCCTCCAGCCACGCCACCAGCACGGCGTGCGCCGCGATGATCCGTGCCGCGGACCCGACGCCCTCCACCAGCAGCACCGCAGGCGTCCCGATGTCGTGCTCCTCCGCGTAGCCGCCCCGCTCCCAGTCGTAGCGCCGGTAGCCGGCGGCGTGCCCGGCCAGCAGCGGCGCGATGATCCGCTCGAACAGCTCGGGGACGGCGGCGGCGAGCCCGTCCCACCCGGGGTACAGGTCGTCCATGTGCACGACGACCGGATCCGGGAGTGCCGCGGCCAGCCGCTCGGCCAGCACCGTCTTCCCGGAGCCCGACGGCCCGTCCACGCACACCAGCCGGGTGCCGCCGCACCGCGGCTCGCTCACCAGCACCCGCTCGGCGAGCGCCGCGAAGGTGACGACCGGCGCGCTCACCAGAGCAGGGGCAGCTCCGCGGCCGCCGCGCCCAGCTCCCGCCGCTCCCGACCGCCGGGTGGCACCCGGCCGGTGCCCAGCAGCGCCCACCGCTCGTCGGACCAGTCCTCGGGGGCCGGCCAGCCCAGCAGCCCGTCGAGGGTCTGGCGGACGAGTGCGAGCGGCTCCGGCCGCGGTCCCGGCCGGTTGAGGTCCACCACGAGGTCGAGGTGGTGCACCGCCGCCTCGACGGCGAGCGTCACGATGAGGTCGTCGGCCCGCAGCATGTGCTCGCGGGTGGCCAGCGTGGCGTCCGAGGGAGTGCGCGCGGCGAGCGTGACGACGGCGCGGGTCGTGTCGCTGAGCGACCGCGTCAGCGCGGTGAGGGTCCAGGCGCTGGACATGGTCCGCTGGGCGCGCAGCGCGGAGAACTCGGGATCGTGGTTGCCGCTCCCGTCGGACCAGTACGTGACGGCGTCCCGGTCGGGCGGACCGGCGGCGGGTGTGGCCAGCGCGACCAGCGCGGCCTGCGCGTCCTGGAGCAGTTGCAGCAGCAGATCGCGCACGACCCAGCCCGGACAGCGCGTCGGTCGCCACGCGTCCTCCTCGTCGATCGACAACGCGATCGTCGTGAGGTCGGAGTACGCGATGCGCAGTGCCGAGAGTGCCGGGCTCGCCGGCGTCACGCTCGCCGGCCATGCGGTCATGGGTCGTGCTGATGCAAGTCGTGCGGTCGTCATGTCCTGCCGTCATAGGTCGTGCAACATCACAGCTGCAGTAAGGCGCCGCGCTGGGCCGGCAACCCGGTAGCCACCGAACTTCTCACGGCGGCCCATCCTTCGCGAACGCGGCGCGCCGCACCGCGCCCGCCTACTGCGGTCCGGACACCCGGTAACCCCCGAACTTCTCCCGCAGCGTCTTCTTCGAGAACTTGCCGACGCTCGTCTTGGGCACCTCGTCGATGAACTCCACGGCGTCGGGCAGCCACCACTTGGCCACCCGCGGCGTCAGGAACTCGATGACCTCCTCGGCCGTCAGCGTCTCGCCCGGCTTGACGACCACGCACGCCAACGGCCGTTCCACCCACTTCTCGTGCGGGATCGCGATGACGGCGGCCTCGGCGACCTTGGGGTGCGCCATGATCTCGTTCTCCAGCTCGACGGACCCGATCCACTCGCCGCCGGACTTGATGAGGTCCTTGGTGCGGTCGACGAGCCGGACGAACCCGTAGCGGTCGCCGGAACCCACGTCGCCGGTGCGCAGCCAGCCGTCGTCGGTGAACTGGGCGCCGCCGCCCTCGCCGCGGTAGTACTCCTTCGCGATCCACGGGCCCGCGGCCTGGATCTCGCCGGTCGCGAGGTCGTCCCACGGCTGGACCTCACCCGATTCGGGGTCGACCAGCCGGATGTCGACCAGTGGTGCGGCCTGACCCTGCCGGGCCCGGATGTCGGCCCGCTCGTCCTCGGTCAGCGCGTCGTGGTGGGAGCGGGAGGTGGACATCGTGGCGATCGGGCTGGTCTCCGTCATGCCCCAGGCCTGGGTGATCGCGAGGCCGATCGCGGTGCGGTAGGACTCCGACAGCGACCGCGGCACCGCCGACCCGCCGCAGAGGATCAACCGCAGCGCCGACAGGTCGCGGCCCTCGGTCAGGGGCAGCATGCCCATCCAAATGGTGGGGACGCCTCCGGTGACCGTCACCCGGTGCTTCTCCAGCAGCCCCACGATGGCCTGGGGGGTCATGTTCGGGCCCGGCATCACCATGTCGGTGCCCGCCATCAGGCAGCCGTAGGGCAGCCCCCAGGCGTTGGCGTGGAACATCGGCACCACCGGCAGCACGACGTCGCGCTCGCGCAGTCCGAACGCGTCTGCGGTCAGCGTGATCAGCGAGTGCAGGACGGCGGAGCGGTGGCTGTAGACGACACCCTTGGGGTTGCCCGTGGTGCCGGACGTGTAGCACATCGCCGCCGCGGTGTTCTCGTCCTCGACGACGAACGTGCCGGTGAACGGCGTGGCAGCGGCGAGCAGTTCCTCGTAGTCGTGCACCCGCGGGTCGTCCGGGATCGGCACATCGGCGCCGTCGTCGATCACGATGAAGTGGCGGACCGTCTCGATCTTGTCCACCAGCGGCCAGAGCAGCGGCAACAGCGAGCGGTCGACGAAGACGACCTCGTCCTCGGCGTGGTTCACGATGTAGACGAGCTGCTCGGGGAACAGCCGGATGTTGAGGGTGTGCAGCACGCGGCCGGTGCACGGCGCCGCCAGGTACAGCTCGAGGTGTCGCCCGGTGTTCCAGCAGAACGTGCCGACCCGCCCGTCCGCGGAGACCTCGAGCGTGTCGAGCACCGCGGCCAGCCTGCGCACCCGCTGCGCCCAGTCGGCGATGGTCGTGGTCGTCTCACCGTCGGCGTCAGCGGTGACGATCGTCTTGTGCCCGAAGTACTGCTCAGCGCGGTGGAAGACGTGTGGCAGGGACAGCGGACGATCTTGCATCAGTCCGAGCATCGGAGCTCCCGTGCGATCGGCGTGCCGTGGGTCCCGGCACGCTACCCAAACCCGCACCGACAGACCATCTGCATCAGGAGGGGCGCCCCGATCCGCACCTATGACTAGGCTCCGCAGTTGTGACGCCCAGTGATCAGGCCGCAGCGGTCTGCCTCGACGTGGGCTCGACCTGGACCAAGGCGGTGCTCGTGCACCCCGACGGCGGGCTGGCCGGGTTCGCCGAGCACATCACGACCACCGGGGACGTGCTGGCGGGCATGGACGCCGCGGTGCGGGCCGTCTCCGCCGCCGGCTCGCGCAAGTCGGGCGTCGAGCCACAGCTGCTGGCGTGCTCGTCGGCAGGTGGCGGGCTGCGGCTGGCGGTGATCGGGTCGGAGAAGCTGCTCACCACCGAGGCCGGGCACCGGGTCGCCTGCTCGGCGGGCGCGCACGTGGTCCACGTCCACGCGGGACCGCTGGAGCCCGCGGACGTCCGGCTGCTGCGCGGGACCCGGCCCGGGGTCGTCCTGCTGCTGGGCGGCGGCGAGGGCGACGACCCGGCGGCCCTGCTGCACAACGCGAGCCGCCTCGCGAGCGCCCGCATCCGCTTCCCCGTGGTGCTGGCCGGCAACTCCGCGGCCCGTGAGGACGCGCTCGCCCTGCTGGCCGGTTCCGGGCGCACCGTGGTGGCCTGCGACAACGTGCTGCCCGGCGGTGGCGAGATCGTGCCGGGACCGGCGCGGGCCGCCATCGCGGAGCTCTACGCCCGGCACGCGCTGGGCGGTCGCGGTCCCGCTGTCGCACCGCGGTTCCGCAGGCTGGTGCGGGTGGCCACGCCCGACGCCGTCGGGCACGCCGCCACGCAGCTCGCCCGCATCTGCGGTGCCCGGGTGCTGCTCGTCGACGTCGGCTGCGCCACCACCGACGTGCACTCGGCGCTGGGCGACGAGGGCCGCCACACCGTCGAGGGCGATCTCGGGGTGCGTGCCGCGGCAGGTGGCGTGCTCGTCGGGGCGCAGACCGAGGGCATCGTCGACCCGGTGGAGGCCGACCTGCTCGGGCCCACCGTCGAGCGGATGGCCAGCGAGGTCGGCTACGTGCCGCGCGACGCCGGCAGCGCGGCTGAGGACCGCCGCATCGCGGCGCTCGCCGCCGTCGTCGCGGTGCGCCGCCACCTGCGCACCCATGCCGACGCCGGACGCGACCTCGGGCTCGTGGTGCTCTCCGGCGGGGTGTTCCGCCAGCGGGATCCGTGGGGTGGGCTCGCCGCGGTCGAGTCGACGCTGCGCAGCGACCCGGTCGTGGCCGCCGCGCTGGCCGACGTGCCGGTGGTGGTGGACGCCGACTTCACCGTCGCACCCGCCGGGCTGCTCGCAGCGCACGGCCGCGCGGGGGCTGCCGAGTCGCTGCTGCGGGATCACCTGCTGGGCTGATCACCCGCTGCGCGTGGCCGCCGGCCCCGGTACCTCGGTGGTCACCGGCTGCGGGGCCCGCACGCCGGGGTCGGCGGTGCGCGGGACCGCTACCGTCGGCGGTGTCGTCAGCCCCGGCAACGAGGGTGCCTCGCTCGTCGTCGTGAGGGGGGGTGGGGGCAGTTCCCGCGTCGGTTCCGGCGCCGGGGTGACGGTGGCCGGCGTGGACGGCGCCTGCTGCGGGAACGGGTCCGTGGTCGCCGGAGCGCTCGACGGTGGCGGTGCGGCCGGCTGCACCGCGGGTGGGCGGGCGGTGATCAGGGCGACGCCGCCGATCACCAACACGGCCACGACGGCGGCCGCGGCGGTGGCGAGGTGCTGGCGGCGGCGCCGGAGCACGCCCTGGCGGCGCTGGACGCCGTCGAGCAGTGCGGTGGCCGAGATGCCGTCGTCGAGTGCCGGGTCGTGCAGGCTCGCGCGCAGCATGGCCTCGGGGTCGGTCATCGCCGGCTCCCTTCGCTGGTGCGGTCGACGGACAGGGTCCGCAGCGTCGCCAGCGCCCGGCGGGCGTGGGATCGCACGGTGGACTCGCGGCACCCGATCAGCGCGGCGATCGCAGCGTCGGGTTGGTCGTGGTAGTAGCGCAGCACGAGCACGGCGCGCTGCACCGGTGGCAGCCGCGCCAGCGCGCCCAGCATCTGGTCGCGCTCGACGAGACCGTCGTCGGCGCCGGGAACGCTGGCCGCGCGGTGCTGCGTCGGGTCGGCAACCGGGCGTTCACCGGAGGAGAGCCTGCGGCGCCACGACAGGAAGTCGTTGAGCACCGCCTTGAACACGTACGCGCGCACGTCGTCGGCGCGGCTGACCTTCGCCCACGCGAGCCCGACCCGGGCGAGGACGTCCTGCACGATGTCCTCGGCCCGGTGGTGGTCGGTCGTCAGCCTGCGTGCGAACCCCAGCAGCTCCGGGCCGTGGGCCAGCACGAAGGCATCGAACGACGATGCCGGGTCGCTCCCCGGCGCTGCTGCGGCCGTCATCGCACCTGCCCCGACGTGATCGCCGAAGCGTAGACGACCACGTTGTCGACGTAGCTGTGCGCCGCGGCGTCGAACGCACCGCCGCAGGTGACCAGCCGCAGCCCCGCATGGTCGATGTCGCCGTACACCTCGCTCGCCGGGAACGCCGCCTTCGCGTACTCGACGACCCGGTCCACCCGGAACGTCGCGACCGAACCGTCGGCCCGGGTCACGGAGACCTCGTCGCCGGGGCGCATCGCGCGCAGGTCGAAGAACACCCCGGGCCCTGCGCGCGCCGAGTCGACGTGCCCGAGCAGCACCGACGGTCCGAGCTCGCCCGGCGTGGGCGAGTTCTCATACCAGCCGGCGTCGGGCGAGTCGACCGGTGGCACGGCCACCGTGTCGTCGGCGTTGAGGCCCAACCGCATCAGGCCGGCGTGCACGCCGATGGCGGGGATGTCGAGGCGCACCGGCACGGACGGGCCCAGCGTCGCCGCCGGCGTCGAGGCGCCGGGGGCAGCGGCAGGCACGACCGGGGTGCCCTCGACCCGCGTCACCGCGGGCGGTTCCCCGGCCATGCCGACCGCCACCGCCCCGCCCCCGACGAGCGACAGCACCACCGCGGCGGCGGCGATCAGCCGTCCGGTGCGTCTACTGCCGAGCGTCTCGTCCACCTTCAGGAGGCGTTGCCCCGCCTGCGCCGTGCCGCGACGGCCGCAACGGCGACACCCGCTCCGGCCAGCGCGATGCCGCCGAGGACGAGCGGCGCGACGTCGCTGCCGGCAGCGGTGGCGCCGCCACCGGTCTCCGGAGCGCCGGACGGGATCCTGCGGACCTGCGGCGGGGTCCCGGGGGCAGCAGGTGCCGCCTCGGGCGTGCGAACCTGCTGCGGCGCGCTCGGCGCCGGGGTCACGGCGGGCGCGGGGGCGGCCGTCAGCGGCTGGGGAGCCTGCTCGGCCGCCGTGGTCGGCGGGGCGGGCGCGGGGGTCGCGGTCTCCGCGAAGGCCGTCGCCGGGGCGGTGAGCAGGAGCGCTCCCGCAACGGCCGCCCCGCAGGCGAGGCGGGCGGCGCGTGCACGTACTGCCATGTCGAGTTCCGTTCGTCGATCCGATGTCGACCCCTGTGACGCGATGGCACCGGCGCTGCGTTGCGGCCGTCGATGTGATCGCCGCCACGATCGCGGCCCACCGCGTGCGGAACGCGCCTCACCGAGTTGACGACGCTGCGCCCGATCGGGATGCTGGAGAGGCAATCGCGTAGTCGGGGTCGAGGGGCGCTGCGACGGACGGATGTCCGCCACGCTCGACCAACCGGCCATTGCACAAGGGCGCCTGCACTCGATCCAGGAGGCAGGCTGTGCCCATCGCATCGTCTCCCGCCGTGCCGATCGAGGCCCGCCGCACGATTCCCTGCCGCACGGCCCCCATCCGGGGCATTCGAGGAGGCTTCACCACCCCATGACCGCCGACACCACAACCGGCCCGAGCCGGCTGCTGCAGACCCGCAACGGCATCGACTTCGCCGTCGCCGACCTCTCGCTCCACGAGTTCGGCCGCAAGGAGATCCGCCTCGCCGAGCACGAGATGCCCGGCCTGATGGAGCTGCGTCGCGAGTACGCCGAGGCCCGCCCGCTGCACGGCGCCCGCGTCGCCGGCTCGCTGCACATGACGATCCAGACCGCGGTGCTCATCGAGACGCTGGTCAGCCTCGGCGCCGACGTGCGCTGGGTGAGCTGCAACATCTTCTCCACCCAGGATCACGCCGCCGCCGCCACCGTGGTCGGTTCCGGCACGCCGGAGGAGCCCAAGGGCGTGCCCGTGTTCGCCTGGAAGGGCGAGACGCTCCAGGAGTACTGGTGGGCCACCGACCAGCTGTTCTCGTTCACCGACGAGAACGGCAACACCGTCGGCCCCAACATGATCCTCGACGACGGCGGCGACGCCACGATGCTGGTGCACAAGGGCCTGGAGTTCGAGAAGGCCGGCGTCGTGCCGACCGTCGAGGACGACGACCTCACCGTCGCCGACGAGTACCGGATCGTGCTCGACACGCTGCGCCGTTCGCTGGCCGCCGACGGCAAGCGGTGGACCGTGGTCGCCGAGGGCATCCGCGGCGTCACCGAGGAGACCACCACCGGCGTCCACCGGCTCTACCAGCTCGCGGAGCAGGGCGAGCTGCTGTTCCCGGCGATCAACGTCAACGACTCGGTCACCAAGAGCAAGTTCGACAACACCTACGGCATCCGGCACTCGCTGATCGACGGCCTCAACCGGGCCACCGACGTGCTGATCGGCGGCAAGGTCGCGCTGGTCTGCGGCTTCGGTGACGTCGGCAAGGGCTCGGCGGCCGCGCTGCACGGCCAGGGTGCCCGCGTGATCGTGTCCGAGGTCGACCCGATCTGCGCGCTGCAGGCACTGCTGCAGGGCTTCCAGGTGGCGCTGCTCGACGACGTGATCGGCAAGGCCGACATCATCGTCACCACCACGGGCAACAAGGACATCATCACCACCGACGCCATGAAGGCGATGAAGCACCAGGCGATCGTCGCCAACGTCGGTCACTTCGACAACGAGATCGATGTTGCCGGACTGGGCCGGATCCCCGGCATCCGCAAGATCAACATCAAGCCGCAGGTGGACGAGTGGGTGTTCCCGGACGGGCACTCGATCATCCTGCTGTCCGAGGGTCGCCTGATGAACCTGGGCAACGCCACCGGCCACCCGTCCTTCGTGATGAGCAACAGCTTCTCCAACCAGGTGATCGCCCAGGTCGAGCTGTTCACCAAGTTCGAGGAGTACAACAAGGACGTCTACCGGCTGCCCAAGCACCTCGACGAGAAGGTCGCCAAGATCCACGTGCTGGCGCTGGGCGGCGAGCTGACCAAGCTCACCAAGGACCAGGCCGAGTACATCGGCGTCGACGTCGACGGCCCGTTCAAGCCGGAGCACTACCGCTACTGATCACCCCGAGCCGTCGAGAACGACGTTGCCATGATCAACAGGCCCTTTCGATCATGACAACGTCGTTCTCGACGGTGCCCTGGCGCCCCTCCCCGACATAGGCTGGCACCGTGGTCTTCCCGCGCGGTGACGGTGATGGATGGACGCGCTGCGCCCTCGGCCACAAGCACTGGGGCATCTACGGTGCCGCCGGGTTGCTGCTGTGGCACGACGACAAGGTGCTGCTGCAGCACCGCGCCACCTGGAGCCACCACGGCGACACGTGGGGCATCCTCGGCGGCGCTCGCAACCGCGCCGAGACCGCCGAGCAGGCGGCGCAGCGGGAGGCGGCCGAGGAGGCCGGGCTGGCGCCGGGCAGCTACGAGCTGACCGGCTGCCACGTCGACGATCACGGCGGCTGGGCGTACACCACCGTCGTCGGCCGGGCCAGCAGCGAGTTCGTGCTCACCGCGCTGACCGCCGAGACGATCGCGGTGCGCTGGGTGGCCGCCGACGCGCTGGCGGAGCTGCCGCTGCACCCCGGGTTCGCCGCGAGCTGGGAGCTGGTCCGCAACATCGCCTGAGCCGGCGGCTACTCTGCCGCCCGTGAGCAGGCTGATCGTGATCGAAGGGCTCGACGGCGCCGGCAAGCGCACCCTGTCCGACGCGCTCTGCGCGGCGTTCGACGCGGCGGGGGCGCGCGTGGCGCGGCTCGCCTTCCCGCGCTAC
Source organism: Pseudonocardia sp. GCM10023141 (assembly GCF_042653605.1). Classification (NCBI taxonomy): domain Bacteria; kingdom Bacillati; phylum Actinomycetota; class Actinomycetes; order Pseudonocardiales; family Pseudonocardiaceae; genus Pseudonocardia; species Pseudonocardia sp. GCM10023141. The sequence continues at coordinate 146,439 of NZ_JBHSIR010000045.1, forward strand.
GACGACGACGTCCACGCCCAGCTCGCGCGCGAGGCCTTGTACGGCAAGGCGGGTGACCTGGGCGAGTCGGTCTACGCGATGGCGGTGCTGTTCGCGCTCGACCGCCGGGCTGCGGCCCCGGACCTGCGTGCCGCGCTGGCCGGCAACGACGTGGTGCTCGTCGACCGCTACATCGCCTCCAACGCCGCGTACCAGTCCGCCCGGCTGGGCCAGGACGGCGACGGGGACGTGGCGGCCTGGATCCAGGACCTGGAGCTGCAGCGCTTCGGCATCCCGATCCCCGACCACCAGCTCCTGCTGCAGGTGCCCCGGGCGGTCGCCGCCGAGCGGGCGGCCCACCGCGAACGCACCGAGGCCGGCCGGGAGCGCGACGCCTACGAGTCCGACGGCGGGCTGCAGGAACGCGTCGCCGCCGTCTATGCCCGGTTCGCGGCCACGGGATGGCTCTCGCCGTGGACGGTGCTCGACGGCACCGCCGAGCTGGACGCCCCGGCCCTGGCGGCCACCCTGCTCGGCTGAGGCGGCCCCCGCTGCTACCCGGCGCCGGTCAGCGCCGGTGCCGGTGGCCGAGCCCGAGCGCCCCGACCGTTCCCAGCGCCAGCACGGTGTTGAGCGTGATCGAGACGCCGGGCACCGGACGCGCAGAACCTGGCGGTAGCCATCGCCCACGGTGAGCTGCGCGCCCGCGGCGTTGATGTCCGGGCCGATCACCCGCGTCACGTAGACGACCAGCAGCGGCGCGAACAGGCCCGTCCCGAAGTTGTCGACACCGAGCGCCACGAGCATGGCGAGCCGGCCCCGCCGCCCCGTGTCGATCATCGAGTCACCGCATCGCTGCGGGTCGCGGGCGCCGTCCGAGCACGTAGGTGGGATGCTGGCCACATGAAGTCGCGCGTTCTGGTGGTCGACGACGATCCGGCACTGGCCGAGATGCTCACGATCGTGCTCCGAGGTGAGGGCTTCGACACCGCTGTGGTCCAGGACGGCACCCGGGCGCTGCCCGCGGTCCGCGAGCTGCGCCCCGACGTGGTGCTGCTCGATCTGATGCTGCCCGGCATGAACGGCATCGACGTCTGCCGGGCCATCCGCTCCGAGTCGGGCGTGCCGATCGTCATGCTCACCGCCAAGAGCGACACCGTCGACATCGTGCTGGGCCTCGAGTCCGGCGCCGACGACTACGTGGTCAAGCCGTTCAAGCCCAAGGAGCTCGTCGCGCGCATCCGGGCCAGGGTCCGGCGCACCGAGACCGAGCCCGCCGAGCAGCTCTCCATCGGCGACGTCACCATCGACGTGCCAGCCCACCAGGTCGAGCGGGCAGGCGAGCAGATCGCCCTCACGCCGCTGGAGTTCGACCTGCTCGTCGCGCTGGCGCGCAAGCCCCGGCAGGTGTTCACCCGCGAGGTGCTGCTCGAGCAGGTGTGGGGCTACCGCCATGCCGCCGACACCCGGCTGGTCAACGTCCACGTGCAGCGGCTGCGGTCCAAGGTCGAGCGCGACCCGGAGCACCCCGAGGTGGTGCTGACGGTGCGCGGTGTGGGGTACAAGGCCGGACCCCCATGATCCGGCCGTGATCGCCATCGCGGCCGGTGCGCGGTTCCGCCGGGCCACGCGGCAGATCCGCCAGTCCGGTGAGGATCTCGCCGAGGCGTTCAACACGGTGTGGCGGCGGTCGCTGCAGCTGCGCGTCGTGCTCAGCACGCTCGCCCTCTCCGCCGCGGTCGTCGTCGTGCTCGGGCTGGTGCTGCAGACCCAGATCGCCCTGCGCGTCACCGAGACCAAGGAGGCCGACACCCTCAGCCGGGCCGAGGCGGGCCGCGTGCTGCTGGAGACGGAGCTGTCCAACGTCGATCCGGATCGGCCCTCCATCGACACCGATCTCAAGCTCGCGCTCGATCGCCTCACCAACTCCAGCGCGTCCGCGGCGGGACCCGCGGCGAGCGCCGGTGCGTTCCGCGCCGTGCTGGCCTCCGGCACCCGCGAGGGCGGCACGGGCATCTCGGTCGGACCGGTACTGGACGTCCCGCGGGATCTGCGTGACGCCGTGGCGCAGGGCGCGCTGGCCCGTCGCTACGTGACGCTGACCGACCAGGGCCAGCCGGTGCCCACGCTGCTCATCGGGCAGCCGGTGCGCACGGCGAACGGCTCGCTCGAGTTCTACCTGCTGTTCCCTGTCGACTCCGAGCAGCGCACGCTCGGGCTCGTGCAGAGCACGCTGATCGTCGGCGGGCTGATACTCGTGCTGCTGCTGGCCGGCATCGCGAGCATCGTGACGCGCCAGGTCGTGCGCCCCGTCCGGCAGGCAGCCGAGATCGCGGAGCGCTTCGCCGACGGCCACCTCGACGAGCGCATGCCGGTGCACGGCGAGGACGAGGTCGCGCGGCTGGGCGAGTCGTACAACGAGATGGCCTCCAGCATCCAGACCCAGATCCACCAGCTCGAGGAGTTCGGGGCGCTGCAGCGCCGGTTCACCTCCGACGTCAGCCATGAGCTGCGCACACCGCTCACCACCGTCCGCATGGCCGCCGACGTGCTGTACGCCTCGCGCGAGCAGTTGTTGCCTGCCCTGCGCCGCAGCTCCGAACTGCTGGTCACCGAGCTCGACCGCTTCGAGGCGCTGCTGGGTGACCTGCTCGAGATCAGCAAGCTGGACGCAGGCGTCGCGGAGCTCTCCGCCGACCCGGTCGACATGCGCAACGTCGTCGAGCGCGCCGTCGAGGCCGTGCGCGGCATCGCCGAGGAGACCGCCACCGAGCTGCGCCTCGATCTTCCCGTCGGCATCCTCGCGGAGGTCGACAGCCGCCGCGTCGAGCGGATCGTGCGCAACCTCGTCGCCAATGCCATCGACCACAGCGAGGGCAACCCCGTCGACGTCGTGCTCGCCGCCGACGAGCGCGCCGTCGCGGTGCTGGTCCGCGACCGTGGGGTGGGGCTGCGGCCCGGTGAGGCCGGGCTGGTGTTCAACCGGTTCTGGCGGGCCGAGGAGTCGCGGGCCCGGCGCAGCGGCGGCAGCGGGCTGGGCCTGTCCATCGCCGTCGAGGACGCGCGGCTGCACGGCGGCTGGTTGCAGGCGTGGGGGGAGACGGGGGAGGGCGCGGCCTTCCGGTTGACGCTGCCACGCATCACCGGCGACAGCGTGGAGTCCAGCCCCCTGCCCTTGGGGCCCGAGGACGGCTCCGCGCCCGCGATCTCGGCGCGGACCCCGGCGGCGGCCACGTCAGTGCCGACGCCGCCGCTGGGCTGGTCCATGATCACCAACACGCTACTGGTCAACATCCCGATCGCCGAGACCGACACACCCGCCGGGGCGCACCGTGCCGGTAGCGACACCGACACCGACATCGAGGCCGCAACCGACGTCGACACCGGTGCCGAGGCCGTCTCCGAGGACGCCCGATGACGATCCGCGGTGCGGCCACGGCGCTGGCGCTGCTGCTGGTGCTCGCCGTGGTGACCGGGTGCGCGTCCGTGCCGGGTGACTCCCCGGTGCAGGTGCTGCGGCAGGTCGGCCGGGGCGAATCGGCCGCCGACCTCCCGCCACCGGACGGCAGCGACCCGCTCGACATGGTGCGGCTGTTCGTCACGAACTCGGCCAGCAGTACCGACAAGCACGGCGCCGCACGGCGCTTCCTCACCACCGAGGCCGCGCAGTCGTGGCACGACGACGCGAGCCTCACGATCCTCGACGGGCAGATCGACACCGTGCCCGCGCCCGGGGCTCCCGACATCAGCACCGGTACCACCACGATCCGGATCCGCGGCAACAAGATCGGTAAGCTGACCGACGACGGGGCCTTCGAGCCCGACCAGGCCACCTTCCAGCTCGACGTCGTCATCGTGCGCCACGACGGCCAGTGGCGGATCTCGCAGCTGCCACCCGGTGTGGTGGTGTCGTTGACCGACTTCCGCGGGAACTACCACGACGTCTCGCCCTGGTTCGTCGACAACTCACGCCGGCTGGTGGTGGCCGATCCCCGCCACATCCCGGAGGTTCCGATCCGGTCGTGGGCGGCCCGGATAGTCGCGATGGTGCTGGCGGGGCCCTCGCTGGCGCTCAACGGCGCCGTGGTGTCGATGATCCCGACGACGGCGAGGCTGCGCTCCAACGTGGCAGCGGGCGAGGACGGCGTGCTCGTCGTCGACCTGACCAGGACCGGTGACCTCGACGACGAGACCAGGCGCCTGATCGCGGCCCAGCTGGTGATGTCGCTGGCCGAGGTCAACGTGCCGAAGGTGCGCCTGCTCGTCGACGGCGAGCCGCTGCTCCCCGGCGGCCCCGCGATCTGGACGCGTGACGACGTGCTGCGCTTCTCCGCGGAGGCCCCGGTCACGAGCAACGTGCCGACGCTCGTCGTGAGCGGGGGGCGGGTGCTGCAGGTCGGAGCCGACGCCGGGGCGCTGCCCGGTCCGTTCGGCAACGGCTCCTACGCGGCGGAGTCGGCGGCGGCCACCGTTGACGGGCGACGGCTGGCCGTCGTGGCGAGGTCCGGAACCGGAAGGATCCTGCTGGTCAGCGGCGGTGCCGATGCAGGTGTGGCACCGGTTCCGCTCAGCGCGAAGTCGATGTCGCGGCCCACCTGGACGCCCAGCGGCGGCGAGGTGTGGACCGTGCTCGACGGCACCTCGATCGCCCGCGTGTCCATCGACGGCAACGGCAACTACCGTACGGGCGACGTCAACGACACCGAGCTGACGGAGCTCGGACCGATCGGCGACCTGCGGTTGTCGCGCGACGGCATGCGGGTGGCGGCGGTGGTGGGCGGTGGCCTGTACGTCGGCGCCGTGGAACGCAGCATCGACGGCGAGGTCGCGATCCACAACGTCCGGCGGCTCCGGGCGAGCGAGCTCACCGCCGTCGTGGGCGTCGACTGGCAGACCTCCGAGCAGATCGCGGTCATCACCCGGCAGCAGTCCGACCAGCTGGTGATGCAGATCGCGGCCGACGGGCTCACCGTGCAGGAGGTGCCGATCAACAACCTGACACCGCCGCTGAGCGCCGTGGCGGCCTCGCCCAGCCGCCCGCTGCTGGTGACCGACCAGACCGGCGTGTGGAGCTACGTGGGAGGCGAGCAGGCCACCTGGAAGCTGGTGGTCGGCGGGGCGCCCGACGCCATCCCGGTCTACCCGGGCTGACCGGCGGCAGGTCCTGTGGACAACTCCCGACGCCGATCGCCACGGCGGGCCACGATGGGGACATGGGAGTCCGGTCCGCTGCTGCCGCGCTGGTCGACCTCGTTCTGCCGGGGCAGTGCGCGGGCTGCGCCGAGCCGGTCACGCCCTGGTGCGGGCACTGCGCCGCGCGCCTCGGGGAGCGCCGATGGCCCGTGCTGACCGATGCGCCACCGGTGCTCACCGCCACCCGCTACACCGGGCCGCCACGCACGGCGCTGCTGCGCTACAAGGAACGCGGTCGCCGGGATCTGGTCGCTCCGCTGGCACTGCTGCTGGGGGAGTCGCTCGACGAGGTCGTCCGGCCGCCACCGGCCGCCACCTGGCTGGTGCCGGCGCCGTCGCGCCCGTCCGCTGCGCGCGAACGCGGCGGCGACCACGTCGCGCGGTTGTGCCGCGCGATGGCGGCCGAGCGCCCGCACGTGCGGGTCACGCGGGCGCTGCGGCTGGCCCGGCGGGCCCGCGACTCGATGGGCCTCGACGCCGCGCAGCGTGCCGCCAACCTCGCCGGGTCGCTGCGGGTCGATCCGGCGTGCCTGCCGCCGCCGGGTGCAGTGGTTGTGCTGGTGGACGACGTGGTCACCACCGGTGCCACTGTGCGGGCCTGCACCCGCACGCTCGCGGCGGCCGGCGTGCCGGTGGAGGCGGCCGTCGTGCTCTGCGACGCCACCTCCGGATCGCGTTGATCATGAAATCGAGGTGGAATCCTACCGCCTCGCAGGCGACGCGGGAATGTCGCTCGGCGCATCCACCCAGGTCGGGGTCACTGGGCGCAGAGGCCTGTTGCCGAACCGTGATGCGGGTTACGGTGCTCCGCATCGTCGAAGTCCCTACTGGAGGAACCACCGATCGAGCGCTAGGGATACGGGGGAATCCCAGTGCGCAGTCTGCAATGCCAACCCGACGCTGAAAGCGAGGGAAGTCTGCGTGGAGATCGTTGTCACCGGTCGTAACGTTGAGGTTCCGGAGCATTTCCGGATCCACGTTGCCGAGAAGGTCGCCCGCCTGGAGCGGTACGACCACAAGATTGCGGGCATGGAAGTCGAGCTCTTCCACGAACGCAACCGCCGCCAACTCAAGAACTGCCAGCGCGTCGAGCTCACCGGACGGGGGTGCGGTCCCGTCGCTCGTGCCGAGGCCTGTGCCCAGGACTTCTACGCGGCACTCGATGCCGCCGTCGCCAAACTCGAAGGGCGCATGCGTCGATCGCATGACCGCCGCCGGCTCAACGGCAAGCGCACCAGAGTGGTCGCCGGACGTGGCACCACCACCGCGGTACTCGACGATCTCGTCACCGAGGTCGAGGTCGAGATCCCGGGCCCGCGCAGCCACGACCACGACCAGTACCTCAATCCCGAGGACGATCTGATACCCGGCCGCATCGTGCGCCACAAGGTGCACACCGCCGACCCGATGAGCGTTGATGATGCGCTCTCCCGCATGGAACTCGTCGGACACGATTTCTATCTGTTCGCCGATGCCGAGAGCGGTGAGCCCAGCGTCGTCTACCGGCGCAAGGGATACGACTACGGCGTGATCCAGCTCGCCCGGTAGCTCCGGACAGCACGGCAGCACTCGCCTGAGGGGCGGCACCGATCCGAGAGGAACGGTTGCCGTCCCTCACGCGTTGTACAAGCGGACCCAGGTGCTTCGCTACCCTGGTCCAGGAAGTCTGCCGTGCGACGCGGCGTCCACCATCCATGGGCGCGGCGCCGAAGCCAGCCGAAGAGTGAATGAGGTCGACCCGTGCCGCTCCTGAACCGTCTGCTCCGTGCCGGTGAGACGAAGCTGGTGAAGAGGCTCGGGCGCATCGCTGCACACATCGACTCGCTCGAACCGGACGTCCAGCGCCTCAGCGACGCCGAACTGCGGTCGCGCACCGTCCAGTTCCAGGAGCGCTACAAGTCCGGCGAGAGCCTCGACGAGCTGCTCCCCGAGGCGTTCGCGGTGGTCCGCGAGGCCGCCGTCCGCACGCTGGGCCAGCGCCCGTTCACCGTGCAGCTGATGGGTGGGGCGGCACTGCACCTGGGCAACATCGCCGAGATGAAGACCGGTGAGGGCAAGACGCTCACCTCGGTGCTCGCGGTCTACCTCAACGCGCTCTCCGGCGACGGCGTCCACCTCGTCACCACCAACGACTACCTGGCCAAGCGCGACGCGGAGAACATGGGCCGCATCCACCGCTTCCTCGGGCTCGACGTCGGCGTGATCCTCTCGGAGATGCCGCCCGCGGTCCGGCGCATCCAGTACGCCGCCGACATCACCTACGGCACCAACAACGAGTTCGGCTTCGACTACCTGCGCGACAACATGGCCTGGAACAAGGTCGACATGGTGCAGCGCGGCCACAACTTCGCCATCGTCGACGAGGCCGACTCCATCCTCATCGACGAGGCCCGCACGCCGCTGATCATCTCCGGTCCGGCAGAGCAGAGCGCCCGCTGGTACCAGGAGTTCGCGCGGATGGCGCCGCTGCTCAAGAAGGACATCCACTACGAGGTGGACGAGCGCAAGCGCACCGTCGGCATCACCGACGAGGGCGTCACCCTCGTGGAGGACCAGCTCGGCATCGACAACCTCTACGAGGCCGCCAACACCCCGCTCGTCGGGTACCTGAACAACGCCCTGAAGGTGAAGGAGCTGTTCAGCCGCGACAAGGACTACATCGTCCGCGACGGCCAGGTGCTCATCGTCGACGAGTTCACCGGCCGCGTGCTCGCCGGGCGCCGCTACAACGAGGGCATGCACCAGGCCATCGAGGCCAAGGAGGGGGTGGAGGTCCAGGCGGAGAACCAGACGCTGGCCACCATCACCCTGCAGAACTACTTCCGGCTCTACGAGAAGCTCTCGGGCATGACCGGTACGGCCCAGACCGAGGCCGCCGAGCTGCACCAGATCTACAAGCTGGGTGTCGTCCCGATCCCGACGAACCGCCCCATGGTCCGCAAGGACCAGCCCGACCTGATCTACAAGACCGAACCTGCCAAGTTCGACGCCGTCGCGGCCGACATCGCGGAGAAGCACCGCAACGGCCAGCCGGTGCTGGTCGGCACCACGAGCGTCGAGAAGTCGGAGTACCTTGCCAAGCTGCTGGTGCAGCTGCAGGTGCCCCACGAGGTGCTCAACGCCAAGCAGCACGAGCGCGAGGCCTCGATCGTCGCGCAGGCCGGGCACGCGGGTGCTGTCACCGTCGCCACCAACATGGCCGGTCGCGGCACCGACATCCAGCTCGGTGGCAACCCGGAGTTCCTCGCCGACCTCGAACTGCGCCGCCAGGGTCTGGACCCTGTCGAGACGCGCGAGGAGTACGAGAAGGCGTGGGACGACGTGCTCACGTCGATGAAGGAGCAGGTCGCGCAGGAGGCCGAGGAGGTTCGCAACGCGGGCGGGCTGTACGTGCTGGGCACCGAGCGCCACGAGTCCCGTCGCATCGACAACCAGCTGCGTGGTCGTTCCGGCCGGCAGGGCGACCCCGGCGAGTCACGGTTCTACCTCTCGCTCGGTGACGAGCTGATGCGCCGGTTCAACGGCCAGATCGTCGAATCGATCATGAACCGCTTCAACCTCCCCGATGATGTCCCGATCGAGGCGGGCATGGTCACCAAGGCCATCCGCAGCGCCCAGACGCAGGTCGAGCAGCAGAACTTCGAGATCCGCAAGAACGTCCTCAAGTACGACGAGGTGCTCAACAAGCAGCGCAAGGTGATCTACGACGAGCGCAGGCGGGTGCTCGCGGGCGAGAACATCCAGGAGCAGATCGACCACATGCTCGAGGACGTCGTGGAGGCCTACACCGACGGTGCCACGGCGGAGGGCTACGCCGAGGACTGGGATCTCGACAAGCTCTGGACCGCCCTCGGCACGCTCTACCCGGTCGGGTTCGCCTGGCAGGAGCTCGCCGGTGACGGCGACGACGAGGAGGATCGCGACGATCTCTCCAAGGAGGCGCTGGCCGCGGCCGTGCTCGCCGACGCCAAGGCTGCCTACGCCCGCCGCGAAGCCGAGATCGACGAGATCATCGGCGCCCAGGGCGGCATGCGCGAGCTCGAGCGCCAGGTCCTCATGCAGGTGATGGACCGCAAGTGGCGCGAGCACCTCTACGAGATGGACTACCTCAAGGAGGGCATCGGGCTGCGCGCGATGGCGCAGCGCGACCCCCTGATCGAGTACCAGCGCGAAGGCTTCGACATGTTCGCCTCGATGCTCGAAGGCATCAAGGAGGAGACGGTCGGGCACCTGTTCAACGTCAAGGTGCAGGCAGCGGAGCCCGAGGCACCGCCTGTCGCGGAGGCCGCGCCCGCGGTTGAGCAGCCTGCCGTCCAGCAGGCGCCCGTCCAGCAGGCAGCGCAGCCGGCCTCGCTGCGGAAGGCACCCCCCGCCGTCACGGCGTCCGGGCGGCACGCCGCGGTCACCGACGACCCGGAGGCCACCAGCGTGCTCCCGGTGGCGTACCGGGGCGCCGATCCGGCCCAGCTGAGCTACAGCGGGCCCGACGAGGACGGCGCCGCCGCCGCTCGCGGTCGCCGCTCCGGCAACGGCAGTGCAGGTGCCGGTGCGGCCACCGGCGGGGGCGAGCCGTCGCGCAACCGACCCTGCCCGTGCGGGTCGGGCCGCAAGTACAAGCAGTGCCACGGCTCGCCCTCGGCGGCCAGGCCCTGACACTGGCCAGGCCCTGACTTCACCTGGACGACGAAAGGCCCCCTTCCACGAGCGGCGTGGAAGGGGGCCTTCCCCGTTCTCCGATGCGCGGTTCAGCTGCTGTGTCGTTCAGCTGCTGGGAGCGTCGCTCTCGATGAAGGCGGGCGTCACGTGCGGGAGGGTGAGCTCCCGGTTCTGGTGCTGGCCCAGCCGCACGGTGTTGCGGCCGTCGCGCTTGGCGGCGTACAGGGCGGAATCGGCGACCGCGACGAGGTCCTGCACCACGGATCCGTCGCCGGGGAAGATCGCGCCGCCGATCGAGATCGACAGCCCGCCGATGGTCAGCGGCCCGTCGGGGGTCGCGATCTCGACACCGAGCCGCGAGATGCTGCGGCGGATCCGCTCGGCAGTGGCTCGCAGGTCGGCGTAGGAGTAGTCGCGTGACTCCGGGTGCGGCAGGAGCATCACGAACTCCTCGCCGCCGAAGCGGCCGACGAGGTCGTGGTCGCGCACCTCCTCGCGCAGGGCGGTGGCCACGGCCTTCAGCACGACGTCGCCCGCGAGGTGGCCGTAGTCGTCGTTGACGCGCTTGAAGTGATCGAGGTCGAGGATCAGCACCCCGGCCGAACCCTCGTGTTCCCGCGCGCGCTTGAGCCGTTCGGTGGACCGCTGGTGCCAGGCGGCCGCGGTGAGCAGGCCGGTCTTGCCGTCGGTATTGGCGGCCTTCTCGAGTTGGCGCACGAGCACCGCGCGGTGCAGGACGAGCAGCGGCGGCAATGCGAAGGCCACGAGCAGCGGGCCACCGGTGGAGACGGCGAGCGCGACGAGACCACCGAGGGACAGCGTGGCCACCTCGAGGACGATCTCGTCGCCCTGCCCGAGGACCTCGCGCACGGTCTTGTTGGCGCTGATGATCACGATGCCGACGACGAGGCAGGTGTTGACGACGGTGAACGCGAGCAGCGCCAGCACGATGACAAGCGGGCCGAGGCCGGTGCGCAGCGGCTGGCTCGCCCCGAAGCTCACGTAGGCCATCACGGCGGCGGCAGCGTGCACGGCGAGCAGGAGCGTGGCCGTGGTGAAGATCTGCCGGAACGGTGGCACCTTAGCCGGGCGCCAGACCCGCAGGTAGAGGTACGTGAACAGCACGATGATCGCGGCCGATGCCGCGGGCGGCGGCAACAGCAGGGCGGCGGCGAACGTCCACACCGAGCTGAGATCGATGTTGGCGGCCTCGCCCACGACGCGACGGCGGATCCGCTCGAGCCGCATCGACACCTCGGCGTGAACCACGCCACCGATCACCAACGTGCTGCCGATGACCCCGATCGGCGCGTAGGCCGAGAGCGGCGTGACGAGCACATCGACGATCAGCAGCGCGACCGCGAGAGCCTCGATTAGCAGTACTGAGCTGAGCAGCCGCGGTGGCAGCGCCCAGACATCCCATTGGCGGATGTTCCACGGACGACGCGTACTGGACGTCATCCGGCGAGACCCCCGGCCGTGCACGACTTCATCCCGAGTGTGACCCCCTATCGAGCGGATCCTAGCTTCGGTCGCAACATTCTGTCATCGGACGTGGGTGTCGTCTCGCCGAACGGTGCTGCAACGGGCGCCGGAGGCCGAGCGAATCCCGGACTGTTGCGTGGTCGCTCGACGGTCTCGGTGGCCGCGTCCGCGCCGATCGTGGAGGAGGTGATGGCAGTGCGTGGTTGGAGTTGGGGCTGAGCGGTGGGGCTGGTGTTGGTGCGAGTGGTGACGGGGTGGTGATGGCAGTGCGTGGCT
>NZ_JBHSIR010000046.1:0-4055 GCF_042653605.1 Pseudonocardia sp. GCM10023141
TCGCCACGCCCTACCACGCGAGCATGATCACCGATACCAGGTCAGAACCCTTACAGGACACGCCCTAGTTGTTCCCCCGGATGGAGAGACTCTTCCGTCACATCGGTTGGACCTGCCAGAACCCCGGTGAACCACCGGTTATCCGAGGCTTGCCAGCGGATCACCACGAGACAGCGCCGGATCGTCGGCGGCCAGCGTGCGGGCCCGTCCGGGACCCGTGCTGCGCGTCTCGAACCGCACCGTGACGCGACCGTGGCCGGCGCCCTGCACCCAGCCGTGGCCGTGCTCGGCGTGCCGGACGTCGTCGCCGGGACGCCACGTCGGCTCCGACGCCGCAGCGGCCTGCCCCGACATCGTGTGGCCCACCACCGGCTGCTCCCCGGCCGCGGGCTCCGGTTGCCCGGGCTCGGGTTGCTCCGGCTCCGGTTCTGCGGTGTCGACCGGGCGGTAGGTCTCGAACAGCGCCTGCGGCGGATCGTCGGTGAGGCCCGCCAGCGAGACGCCGATCAGCCGGACGCCGCCCGCCGGGACGGCCGCGGTGGCCAGCCTCTTGGCGACAGCGGTGAGCGCGCCCAGGTCGGTGCTGGCCACGGCCGCTGTCTCCGAACGGCTGGCGGTGGTGAAGTCGGCGCTGCGCACCTTGACCGACACGGTGCGCGCCGCCCGCCCAGCCGAGACCAGCCTGCGGTGGGCCGCCTGCGTCATGCGTGCGACGGCCTCGTGCACGGCCGACATGGCCGTGAGGTCGATGTCGAACGTGGTTTCGGCGCTGACCTGCTTGGCTGCGCCGCGGGGCGCGACCGGTCGGTCGTCGACGCCACGGGCGAGCCGGTGCAGCTCCGTGCCCATGGCGACACCGAGCACCGTGGTGGCCTCGCGCAGTTCCATGGCCGCCAGCTCGCCGATGGTCTGGATGCCGAACTTGAGCAGGTTGGCCTCGGCCACCGGCCCGACGCCCCACAGCGCCCGCACCGGCAGCGGATCGAGCACCGAACGCTCGTCGGTGGGCGCGACCACGCGCAGCCCGTCGGGCTTCGCCAGCTCCGACGCGATCTTGGCCAGCTGCTTGCCCGACCCGGCGCCGACGGACGCCGGTAGCCCGGTGGCGGCGCGCACCGCTGCCCGCAGCTCCACCCCGAACGCCTCGACCTGCGCGACGTCGGCCCCGGCCAGCGCGGGGGGCTCGAGGAACGCCTCGTCGAGCGAGATGGGCTCCAGCACGGGTGCCGCGGCAGCCAGCACGCCCATGACCTGCTCGGACAGCGCCTGGTAGAGCACGAACCGCGGGGGCAGCACCACCGCGTGCGGGCACAGCCGCCGCGCCTGGCCCATCGGCATCGCCGAGCGGGCGCCGAACACGCGCGCCTGGTAGCTGGCGCCTGCCACCACCGAGCGGGGACCCAGACCGCCGACGAGCACCGGCCGATCCCGCACCGTGGGGCGGGTGAGCTGCTCGGCGGAGGCGTAGAACGCGTCCATGTCCAGGTGCAGCACCCAGCGGGCTGGGTTGCTGGACGCGGTCACCCGGCCATTGTCGCGCGGAGCACTGACAAGCAGCGGCCAGACATCGTCAGGAGGGCGCCACCAGCTCGATCAGGTGCCCGTCGACGTCGGAGAAGTACAGGCGGCTGCCGGTGCCGATGCAGTCGTTGGTGGCGCCGTTCTCGGGAGCGCCGGGGTCGTTGCCGAACGGCACGCCCCGCTCCCGCAGCGCCGCGACGGCCCCGGCGAACCGCTCGGCGTCGATGCGGAGCGCGACATGGCCCCTCGGGGTCTGCGGCGCGTCCATGTAGAGCAGCATCGTGTCGCCGTCGAGGTGCACGGCGAACATGTCGTCGTCGGGTCCGGCCTGCCGTGCCGGCAGGTCGCCCAGCACCGCGGCCAGGAACCGTGCCGAGGTCGCGGAGTCGCGGGCGGGCAGGGCGACGTGGTCGACGGTGGCGGTCATGCCGCGCTCGCCGGGGCCCGCAGCGCGCCGTGCAGGAACAGGTCGATCGCCTGCTCGGTGCTCACCTCGCCGCCCGGGGCCGGCTGGGTGCGGCTGAACAGCTGCGCGAGGAACAGCGCCGCTGCCTGCTCGACCGGCAGGCGCAGCGCCGCGGCGTCCGGGGCGAACAGCGGCGTGACCGCCTCCACCATGGCGCTCCACGACCTCTCGCGTGCCTGCGGATCCGGCGCCTGCTCGGGGTCGCGTCGGGACGGTCGCCCGCCCGCGTGCAGGGCGCCGAGCACCGAGCCCATGCGCGCCAGGTGGGCGGAGAGCGCCTCGGACGCCTCGGCGAGGCGCTGCTCCAGCGGCTGGTCGAGCGGGACGGACGTGATGCCGTCGATGACGTTGTCGGGGCGCACGACCTCGAGGATGCAGGCGTGGATCAGCTCCTCCTTGTCCTTGAAGACGCGGAAGATCGTGGCCTCGCCGATGCCGGCGGCCTGCGCGACCTGGCTGGTGGTGAGCGCCGCGCCGTGCTGGACGATCAGTGGGATGGCGACCGCCGTGATCATCTCGCGGCGCCGCTCGGGGCTCATGCCGGGCGCGCGGCGCCGCGGTGGGGGTGTCTCCATCATGCGATCCACGATAAGGAGTGAGTACTCACTCCGTCAAGCGAGCAGGGCGTTCCCGTCCGACTCGACGATCGCCGGTGCCGTCGCGCCGAACCCGGCAACGGCGGCCGGGTAGCCGGGGGCCGGCTGCAGATCGCGCAGCCACACCGGCCCGTCGGGCGCGCTCGCACCCGTCCACGCCTCGACGCCGCCGGGACCGAGCGTGATCGTGGTCATCGGGGTGGCCAGCCCGTCGCCGGTGGCCTTGAGCAGCGCTTCCTTGCGGGTCCACGCGGTGAAGAACGCGCCGGCGTCGGCGCGGGAGGTGCGGGTGAGCTCGGTGGGGGAGTAGACGTGCCCGGCCATGCCGGCCAGGTCGGTGGTGGCGCGGACCTGCTCCACGTCGATGCCGACGGCGCCGGACGGCGACACGGCGAGGCCGACCAGATCGCCCGCGTGCGACATCGAGAACCCCGGCGATCCGGGTGCCGGGAGCACCGGCTTGCCGTGCTGCTGCCCGCAGCGGCAGGTGCGGTCGAAGACGAGCATCGCGGCGGGTGTGTCGAGCAGTTCCCCGAGCACGATCCTCGTGAGTGCGTGCGCCGCGAGGTAGCGGGCCCGGTCGGCGGCGCGCCGGAACCGGTGCAGGCGGTCCTGCTCGAGGTCGTCGAGCAGTGCGACGAGTGCGGGAGCGGTGTCGGGATCCACGGGGGCGGCCCACCACACGCGGCACGGCTGGTCGGCGCTCATACCGCGATGATCACATGGCGGCCGTGGCGAGGGACACCGCCGTCCCCGTGGACGCGGGAACGGCGGTATCCCCCTGGGAAACGGATCAGCCCGTGCGTCGTACCGGGTTGATCCGGCGGCCCTGTGCGGGCCTCGCGTGACGCCCGGAGCCCTGATGGCGGAGCTCCGTGGAATCGTGCTTCTGAGCCTTGCCCCGGCGCTCCGCGCGGTTCACGGGCGCCGGTGCCGGCGGGGTCTCCGGCAGCTCCGCGGACAGCGCGTCTGCGGACAGGATCTCCGGGGAGATGCCGGGAAGGGACGGGTTCTGATCGGGCATGGAGGCCTCCTTGCTGGGATGCGGCCGACGGGAGAGCCAGGAACGGCACGAGGCCGGCCGGACGGACCGAAGGGCAGGGCTCCCGCGAACGGGAACGGCGGCGGGGACGTCGGACGGTCCGGGCCGCGAGCCGCGCAGAGCGCGGGATGCATCACCTGAGGCGCATGCGGAACACGTTAGTTCGTGCTCCACGCCGGTGCCACCGGATTTCCGGGCGGCCAGTGCGGCGACCGCAAACGTCCACCGGGTCCCTCGCGCGCCCAGGCGACCCCTCGCGGCGTTGCCGACCTTGCGAATACCCCGGTATGAGCTGCGGCCGGCGCCTTGCGAGAAACCGCCTGGATCACGCGATGAACCCGGCAACGTTCGTGGCCACCGCACTAGTAGCGTGTCGCCGCTAGTATTCGGACGGGATGCGGTAGATCAGTTGCGGCAGTCTCCCTTTCCC
>NZ_JBHSIR010000047.1:0-34510 GCF_042653605.1 Pseudonocardia sp. GCM10023141
GCAGCGTGAAGATCACGCTGAGCCGATCTTGGTCCACCCGCGGCTTACACGGATGCCGTGACACGCCCCCGGAAGCACCCGCACCGGACGTGGAAACAGATCCGGCGCCGCTTCTACGGGGCCGACCGGATCCGCGAGGGCAAGCTGGTCCTCCACAACCCGGCGAAGATGCGGGTGGAGCGCTACCGCTACCGCGGAGCGCAGATCGCCACACCGTTCGACATCGACGTCATCGACCCGGCCGGAGCCCGTTTCCGCCGGACCGGGCACGACGACGTCGAGTTCGTCGGACAGGTCTCCGAACTGATCACCTGACATCCCATCGGGACACGTGGAGAGCCCGGTGCGGGGACGGGAAGATCGACAGCCGAAACGCTGCACGGGCATGCCCGAGCGGCGTACCCACGACTACTACCGCCACGCCACCACGAGCCTGTTCGCCACGTTCAACATCGCCGATGGCACCGTGATCGGCGAGCCGCACCGCAAGCACCGCGCTATCGAGTTCCGCACGTTCCTGATCACGATCGACAAGACCGTGCCCGCCGAGCTGGACGTGCACCTGATCTGCGACGACTACGCCACCCACGAGACCCCCGCGATCAAAGGCCTGGCTGGCGGAGCACCCCCGCTTCCACCTGCACTTCACCCCGACCGGATCCTCCTGGATCAACCAGGTCGAGCGCTGGTTCGGGTTCCTCACCGACCAGAAGATCCGCCGCGGCACCCACAAGAGCGTCCAGGCCCTCGAGGCCGACATCCGGTCCTGGACCGCGGACTGGAACGCCCACCCGCGCCCGTTCATCGGGACCAAGACCGCCGAGGAGATCCTCGAATCACTCGCACGATTTTGTAGGCGAATTTCCGGCGCGGGACACCAGTTCTAGTGCTCCGCTGCACCCAGCCCGGCGATCGCGGCCTGCAACGGATCCCGTTGGCCAGAGGGCTGGTTCTCCCACAGCATCCAGGGGCTCGTGCCCGCCCGGTAGGCGGCTTCGAGCGCGGTGCGCTCCTTGACGGTG
The DNA here is from genome assembly GCF_042653605.1 of Pseudonocardia sp. GCM10023141. Classification (NCBI taxonomy): domain Bacteria; kingdom Bacillati; phylum Actinomycetota; class Actinomycetes; order Pseudonocardiales; family Pseudonocardiaceae; genus Pseudonocardia; species Pseudonocardia sp. GCM10023141. Next base: position 1,023 of record NZ_JBHSIR010000047.1, read on the forward strand.
TCGGCCGGGTGCCAGAACCCGCGATGGCGGTAGGCCAGCATCCGGCCCTTTTCCGCCAGTGGCATGCAGACGTCGGCCACCAGGTCGCCGTTCTCCGGCAGCATGTCGAAGATCTCCGGACGCAGTACGAAGTAGCCGCCGTTCTCCCACAGTGGCATGTCCTGCAGCGTGCGGATGGAGGTGACCAGGTCGTCGTCGCCGAGGTTGACACAGTGGAAAGCAGACTGCGGCGGCACCGCGAGCAGGGCCCCGGCAGCGTCGCTGGCCTTGAACGTGTCGATCATGTCGTTGAGCGGCATATCGGTGAGGACGTCGGCGTAGTTGGCGAGGAACATCTCCTCGTTCTCGACGTACTTGCGAACCCTGCGGAGCCGCTCGCCGATGGGGGAGTCCAGTCCGGTGTGGACGAACGTGATGTTCCAGTCCTGGATGTCCGAACCGAGCAGTTCGACCTCGCCGCCGCTCAGCACGAAGTCGTTGGAGGTGGTTTCCGAGTAGTTGAGGAAGTAGTCCTTGACGTGTTGTGCGCCGTAGCCGAGGCACAGCACGAAGTCTTTGTGGCCGAAATGCGCGTAGTACCGCATGACGTGCCAGATAAGGGGTCGGGGTCCGACCGTTGTCATCGGCTTCGGAGCGTCGGACTGGCCGTCACGCATCCGCATGCCGTAGCCCCCGCAGAACAATACGACCTTCATGGGATGGGCCTTTCGCTCAAGAGGGGCAGGTGGGCTCGCGGGTCGGAGACGTCGTCGGGGCCGAGACCGAGCGGATTTGGTGAGCGGATCTTGTCGGGCTGATCGGGCTGAGCCGATCGGGCTCAGTAGGCGCCGCCGCCGGAGACGACGGCGCGAACGGTGCGGATGAGGATCAATGCGTCGAGTGCGAGCGTCCAGTTCTCCACGTAGCGCAGGTCGAGTCGAAGCGACTCCTCCCATGACAGATCGCTACGCCCGCTGACCTGCCAGAGGCCGGTCATGCCCGGCTTGACCAGCAGCCTCCGTCGGGCATCGCGGGCGTAGCCGACGACCTCCTTCGGAAGCGGAGGTCGGGGTCCGACCAGTGACATGGATCCGGAGACCACGTTGAGCAGCTGAGGCAGTTCGTCCATCGAGTAGCGGCGCAGCACCGCGCCGACCCGGGTGATCCGAGGGTCGTGATGAAGCTTGAACATCGGGCCGGCGCCGTCGTGATCGCTGAGAGCGAGGTCGGCCAACCGCTCCTCGGCGTCCACCACCATCGTCCTGAACTTGATCATTCGGAACTCGCGGCCGCCCTTGCCGACTCGCTGCTGGCGGAAGAACACCGGACCACCATCGGCTCGGACTGCGATCGCAACCGCGACGAGAACGGGCAGGAGAAGCAGAATCACCAGCAGCGACCCGATGCGATCGAGCGCCCCCTTGAGCAGCCGTGGCCCGCCTGCGAACGTCGGATGGGTCAGCCGGAGCAGGAGCAGGCCGTCGACGGTGGCCATGTGCAGGCGTGGCCCTGCGATCTCCATCAGGCCAGGATCGACGATGAGCTCTGTTCCGGTGTCCTCGAGATCCCAGGCGAGCTGCTGCAGCCGCTTCGCCGACCAGCTGTTGGTCTGGCCGACCGACACGGCGTCGAAGTTGCCCGACAGCGCCAGCAGCGGTGCCGAATCGAGATCGCCGACGACGGGGACGTCGTCGAGAGTGGGTGCGCCGTTGATACCGGTTCCGGTCGGGGTGCAGGCACCTACGACCGTCCAACCGTGCTCCGGGGCGCTGCGGGTGCGAGAGATGAGCGCGCTGACGGCCTCGGGGCACCCGATAGCGAGAACTCGGGCCATCGCGCCGCCCCGCCGCCGTCGGCTGTGCAGGTCCATCCGGAGTGTGAGTCGGCCTGCGGCAGAGAGTATGCCAGCGATGGGTAGCACGCCGAACACCCATGGCCTGCCGGCGGGCAGCTGAGCCGCCAGGCTGAACAGCCCGATGGTCACTGCGGCGGCAAGCATGCCGCGGAGAAGTCTGGTGAACTCGATGGGTTCCTGCCCGAGGACGCTCGGGTCCCAGGCCCTTGCCACGAGCAGGCACGCCATCGTGAGGACGACGACTCCGGCGCCGACGGTGAGCGTGAATCCTGCTGGCGCTGTGCCCCACAACAGGTACAGCGCCGCCGATGCGGCCACCGCGAAGAGGTCCGAGGCAGCGACCGCATAGGCGTAGCGACGCCGCCAACGAGGGCGTGCTGCCGACGCCGACAGCACTTGGCCGCCCATGGCGTCGTCGGCAATCGTCAGCTGTGACCGTTGCTTTTCCCGATCGGTCCGTCGGCCGGTCCCCGTTGGTGGCCTACGACCGAGTTCCGCCTCGGCGCTCATCGCTCGTCTGGCCCGTGCGGGCGCCGTGACGAGGATTCGCGTGCCGGCATGCTCATCGGTCCCTCCAGAGCGGCGCACGTGTTGTGCTTCCGTAGCAGGACTCGCCGGTAGCGGATCGTGCGTTAGCGGAATGGGGCACAGATCCCGGTTCCGGCCAATCCGGGTAGCCGAGCGTGATCGGCCGGTGACGCGCGCGCAGCGAGATCCCAACATCCTGACCTGCGCTGCAACGCACTCGGGCCGGCCGGACCTCCGGTTGGCGGTCCAGCGGATCACGCCGTGGATCAGGCCCATTCGACCGCTGCCGGAGCCGTGGTAGACCTGGAGAGTGGGAGACATGCATGACCTGACCGCGCTGGAGCAGGCAGCGGCGCTGCACAACGGCGACCTGACCTCCGTCGAGCTCGTCGAGCACCATCTCCGCCGCATCGAAGCGCTCGACTCCACGCTCGGCGCGTTCGTGACCGTCACCCCGGACGCCGCGCTCGTCGCGGCCGCCGCGGCCGATGTGGCTCTGCGGGCCGGGGATCCGCGACCGCTGCTGGGGATCCCCACCGCGATCAAGGACCTGGCGGTGACAGCGGGGGTGCGTACCCGGTTCGGCTCACCCGTCTACGCCGAGTATGTGCCCGACATCGACGATGATGCGGCGCGGCTGCTGCGCGAGGCCGGCACCATCTCCCTGGGCAAGACTGCGACGCCGGAGTTCGGGCTGCCGCCCTACACCGAGCCGGCCGGTCGGCCGCCCGCTGTCACGCCGTGGGATGTCACGCGGCTCGCCGGCGGGTCCTCCGGAGGAGCGGGGGCGGCCACGGCCGGGCGGTTGGTGGCGTTCGCGCACGGCACCGACGGGGGCGGATCGATCCGGATCCCGGCGGCGGTGTGCGGGCTGGTGGGGCTCAAGACCACGCGCGGACTCGTGTCGCGCGGCCCGGCCGGTGGGGACCCGCTCGGCATGTCCGTGTCCGGGCCGATCGCGCGCACCGTCGCCGACGCCGCCGCGATGCTCGACGTGCTGGCGCAGTCGGTGCCGGGGGAGCCGTACCCGCTGCTCGCCCGCCCGGCGGAGACCTATCTCGCGGCAGCGCGGCGCGCGGAGCCCCGGACGTTGCGGATCGGGCGGTACGCCACGCCACCGGTGCCCGACGTCGTCGTCGACCCGGCCTGTCTCGCGGCCTACGAGAAGACGTCGGTGTTGCTCGCCGAGCTCGGACACGAGGTCGTCGAGTTCGATCCCGGGCTCACGCCCGCCCTGCTCCCGATGTTCGAGACGCTGTGGGCCGTGCTCGCGCACGGCTATCCCGTGCCTCCCGAGGCCGAGCCGCTCCTGGCGCCGCTCACGCGATGGTGGCGCGACCGCGGCTCAGCGATCAGCGGGCCGGAGTACATGGCCGCCACGCAGGAGGCGATCACGATGACGCGCACCGTCGTCGGCGCGCAGGCCGCCGCCGGGCTCGACGTCGTGCTCACCCCGATGCTCGCGCAGCTGCCGCGGCCGGTCGGCTGGTTCACCGCGGGCGGCGATCCGGCGCAGGACTACGAGCGCCAGAAGGCGTTCACCCCGTTCACCGCCACGTACAACCTGTCGGGGCAGCCGGCGCTCAGCCTGCCCGTCGGGTGGGGACGCGAGGGTGACAGCCCTGAGCTGCCCGTTTCCGTGCAGCTGGTGGGGCTGGCGGGGTCCGACGCGCTACTGCTCGAACTCGGGGCGCAGCTGGAAGTCGCTGCCGGGTGGTTGGGGCTGCGGCCACCGGTGTGACCAGCGTCGCGGCGTGATCGATGACGCCCGACCTGGTGATTCGGCACGGCGGCGGATCGACTAGGTTCTCTGTCTGTGACCGTGCTGGAGACCATCCTGTACTTCGTGGTGCCGTCGGTGGGGCTGTACCTGCTCATCGCGCTGCTCGTCGCCGGGCCCAAGATGGCCCGACGGCCGCGCTACCGCGCCGGACAGCCGTGGCCGCACCAGCCGCTGTGGTGGACGGCCAACCCGCAGGGCGCGCAGCTGCCCGCGGCCGACGGTCACGTCGTGACCGGTGAACGAGGAGGTGCCCGTGGCAGCTGGTGAGCACGGCCACGGCGGCGAGGTCGCCACGGTCGATCCTTCGGACCTGCCCACGGGCTCGGTCCTCACGTCCTCCGGCCGCGTCTCGGCCGCTGAGGTCTACGCGGAGCCGTCGCGCACGGACCACCCCTTCTCTCCCGTCCAGCTCAGCCGGCTCGACGAGGCGCTGACGTTCGCGAGCCGGGAGACCGGCCTTCGCTTCAGCGTGTACCTGGGCGACCTCGGCCCCGACTCCCGGGCCCGTGCGGGTGAGCTGCTCAGCGCGCTCGAGGGATCCGGAGAGGCAGTGCTCGTGGCGGTCAGCCCGGAGCAGCGAGTGGTCGAGGTGCTCACCGGCGAGGAGGCCCGGATCCGGCTCCCCGATCGCGGCGCCAAGCTCGCCGTCATGAGCATGGTGGCCTCCTTCAAGGAGAGCGATCTGCTCGGCGGGCTGCTGAGCGGCCTGCGGATGCTGGCCGACCAGGCCGGCGGGCGACGCCGCAGCTCCTGATCGCCCGCAGCTCCTTGATCTCCAGCGGCGGTTCGCTATGGCCGAGGCATCGCGTAAGTCTTCGTCGCGCCGTTGACTGCCCCGGGCCGGGCAGCGAGTATGGCTGCGACGGACATCGCCGCGTGAACGAGAGATCGCTCCCCAACCGGTCACGAGACCAGCGCTGACATCGCCTGTCCGGGCGTCTCGCGGCGTCTGGTTGGCAGCCGCCCATCCGGCGCAGTCCCATCGCGCCTGCTGACGCTGCTGTGACCCATCGCTGGTCACCGACCGTTGAAGTTTTGCGACCTTTCACCACACTTGACGACTCCCGTCCCCGGTAGCCGTCGCGTAGAGTGTTGGGACGGCTTCTCGGAGCCACGTCAGTGCCGATGAGCAGGAGCCCAGATGGGGGATTCAATGTCGGATGGGCGAGGTAGGCCGCAGCGCCGCGGCGGGTCGCAGTCACCTGGCTCGTCGGTGCTCACGCCGCCCACCGGGATGCCGGCGATCTCTGACTTCGACGCCGCCATCCCGACGCAGCGCACGCCCGGCGATTGGCGTCCACCCGCTGCACCGAAGGCCGTCGTAGAGCCCTGCCAGTGCGGGCACGCCCGCGCTGCCCACGATCACTACCGCAGGGGCGATGACTGCGGCGCGTGTGGCGCCAAGGGGTGCGAAAGCTACGTAGCGGCCGTTCAGCCGACCAAACGCTCGATCTTCGGCAGGCGCCGACGCTGATCACAGTGATTCTCTACTCGACAGGTCCGGTTCGGCTCACGCCGACACGGACCTGTTTTGTTGTGTCCGGCCGGTCACGGCATCGATCAGCAGCGCCGTGCCCAGCACGCACACGACCGAGGTGCAGAATCCGCCGATCGTGTCGGTGGGGTAGTGGACCTCGGCTGACACGAGGGCCGCAGCCATGCCGATGCCGGCAACCAGCGCCGTCCCGAACAACACGGTCAAGGCCGCCGCACGGGGTAACTGCCAGCGGCTCAACAGGAGCAGTGCCACCACGATCGCGATCGACGTGGCGCCGCCGGTGTGGCCGCTGGGATAGGCGAAACCGCCGTCGATGGTGCGTCCGATAAACGGCTTGAGCAGCGTGGTCGCCAGTCCCGCGAGTCCCGGTCCGACCACGGCGAGCACGGCGAGCGGCCGATTGCCCGTCGCGAGACAGATGGCGGCGAGCACCACGGCGAGCAGGATGACCATGGCCGGGGTTCCGAACTGGATCACGAAATCGGCCGGTCGGCCCGAGTAGCTGGGCACGGCTGCTGCGAGCAGTGTCTCCGCATGTCGGTCAAGGCTGCCGCCCTCCGACTCTCCCGCGTACCGCACACCCAGCACTGCGTCCACGAGCAGCGCGATCACGATGGCCACCGTGGCCGGTAGCCGCAACCCCGGTGCCACGATCGCGCGCCGGGGCCGGATCGCTGTGCTCACCCGCTCCAATCTACGGGAGCCGGTGAGCACAGCGCGCCGATCAGCTCCGGTCGAACTCCCGCGCTGCCAGCGCCCGGACGATGCCGGCGCGCCCCTCGGTCACCAGCCGGCGCAGTGCCGGCGGGTGGGACTCGTCGGCCAGCCACGCGTCGGCGGCGTCGATGGTGGACTTCTCCACCGCCCACGACGGGAACAGGTTGATCGCCACCGACTGCGCGCGCTCGCTCGTGCGCCGCGCCCAGACGTCGGCGACCTCGGTGAAGTAGCGCTCCACGTAGCTGCCGAGCAGGCCGCGCTGGGCGGGGTGGCTGAAGCCGGAGATGATGGCTTCCTGCACCGCGTTGGGCAGGTCGTCGTCGTGCACGGCGCGGGTCCAGGCGCGTTCCTTCGCCTCGGCCGTGGGGATCAGCGCGCGGGCCCGCTCGGCCTGGCGCTGCCCGGTGGACGTCGGGTCGCTCTGCAGCTCCGCATCGATCTCGGCCTCGCCGACCACGCCGTGCGCGACGAGCGCGTGCAGCAGCCGCCAGCGCAGGTCGGTGTCGACGGTGAGCCCGGCGGGCACGTCCCCACCACCGAGAGCAGGGTCGAGCAGCCAGCCCTTCATCCGATCCAGGACGATCTGGGGCAACACCCCGGCCGCGAGCGCGTTCACGCAGGCCAGCTGCGTGTCGGAGCCCGCGGTGGCGGTGTCGAGGCGGAAGCGCAGCGAGTCCGACAGCAGCGGCCAGCCGCGGTCGGTGGCCCACTGCGGGTCGGCGTAGGACGCGATCGCCGTCTGCGCCTGCAGGAGCAGCCGCTGCACCACGCCGATCTCGGTCTCCGCGCCGAAACCGCCCGCGACGAGCGTGGCGAAGTCGCGGGCCTTGAGCTCGGCCTCGCGCGTCATCTCCCAGGCCGCCGACCAGCACAGCGTGCGGGGCAGCGGCTCGGCGATGTCGCCGATCCGGTCGACGAGCGTGGTGAGCGAGCCCGGATCCAGGCGCATCGCGCAGTAGGTGAGGTCGTCGTCGTTGACCAGCACCAGCTTGCCGCGCGAGACCCCGACCAGCTCCGGGACGGCCGTGCGGTCGCCGGTGACGTCGACCTCGATGCGGTGGGTGCGCACGAGCTTGCCGGTCCCGCTGTCATCGTCGTAGACGCCCACCGCGATGCGGTGCGTGCGCAGCTCGCCCGCACCGGGCCGGGCACCGCCCTGCACCACCTCGAAGCGGGTGAAGTTGCCGGCCTCGTCGAGGTCGAAGGACGGGCGCAGCAGGTTGAGGCCCGTGGTGCGCAGCCACTGCGAACCCCAGTCCGACAGGTCCCGGCCCGAGGACTCCTCCAGCGCGCCGAGCAGGTCGGCGAACGTCGCGTTGCCCCAGGCGTGCGCCGCGAAGTAGCTGCGCAGCCCGGCCAGGAACGCGTCGCGGCCCACGTAGGCGACGAGCTGCTTGAGCACCGACGCGCCCTTGGCGTAGGTGATGCCGTCGAAGTTGACCTCGACGGCCTGCAGGTCGGGGATGTCGGCGGCGATCGGGTGCGTGGACGGCAGCTGGTCCTGGCGGTAGGCCCACGACTTCTCGAGGTTGGCGAACGTCGTCCACGCCTCGGTGTACTCGGTGGCCTCGGCCTGGCAGAACACCGACGCCCAGGTGGCGAACGACTCGTTGAGCCACAGGTCGTCCCACCACGCCATGGTGACGAGGTCGCCGAACCACATGTGCGCCATCTCGTGCAGCACGGTCTCGGCGCGGCGTTCGTAGAGCGAGCGGGTGACCCGGGACCGGAAGACGTAGTCCTCGAGGAACGTGACGGCGCCCGCGTTCTCCATGGCGCCCGCGTTGAACTCCGGGACGAAGAGCTGGTCGTACTTGCCGAACGGGTACCGCACCCCGAACTGCTGGTGGTAGAAGCCGAAACCCTGCTTGGTCTCGGTGAACAGGCGCTCCGCGTCCATGTGCGGCGCGATCGAGGCCCGGCAGAAGATGCCCAGCGGGATCGTGCCGCCCTCGTCGGAGAACTCGTCGTGCCAGCTCGCGTACGGGCCGGCGATGAGCGCCACGAGGTAGGTGCTCATGATCTCGCTGGTGGCGAAGCGGTGGGTGACGGCGCCGCCCTTGCCCTCGCCGCTCTCCTCGATGGTGGCGTTGGACACCACCGTCCAGTCTGACGGTGCGGTGACCGTGATCTGGTAGCGCGCCTTCAGGTCGGGCTGGTCGAAGCAGGCGAACATGCGCTTCGCGTCGGCCGTCTCGAACTGCGAGTAGAGGTACACGGCGCCGTCGACGGGGTCGACGAACCGGTGCAGCCCCTCCCCGGTGTTCATGTAGCGGCCGACGGCCTCGATCCGCAGCTCGTTCTCCGCGGCGAGACCGGGCAGGGCGATGCCGTCGTCCTCCTTGTACGCGGAGACGTCGAGCGGGATGCCGTTGAGCACGGCCGAGGTGACCTCGGCCCCCACGAAGTCGATCCAGCTCTCGCTTCCCGGCTCGCGGGAGGTGAACCGGACGGTCGAGGTGGTGGCGAACAGGGCGTCGCCGGGCTTGCCGCCGCCATCGGTGAGATCGAGCTCGACGGTGTAGTCGGCGATCTCGAGCAGCGCGGACCGCCGCTCGGCGTCGGCGCGGGTGAGGTTGGGCGGGGCCATACCGGGGGGACTCCTTCGGCAACAGGTGCAATGACCGCCGATCCAACCACGGGATCGGCGGGCGCGCCGCGGAAATGCCGCTGCGGTGGCGCATACCGCATCCGCAACGCGGGTAAGTCCTCCGCCGGAGCGGGAACACCCGGATGGAACCGCCGGTTGGACGGATAGTTGAGCGTTTGAGCCTGCACACTGGGAGCACTTGTGACGAGCACCGAGACCGCCCGCGTCGACTTCTGGTTCGACCCTCTCTGCCCATGGGCGTGGATCACGTCGCGCTGGATGCTGGAGGTCCGCGAGGTCCGTGACGTCGAGATCAGCTGGCACGTGATGAGCCTCGCCGTCCTCAACGAGGGCCGCGACATCCCCGAGGAGTACCGCAAGGGCCTCGAGCAGGCCTGGGGCCCGGTGCGCGTGGCCATCGCCGCGGCGCGGGAGAAGGGCGACGAGATCCTCGAGCCGCTCTACACCGCCTTCGGCACCCGGATCCACAACCAGGGCATCAAGGACTTCGCGGTCGTGATCAAGGAGGGCCTGGCCGAGCTGGGCCTGCCCGAGTCCCTCGCCGAGGCCGCCACCAGCACCGAGTTCGACGAGGAGCTGCGCGCGAGCCACCACAAGGGCATGGACAAGGTCGGTCCGGACGTGGGCACGCCCACCATCCACATCGACGACGTGGCGTTCTTCGGCCCCGTGCTCTCGCGCATCCCGCGCGGTGAGGTGGCCGGCACGGTATTCGACGGCGCCCGCGCGCTGGCCAACTACCCGCACTTCTTCGAGCTCAAGCGCACCCGGCACGAGAACCCCGAGTTCGACTGAGTTCACCGGCACGGGAGCGGCACTCACCGGGAGGGGAGTGCCGGTCTCGTGCGTTCGGCGTCAGGTGGCGGGTGCCAGTGCCGTCGTCGGTCGGTTCCAGTCGATCTGCTCGTCGATCGACGGGCCGGCGGGTCTGGCGCTCGGGCCGCCGGGACGGCCGCCGCTGCTGAGCCGCGCGCTGGCGGCGATGTTGGCGTCGACCCGCGCCCGGCGCAGCTGCTCGTAGGTGGCGAGCGCCGCACCGGCGTCGTGCAGGTCGCGCAGGGTCTTGGCCAGGATGACGGCATCCTCCAGCGCCATCGACGCTCCCTGCCCGGTGGCCGGTGACGCGGCGTGCGCGGCATCGCCGATGATCACCATGCCGTTGCGGTGCCAGCGCGCGACGTCGGGCAGGTCGTAGGCATTGGTGACCTGCACTCGGGTGGCTGCGGCGACGATCCGCGACGGCACCTCCTCCGCGCCGAGCCGGTGGAGCAGGTAGGCCTGCCACGCTGCGGTGGTGCCACCGGCGATCGCGGCGCGGCTGAGCTCGGCGTCGTCGACGCGCGCGAACCACCACGTCTCGCCGCGGTCGGCGGCGATGTAGCCGAAGGCGGTGGCCCCGCGGACGACGTGGAACCGGCTGGTGTCGAGGGCGTGCCGGCCCCGGGAGGCGCCGTAGAAGACGCGCTGCCCGACGTAGCGCGGCGCGCGCGCCGACGGGTCGATGAGGCTGCGGACGGTGGAGTTGAGGCCGTCTGCGCCGATGAGGAGGCCACCGCGCGCGGTGGTGCCGTCGGCGAAGGTGGCGGTCAGGGCGTCATCGTGCCGGCTGACCGCGACCAGCCGCCTGCCCGTGCGCACGACGATGCCGCGGGCCTCGGCCGCGCGGCGCAGCGCTGCCACCAGCTCGGCACGGGTGAGGTACCGGAAGCAGGTGGCCGGGTCGGTGTGATCGCCGATCGGGATATCGGCGAGCTGCGCGCCTCCGCCGTCGGTGACCAGCATGGATCGCAGCTCCCCACCGGCGGCGGCGACGGCCTCGCCGGCATCGATCTGTCGCAGCGCCCGCATCCCGTTGCTGGCCAGCGTCAGGAAGGCGCCGCCGACCGCGTCCGGCTCCGGATCGGCCTCGTGGATCTCGGCCGGGATCCCGGCCTTCTGCAGGGCGAGCGCCGCCGCCGTTCCGGCGACGCCACCCCCGATGATCAGCACAGTGGGGCTCATCGGTTCGTGGCGGCGAAGCGATCACACAGCCGCTGGAACGCCTCGTCGCAGTGCACCGCGAAACCCTTGTCCGTCCGGTCGACCCGTGCCGGGCGCAGCGCCGGACGGTGCCCGGCCACCGCGTCCCGGCCCGGCGCGGCCCGCTCGCGCTCCGAGGGGACCCACCAGAACACCTGCTTGCTGACGGGGTGGGCGGCGCCGTCGGCGTGCCGGGCGGTGATCTGCTGCAGCACGCCCAGCGCGATGGCGGGGTGGGTCGGGCCGATCGCGTGCACGAGCATCGACTCCGGCGTCGGGAAGCTCACGAGCGCGCCGTCGGCGATCGGGGCGTGGAGGTAGCGGCTCAGCACGTACACGTGCGCGGCCACGCAGGGCAGCTCGCCGCTGATCTTCAGGAACGCGACGTTGCCGTCCTCGAACGTGCTCAGGGTGAACGGCTCCTCGACGGTGTTGGCCACCGCGAGGTCGAACAGGTGCGGTTCCCGATCCGGATCGGGGCTGCCGAGCTTCTCCCGGCGCAGCGGCATGATCGACTCGGGCCGATCGACCAGCACGCTCTCCCACAGCTCCGGTGCGAGCTCGCGGCTGACCATGGCGCTGCGGTGGATCCCGGCGAACCGTTCGGCAGCGTGCAGGCGCAGGCGCAGGCCGGTCTCGTGGCCGCGCAGCTCGGCGCTGGTGATGTCGACCGGCTCGGGCGCGGGTGCCTCGCGGTCGACCCGTTCGACGTCGCCCGCGGTGGAGGTGGCGAACCGGGCGCAGATCCGGTGGAAGTCGTCGTCGCAGGACAGGGTGAGCCCCGCTGCGGTGCGCTGCACCGCCTGCGGTCGCAGGTCCGGGCGGTGGCCCGCGGCCGCGTCGCGTCCCGGGGCAGCGCGCTCGCGCTCCGAAGGCACCCACCAGAAGACCTGGCTGCTGATGGCCCTGGTGCCGGACGCCACGAGAGCGGCGCCGACGTCCTGCAGCACGCCCAGCGCCTGTGCGGGGTGCTGCTGCCCGAGCGCGTGCACCAGCATCACCTCCGGCAGCGGGAAGCTGACGAGCGCGCCGTCGGTGACGGGACCGTCGAGGTAGCGGCTCAGTACGTAGGCGTGCGCGGCGAGATACCGGTGCTCCCCTCCGATGTGCAGGAACGTGACGCCGCCGTGCTCCATCGGTGTGAGCGTGAACGGATCCTCGACGGTGTTGGCGACCGCGAGGTCGAAGAGCTGCTGCTCACGGTGGTGGTCGGCGACGCCGAGCTGCGCGCGCGGCAGCGGCTGCACCGAGTCGGGCCGGTCGACCGCGACCGTCTCCCACAGCCCCGCGGCGAGCTCGCGGCTGACCATGCCACCGCGCAGCGGCTCGGGCAGCGTGTCGGCGGTGTAGAGCCGGATGCGCAGGTCGGCCTCGTGGCCGTTGAGCGCGGCGCTGCTGAGGCTGATCAGCTCGGCCGGGAGCGCAACGGGCTGCGGCGCCGGCGCGTCGGGGCCGTCCTGCAGATCGGGGCGACCGATCGGGACCCCGTTGCGGCGCATGCTCCGCACGAACCCGCGGACGACGCCCTCGGCGAACTCCGTGGGCGCCCCGCCCGCCGGGAAGCCGTCGAGCAGTGGCTGCAGCGACATCGGGAAGCGATCCGGCACGCCGGGGACGGCGATCCGGAACTCCACCCCGGGCACGTACTGCGCATCGATACCTGCGGCGGCGAAGGCCGCCTGCATCGCCGGTACGACGGGATGCGCGTCGCGGCGCCGTTTGCTTCCGAGCATGCTCTCCGAACCCCCCAGTTCGTTGCCGCCCGATCATGGCACGGGGGTCCGACGAACGCTCGGGGCACCGGGGTCCCGGACGCGCGCTGGGGGCGGACGAGCACCTCGTCCGCCCCCCAGCCGCGCCCGGATCAGTAGCGGGCGATCACCGCGTCCCGCAGGACACCGGTCTCGAGCTCCATCTCCCGCACCCGGTTCTTGACGAGGTCACCGATGCTGACCATGCCGAGCAGGCGGCCGCCCGCGACGACCGGCAGGTGGCGGTAGCGGCCCGTCGTCATCCGGGCCATGGCGTGCGCGACGGTCTCGTCCGGATCGCACGTCTCGACCCACTTCGTCATCACGTCGCTGACCGGCATCGCGAGCAGCGCCGCGCCGTGGCGGCCCAGCGCCCGGACGATGTCGCGCTCCGACACGATCCCGACGATCGCCTCGTTCTCGTTGCACACCAGCAAGGCCCCGACGCCCGCTCGGCCCAGCCGCTCGACAGTGTCGGAGACCGTCAGCCAGGGCAGCACGGAATGCACCGTGCGACCCTTCGTGGCGAGGATGTCCGCAATCTTCATCGGTTTCCCCTTTCGACTTCGCTACTGCTCCATCTGCCTCAATGGTGCGCCTGCACGGCGGTCGCGAGCCGTCAACGTCCGGTGCGTCACCCGCGTGCCGCACCAATGGGGTGCGGATGCCGGATTTCCTGCGCCGAGCGGTAGGCGGCAAACCCCAGGAGGGTGACCGCCGCGGCGCCGAACACGATGTTGCCGACGAGGTCGACGGTCGGGGAGACCGGGATGACCGTGGTCTCCGGGAACGCGTGCCAGGCGTAGGTCAGCACCGCGCCGCCGGCCAGCGCGAGGGTGTGGAGCCCGCTCCAGGCGCTGCGGCCCGCCCAGGTGACGATCGCGGTGGACGCGGCGGCGGCGAGCACGATGAGCAGCACCACGCCCGCCCACCCGCCGGCGAACTCGAAGACCACGCCCAGCACGAGTGCGAGTACGAGCAGGATCAGCGGCGACGGCACCCAGCCGTCGCGCACCGGCCCGCTGCGGGGCAGTCGGAACGCCGCGACGGCCACCAGCACGGCGACGACGGCCGCGACGATCAGCTGCGGTGCCGGCGAGATCGTCGGATCCATCCGCAGGGTGATCACGGTGTCGGCCACCAGCCCGAACACGAACAGCACGGCGGTGACGGCCAGCCCGACCCGGCCCAGCCACGGCGTCGTGCGGCGATCGGGCACGAGGCTCTCGGCCACCACGATGGGTGCGGTGATGCTGCCGATGGCGTGCAACGTCAGCACGAACACCGTCCACGGTGCGGCGATGCCCAGCGCCGGAATGAACCCCGAGCTGAGCAGGTGCACGCCCGCGTAGTTCGGGTTGAACAGCGACTGCGTGACCAGCCCCTCCTCGACGATGCCGTAGGCCACGCCCAGCACGACGATCGTCGGCATCCCGCGGCCGGTGCGCCGGGCGAACTCGCGGATGAGCAGTGCGCCGCCGCCGTACATCGGGGCGAGGAACAGCAGCGCGAACAGGAACGTGATCGGCAGGTTGCCGAGCAGGAACTCGGCCATCAGCGGCGAGATCAGGAACAGCCCCACAGCCGGGGCGACGCGTCGGATCATGGGATCACTGTCGCGCCGCCGTCCCTGCCGCTCCTATGTCCAACGATCGGATGTGGGGGTGACAGACGTACTAGCGCTTCCTGTTCGTCACCGAACGCAGCAGGCTCGCGGTCCGCCGTTTTGCGGACTTCACGTGGTCGATGCCATTCGGCGCCACCCGCAGCACGGTCCAGATCAGCGCCGGGCGCAGGACCATGGCCGGTTGTAGGGCCGGGATGTGTCGAAGGGCGAGCCTCGCTTGGAACCGCGCGGCAGTCGGGTCCGAGTCGCTCATCGCCTTACGCGTCAATCGCAGTGCCTTGTCGTACCGCTGCTGGCGCAACGTCGTGCGGAGCGCAGCAAGTACCTCGCGATCATCGGTGCGCGTCGCGACCTGGACGAACGCCCGCTCGAGGCTGGCCTCGTACTCGTCCTGATCGGCCGGGATGTGGTCGAGATTGTCAGCATGGAGCCGGTAGCCGCCCAGCTGCTCGGGCAGTACCCGCAGATCACATCCCGAGGCCAGCATCCGCAGACACATCGCCAGGCTGTCGACCTGCGGCGTGTCCCCCGCATAGCCGCCACCGGCGTGCCAGGCCGCCGCCCGGATGGCCGCGGTGGAGTACAGGGCGGCCCGACGAACGACGTCGACCAGTTCCGTCCGGTGCTCGACACCCGGCTCGTCGGTGACTCCGCATCGCTGCCGGAAGCTCGGAGGCCGGTCGGCGGGCCCGAGGAAGGGGAGTGCATCGACGCAGAGAACGTCGATCTCGGGATGGTCGGCGAGCACGGCTGTGACCCGTTCGCAGAAGGTGGGCTTCAGCCTGCCGTCACTGGCCAGGACCGCGTAGTAGGCGCCGCGGGCCAGCTCCGCGGCCGCATCCACCCCACCGGCAAGGCCGAGGTACTCCTGGCGCAACAGCCGGATCCGCGGATCGTCGGCGTACCCCGTGACGATCTGGACGACTTCGTCGGACATCCCGTTGTCCACGATGATCAGTTCCCAGTCGGAGACGGTCTGGGCGACGACAGAGTCGATCATCTCAGCGAGATGGGACTCTGTGTTGTGGGCCGCGGACAGAATGCTCAGTGCGGGGCGAGCCGTCGCCTCTCCCGTCGTTGCCGATCCCGAGCTCACGTGCCGCCCACCACCCGCATCGACGCGTCGAGCGTGCCCTCCTGCTGCCGCCGGTTGAGCACCGCGAGCCGGGTGAAGGTGTTGTCGAACGCGTCCTGCGTCAGGCCGCGGGCCCGGTACTCCCGCGCCAGCTGCTCGGCGCCGTCGGCGATCGTCCAGCCGGCTTCGAAGTTCAGCTCCTTGCGGGCACGGGAGAAGTCGACCCGGTAGGAACGGGGATCGTTGCCCGCCTCGCCCGTGATCTCCAGCCGCGACCCGGGAACGGCGTCGATGACGGCCTCGGCGATCTCGGCGACGGTCCGGTTGTTCTTCTCCGTGCCCACGTTGAACGCCCGCGCGCGGACGACGTCAGCGGGCGCCGCCAGCCCGGCGATCACCGCCCCCGCGATGTCCTCGGCGTGCGCGAGCGGCCGCCACGGGGTGCCGTCGGACAGCACCGTGACGCGGCCGGTGAGGATCGCGCGGCCGACCAGGTTGTTGAGCACGATGTCGGCCCGCAGCCGCGGCGAGAACCCGAACGCCGTGGCGTTGCGCAGGGAGAACGGCACGAAGTCGGCGTCGGCGAGCTCGGCCAGGTCGTCCTCGACGCGCACCTTGGAGATCGCGTACGGCGTGACGGGCTTGAGCGGCGCGTCCTCGTCGACGAGGTCCTCACCCGACTGCGCGCCGTACACCGAGCAGGTGGACGCGTAGGCGAACCGCGTGACACCGGCGTCCTTGGCGAGCCGCGCGAGGCGGGTGGACGCATGGTGGTTGATGTCGTAGGTGATCTCCGGCGCGAGCGAGCCCAGCGGGTCGTTCGACAGCGCCGCCATGTGGACGACGGCGTCGAAGCCGCGCAGCTGCGATGTGGTGACGTCGCGCAGGTCGGTGGTCAGGCCCGGCACGTCCGGATCGTCGAGCTCGCCGAGCACGCACGCGGCGAACAGGCCGCTGTCCAGGCCGGTCACCTCGTGCCCGGCCGCGGTGAGCAGGGGGGCCATGACGGTGCCCAGGTAGCCCTGGTGGCCGGTCAGGAGAACGCGCACGGGTGAGGTCCCTTCGAATGACGGTCGCCTGGTGACTCGGACGGGGCAGGTGGCGCGTTAGCCCGTTCAGGCGCACCTGATCACGACGGCGGATCGAGCCCGGTGAGCGGCGCGACACCCAGCACGAGCTTGGCCACGTGGAAGGCCTCGGCGTAGCGCGCGTGGCACTGCACGCCGCGGATGCGGGCGAGCCCGGCGAACACCTCGGCGTCGAACCAGGTGCGGTCGCGCTGCGAGCCGTAGTGCTCGTGGAGCTTGGCCACCTTCTCGCGCAGCACCGGCTCGGCCAGCGGCAGGAACGTCGAGGGCTGCTTGAGGTCGCCCTCCCACTTGAGGATCTCGTAGCCGAGCGTCAGGTGGTCACGGAAGACGGTGGGCACGAGCTCGGCGAGCGTGCGGTGGTCCTGGTGCGCGTCGTGCGGTGCCGGGGCGAAGATCAGGTCGGGTTCGAAGTGGCCCCGGTGCTCCTCGAGGGCGACCTTCGCGCGTTCCCACCGCGTCGGGACCCGCCCGTCGGGCATGTCGAGAACGGTCAGCTCGAGGTGGGCGCCGGGGCAGAAGGAGGCCAGCGCGGCCTGCTCCTCCTCCTCGCGCAGCGAGCCGCCGCCGGTGAGCACCAGCGCCGACACCGCGACGCCCGGGTGGGCCCGGCACAGCTCGAGCAACGACCCGCCCGCTCCGATCGCGATGTCGTCGCAGTGCGCACCGAGCAGGAGGATCCGGTCGAGCCGTTCGGGTACGAGACTCAGCATGGTGAGCCGACCATCACTCGACCACCTCGAGCGCGGGGATCGGGAAGACCAGCCGCCCACCCCACTCGCGCACGTAGGCGAGCTGCTCGACGAGCTCGTCGCGCAGGTTCCACGGCAGGATCAGCACGTAGTCGGGCTTGTCCACCGCGATCTGCTCGGGTGCCAGCACCGGGATGCGGGTGCCGGGGGTGAACCGGCCGTGCTTGTAGGGGTTGCGGTCCACGGTGTAGGCGAGCAGGTCGGGCCGGATCCCGCAGTAGTTCAGCAGCGTGTTGCCCTTGCCGGGCGCGCCGTAGCCGACGACGCTCTTGCCGGCCCGCCGGGCCTCGATGAGGAAGGCCATGAGGTCGTCGCGCACGCGCGACACGGCCTCGGCGAAGCCGTCATGGCCCGCCGCGGTGTGCAGGCCCGCGGCCTCCTCGGCGGCCAGCACGTCGAGCACCCGCTGCGAGGGCTCGCCGGCGATCTCGGTGGGCCTGGCCCACATCCGGATCGAGCCGCCGTGGGTGTCGAGCAGCTCGACGTCGACGAGCGTCAGCCCGCCCGCCGCGAGCGCCCGCTGCCCGGTGAGCAGCGTGTAGTACTGGAAGTGCTCGTGGTAGATCGTGTCGAACTGGGTGCGCTCCACGAGGGTGAGCAGGTGCTGCACCTCGATCGAGACCCAGCCGTCGTCGGCCACCAGCGCGCGCAGGCCCTGGGTGAAGCCGACGACGTCGGGGATGTGGGCGTAGACGTTGTTGAGGCAGACCAGATCGGCGCCGCCGTGCTGGGCGCGCACCTGGGCGCCGGTCTCCGGGGTGAGGAACGCCGTGAACGTGGGCACCCCCTTCTCCCGGGCGGCGTCACCGACGTTGACCGACGGCTCGATGCCCAGGCAGCGGATCCACCGGGCCACCACGTGCTGCAGCAGGTAGCCGTCGTTGCTCGCGACCTCCACCACGAAGGAGTCCGGGCCGAGCCCGACGCGCTCCACCGCGTCGTCGACGAACTGCTTGGCGTGCGCCACCCAGGACGTGGAGAACGACGAGAAGTAGGCGTACTCGGTGAACGTCTCCTCCGGCGTGATCAGCGGCGGCACCTGGGCGAGCAGGCAGCGCTCGCACACGCGGACGTGCAGCGGGTAGGTGAGCTCGGGACCCTCGGCGGCCTCGGCGGTGAGGAACAGCTCGCACGGGGGCGTGGCGCCCAGGTCGACGAAGCTGCGGAGCTCGGCCGAGCCGCAGAGCCGGCACCTGAGCCCCACCGGCGCGGTGATGTGGTCGCTGCTGCGGACCGCTGAATCGGTCTTCACTCGGACTTGTCCCCATTTCCTGTGCCCCACCGATGGCGCAACGTCTGGTCCTGAACTCGTTCCGGGGCGGCGAAATGTCACCTCCCGGTGCCTGACCAGGCTGCGACCGGGCCGGCCGTGTTTGGATGGCTGCATGGCAGCACCGACGCAGAACGCACACCAGCACTGGATCGCCGGCGAGAACGTCTCCGGCGGCGGCGAGCACATCGACGTGGTCAACCCGGCAACGGGCGAGGTCGTCGCCGGGGTGCCGGCCGGCACCGCCGCCGACGTCGACCGTGCCGTGACCGCGGCCAACGCCGCCTTCGTCGACTGGTCGGCCCGGCCCGTCGCCGAGCGCGCCGCCGTGGTCAAGGCGATCTCCGACGGGCTCGCGGCCCGCAACGCCGACATCGCCGCGGCCGTCACGTCCGAGATGGGCTCGCCGCTGGCGTTCTCCCGCACCGTGCAGGCGGGCCTGCCGGTGATGACGTCGGCGGGGGTCGCCGGGCTCGCCGAGTCGTTCCCGTGGAGCGAGGAGATCGGCAACTCGCTCGTCGTGCGCGAGCCCGTGGGCGTGGTGGGCGCGATCACGCCGTGGAACTACCCCCTGCACCAGATCGTCGCGAAGATCGCGCCCGCGCTGCTGGCCGGCTGCACCGTGGTGCTCAAGCCCAGCGAGATCGCCCCGCTGACGGCCGCGATCCTCGCCGAGATCACGGCGGCCGCCGGGCTGCCCGCCGGCGCGTTCAACATCGTGCACGGCACCGGGCCGGTGGTCGGCGAGGCCATCGCGGCGCACCCGGGCGTCGACATGATCTCCTTCACCGGCTCCACGCGGGCCGGCAAGCGCGTGTCGGTCGTGGCCTCCGACACGATCAAGCGGGTGGCGCTCGAGTTGGGCGGCAAGTCGGCCAACGTCATCCTCGACGACGCCGACCTGGGCAAGGCCGTCAAGGTCGGGCTGGCCAACGCCTGGATCAACGGTGGCCAGACCTGCACCGCGTGGACGCGGATGCTCGTGCCCGCGAGCAAGCACGACGAGATCGTCGAGATGGCCGCCGCCGCCGCTGCCAAGTACCGCGTGGGTGACCCGAACGACGAGACCACGCGGATCGGCCCGATGTCGTCGGCGGCGCAGCAGGAGCGCGTCAACGGCTACATCGAGCGCGGCGCCGCCGACGGTGCCACGGTGGCGTTCAGCGGCGACGTGATCGGCCTCGACCGCGGCGCCTACGTCGCCCCCACGATCTTCTCGGGGGTCACGCCGGACGCCGCGATCGCGCAGGAGGAGATCTTCGGCCCGGTCCTGTCGGTGATCCCGTACGCCGACGAGGAGCAGGCCGTCGCCATCGCCAACTCCACCGTCTACGGCCTCGCCGGCGCCGTGTTCGGCGAGGCGGACCACGCGCTGGCCGTCGCGAAGCGGCTGCGCACCGGCCAGGTCGACGTCAACGGTGGCTCGTTCAACCCGATGGCGCCCTTCGGCGGATACAAGCAGAGCGGTAACGGACGTGAACTCGGCCGCTTCGGTCTCGAGGAGTTCCTCGAGGTCAAGTCGATCCAGCGCTGACCTGCGGAAAAGCCCCTCGCCATGATCCACGGCGGGGGGCTTTCCCGTGCACGGGTTTTCTCATTCGGCCACGGGGGCGCACCCGATCTGCCTAGGTTCCGGCTCCCCAGCGGAGGCAGCAGCGCCCCGCGCCGACCCCCCGCCGCTCGCGGCGGGGCCGAGGTGCCCCGTGTCCCGATCCGACGCTCCCCGTCACCTGCCCCTCCTCGCCGCGGTCGCCGCCGCCGTCGTGCTGGGCGGCGTGCTCCTCGCGGCCAACGGCCTGCGCACCGGCACCGCCGCCACCGTCACCGGCTGCGACAGCAGTTCTCAGGCCCGTTGCCCGGGCGAACTGGGCGTCGACGGCCGCGCGTTCACTCGCAACGGCGCGCCGTTCTTCTGGCTCGCCGACACCGCGTGGAGCCTGTTCGTCAACCTCAACCGCTCGGAGACCGAGCAGTACCTCGACGCGCGGGCGGCGCAGGGCTTCACCGTGGTGCAGGCGGCCGCGGTGTTCCCGCTCGCCGGCGGGCCGGGGCCCAACCAGTACGGCGACGCACCGTTCTCCTCGGGGCTCGCCGAGCCGAGCGTCACCCCCGGCAACCTGAGCGACGACGAGGAGCAGTACGACTACTGGGACCACGTCGACTTCGTGCTGGATCAGGCCGCGCAGCGGGGGATGGTCGTCGCGATCGCGCCGGTGTGGGCGGCCGGGCAGGTCGGGGATCTCCTCACGGCCGGCAACGCGAAGGGCTTCGGCGAGTTCCTCGGCAAGCGCTACGCCGCCGGCGCCAACGTCGTGTGGATGCTGGGTGGCGACGCGCCCGCCGAGGGCGCGCAGGACGTGTGGCGCGGGTTGGCCGCGGGCCTTCGCGACGGCGGCGGGCAGCAGCTCATCGGCTACTACCCGGGCGCCGGGCAGACGTCGGCGGGCATGTTCGGCGCCGACGACCCCACCGACTTCGACCTGCTGCAGGGCGGCCAGTGCCGCAACTACGACGAGCGCGCCACCCTGCTCGCCACCACCTACGACGCCGGTCGACCGTTCGTCGACGCCGGGCCGATCTACGAGGGCCACCCCTACTGCGACGGTGCCGACGGCGTCGCCACCGCACTCGACGTCCGCCGCGAGGCCTACCTGTCGGTGCTCGCGGGCGCGGCGGGGCACACCTACGGCAACAGCACGGTGTGGCCGTTCCGGGCAGGCGACGATCCGGGGGCCGGCTGGTCGGGGGCGCTGCAAGCACCTGGTGCGGGGCAGATGCGCGAGATTGCGGCGCTGCTGGCGTCGCGGCCTGCCGTCGGGCCCGACGGGAGCGATCGCGCGCTGGCGGCCAACCGCTCCACCGTGCTCGCCTACAGCGCCGCGGGCAAGGCCGTCGAGGTCAACCTGGCGGCGCTGTCGGGTCGCACGGTGCAGCCGTGGTGGTTCGACCCGCGCACCGGGGCCGCCACGAAGCTCGACGCGCGGCCGCGCTCGGGCACGTCGTCGTTCACCCCACCCGCGGGGGAGGGCGATTCCCAGGACCAGGTGCTCGTGATCGACGACGCCGCGGCGGGCTACGGGGCGCCCGGCGCCGTGCCGGACAGCAACTCTGGAACGCCGCCGAGCGGGGCCGCGACGTCGGCGCCCACGCACGCGCCCACACCCGTTCCCGCGCCGAGCCCCGCACCGGCCCCCAAGGCCGAAGCAGCGCCGACCCCGGCGCCCCTTCCCGCCCCGAAGCCGGCTCCCGCCCCAGCTCCCGCGCCTGCCCCGAAACCGGCCCCACCTGCCCCGGCCCCGAAACCACCGGCCCCGGCGCCGCCCGCCACCGACGGGGTGTGGGACCGGCTGGCCCAATGCGAGTCCACCGGCAACTGGGCGATCAACACCGGCAACGGCTACTTCGGCGGGCTCCAGTTCGACATGGGCACCTGGCGGGCCTACGGCGGCACGGCCTACGCGCCCTCGGCGCACCAGGCCACCCGGGAGCAGCAGATCGCCGTGGCCACCAAGGTGCGCGACGACCGTGGCGGATACGGCGCGTGGCCTGCATGCGCGGCGCGGCTGGGGCTACCACGGTGATCGGCCGATGCGCGCCGAGGTCAGACTTCCGGCATGTGACGTGTCGGAAGCGGTGCTCGTCGATGGGTGAGCGCGACCCCTCGGGCACGCCGCAGCCGGAGCAGCGTCCGACCCGCGTGCCCGGGTGGACGCTGCTGTGCCGGTTGCGGATGCTTCCGACCCGTCGGGCCTGGCCCCTCCACCGGCGCGACTCCCGCCATGTTCGTCGTTCGAATCCGGTTCGGATAGTCCTGTTCTGGGGCTTTCTCTCCGTAACACCTCCGTCACACGACGAAATCCGCGGGGCCGGAGCGAAGTCAGCGCACCGTCCGGAAGAAGGTGCGGATCTCGTCCACCAGCACCTCCGGCTGCTCCAACGCCGCGAAGTGGCCCCCACGGGGCAGCTCGTTCCAGTGCCGGATGTCGGTGTAGCGCTTCGCCGCCCACCGGCGCGACGGGCGGGGCATCTCCTTCGGGAAGATCGAGCAGCCGGTGGGGACGTCGACCGTGTCGTCAGTGGCGCGCGCGAACCACTCCGAGACCTGCGCGAAGCTCTCCCGGTAGAGCCGTGCCGACGATGCGCCGGTGCCCGTCAGCCAGTAGAGCGTGATGCCGTCGAGGATCTCGTCGCGGGTCAGCACGTTCTCCGGATGGCCGTCGCAATCGGTCCAGGCCCGGTACTTCTTCACGATCCACGCGCACAGCGCGACGGGGGAGTCCACCAGGCCGTAGCCGACCGTCTGGGGCCGGGTCGACATCTGCGCGGCGTAGCCCGATTCCCACCGTTCGGAGTGGCGAAGGTCCTCCAGCGCGGCCTGCTCGCCTGCGGTGAGGTCGTCGAAGGTGTCCGGATCGGGAGCTGCGATCGGCGGGTTGAGGTGGATCCCCGCCAGGTGTGCGGCGTCCTGCTGGCCGAGGCTTGTGGTGATGCTGGTGCCCCAGTCCCCGCCCTGAGCGCCGTAGCGGTCGTAGCCGAGCCCGGCC
Organism: Pseudonocardia sp. GCM10023141; assembly: GCF_042653605.1. Classification (NCBI taxonomy): domain Bacteria; kingdom Bacillati; phylum Actinomycetota; class Actinomycetes; order Pseudonocardiales; family Pseudonocardiaceae; genus Pseudonocardia; species Pseudonocardia sp. GCM10023141. Next base: position 24,123 of record NZ_JBHSIR010000047.1, read on the forward strand.
ATCAGGGTGGCCCAGGCGCGGGCGATGCGCTGCACCGTCCAGCCGCTCTCGGCGGGCCGGTCGCTGAAGCCGTAGCCCGGCAGCGAGGGGCACACGAGGTGGAACGCGTCGGCCGCGTCGGCACCGAAGGCCACCGGGTCGGTCAGCGGCCCGATCACCTTGCGGAAGTCCAGCACCGAGCCGGGCCAGCCGTGCGTGAGCAGCAGTGGGAGCGCGTCCGGTTGCGGCGATCGGACGTGCAGGTAGTGGATGCCCAGGCCGTCGATGCTCGTGCGGAACTGCGGCTGGCGGCCCAGCCAGCTCTCCACCCGCCGCCAGTCGTAGCCGTCGGCCCAGTACGCGCAGAGCTCCTGCAAGTAGGCCAGCGGCACGCCGTGGGACCAGTCCGCCACCGTCTCGCGCTCCGGCCACCGGGTGCGGCGCAGGCGTTCCCGCAGGTCGCGAACGTCGGCCTCGGGGATGTCGACGCGGAACGGCGACGTCATGAGTGCTCCTCCTCCATCGCCCATGCGGCGAGCGCGGCGGGCGTGCTGATCAGGTCGAGCCCCACCGCTGCAGCGCCGTGCAGGGCGCCGTCCGCACCGTGCAGGGCGGTCAGCACGGGCGGGGGTTCGTCCTTGCGGAACGTCATCAGGCCGTCGACGTAGGCGGCGTCGAACGCGGCGGGCGCGGCCGCCCGCAACGGCCCCGCAAGCCCACCGAGCGTCACCACCTGCGGATCGTGGGCGTTGACGAGCCCGGCGATCCCGCCGGCCAGCGCCGTGACGACGCCGGTCACCGCCTGCCGCGACGCGGCATCGGTCGCGGCCAGCACCGCACGGGCGTAGCCGCGCGGGTCCGTCGGTGGCGGGGCCCCGAGCCTGCGGGCCAGCGCGCGACCGTCGACCTCGAGGTCCCAGCAGCCGCGGGCCCCGCACGGGCAGCGCAGCGCGGGGTCGCCGAGCGGGAGGTGCCCGAACTCGCCTGCCGCGCCGGTGGCACCGGGCAGCGGCCTGCCGTCGACGATGAGCGCGCCGCCGATCCCGACCTCGACCATGAGGTGCAGCGCCGACCGGGTGGCCGCAGCAGCGCCGGTGCGCGCCTCCGCCACGCCCGCCAGCGTCGCGTCGTTGCCCAGCAGCAGCAGCGCGGCGCCGTCGAGCGCGAGCTCGCCGAGGTCGACCGGGCCCCACCGCAGGCCGGCGGCCTGCACCAGCCCACCGTCGCGGACCGTGCCGGCGGCGGCGACCGAGACGGCACGCACCCGCCCGGGATGCGACCGTGCCACGGCCTCGACGGCACCGCGCAGCGCGGCGATCACCGCTGCCGGTTCGCGGCTCCCGTGGCGGCCCCGCGCCACCGTCGCCAGCCGACCGTCGAGACCGGCGACGGCGCAGCGCCAGTCCCCGTGCCGCAGATCGGCTGCGACGACGAGCGGACCGCTCGCATGGGCGGTGAGCACGGTCGTGGGCCTCCCGCGCCCGCTCACCGGCGCGGGCACCTCGCTGACCAGCCGCGACTCCCGCAGCCGGGCCACCACCTCGGTGGCCGATCCGCTGCCGATCCCGAGCCGTTGCGCTAGCTCGGCGCGGGTGATGCCCGGCTCCCGGCGCAGCAGGTCGATCGCGTCTGCGGCCACGTGCCAGCGCGCCCGGCTGCTTGCCCGCACGGCCCGCTCCTCCCTTATGCTCGCCTGACGAGGATAAAAGGAGGGTAGCCGTGGACCTGCAGGCCGTCGACGCCGTGTTGCTGGACATGGACGGCACGCTGGTGGATTCCGACGCCGCCGTCGAACGCGCCTGGGCCCAGTGGGCACAGGAGTACGACATGGATCTCGACAAGGTGCTGGCGATCGCCCACGGCAGCCCGTCCGACATCACCATCCGGGCGCTGCACCCCGATCTCGACGAGGACGCCGTCGCTGCGGCGAGCGCCCGCCAGCTCGACGTGCAGTACGAGGACCTCTCCGATGTCGTCGCCACCTCGGGCGCGAGCGAGCTGCTGATCACCCTCGATCGGCTCGCGCTGCCCTGGGCCGTGGTCACCAGCGCCGACGTCCGGCTCGCCGCGGCCCGGCTCGGCGCCGCCGGTCTCGGCGCACCCCTGCTGATCACGATCGAGGACGTCGCGGCCGGCAAGCCCGACCCCGAGGGCTACCTGCTGGCCGCCCGCAGGCTGGCCGTCGACCCGCACCGGTGCCTGGTGGTCGAGGACGCCGCGCCGGGGGTGGCGGCCGGACGCGCGGCCGGTGCGTCGGTGGCCGGGCTCAAGGGTGTGGACGCCGACCTGCGGATCTCCGACCTCGGCGAGCTGGCCGCGCTGCTCATCGCCGCCAGGCGGCTGTGAGTGGTGTCGCAGTCCTCAGGTATTCAGCCCGTTCTCAGGAGGGCTCGTTACCCTGGCGGGTGATGAGCGATCCCACGACCGAGGATTCCGCCGTCCGCATCGGGGGCCGCTACCGCCTCGACGTGCGGATCGGCGCTGGAGCCATGGGCGCCGTCTGGCGCGGCACCGACGAACTGCTCAACCGCACGGTCGCGGTGAAGGAGCTGCTCGCGGCGGCGGCACCGCCCACGGCGGCGGGTGTGGACGCGCTGGAGGAATCCCGTCAGCGGCTCCTGCGCGAGGGCCGGATCAGCGCCAAGCTGCAGCACGCCCACGTCATCAGCATGTTCGACGTCGTCGTCCACGACGACCGGCCGTGGCTGGTGATGGAGTACCTCCCATCCAAGTCGCTCGCCCAGCTGGTGGCCGAGAAGGGCCCGCTGGACACCGCGGAGGTCGCCGCGATCGGTCGTGCCGTCGCCGACGGGCTCGCCGCCGCGCACCTGGCCGGGGTCGTGCACCGCGACGTGAAGCCGGGCAACGTCCTGATCGGCGACGACGGCCGCGTCAAGCTCACCGATTTCGGCGTCTCGCGCGCCGTCGACGACGTGCAGCTCACCCGCACCGGCCTGATCGCCGGCACCCCGGCGTTCCTCGCCCCGGAGATCGCGCAGGGCCGCGAGCCCACGGCCGCGTCCGACATCTTCTCCCTCGGTGCCACGCTCTACGCCGCCATCGAGGGCAAGCCGCCGTTCGGGCTCGACGACAACGCCTACGCGCTGCTGCACCGCGTCGCCACCGAGACGCCGCCGGTGCCCGAGCACGCGGGCCCGCTGACCGGCATCATCACGCGGCTGCTCAGCGTCAACCCCGCCGATCGCCCCTCGGCCGCGCAGGCGCGCGACGCGCTCGCGCCGTTCGGGCTGGGATCCTCGGTGCCCGCACCGTCACTGCTGATGGGTGCAGCGCCGGCGATCCTGCCCAGCCCCGGTCCGGCGACGGTGGCCGACACGCCGCCCGTCCCGCCCGACGCCGCGCCGCGCCGCTCCCGCCGCGCGCCGGTGCTCCTCGGGGCGATCGGCGTGCTCGTCGTCGGTGGCGGTGTCACCGCCGCGCTCCTGATGGCCAACAACGGGGGTGCCGCCGGCAGCCCGCAGGCGGCTCCGCCTGCCGCGGTCGCCACCTCGACGGCCCCGGTGGCGCCGCCGGTGCAGCCGACCACTGCTGCGCCGCCCACCACCACGCCGGCCCCCACGACGCCACCGGCGTCCGGGGTCACCGACCCCGTCGCCTTCGTGCAGAGCTACTACGCGCTCCTGCCCGGCAACACCGCGGCGGCGTTCGCCATGCTCAGCCCTGACGCGCAGGGCGCTTCGCGAGGGCAGGCGGGATACGACGACTTCTACGGCGGCATGCAGTCGGTCAGCCTGGAGAACGTGCGCCAGACCGGCGACAACTCCGTCGACGCCACCGTCGTCTTCGTCACGAAGGCCGGTGCCACGTCCCGGGAGCCCTACCACTTCGTCATGAGCACCGTCGACGGTCGCACGATCATGCAGTCGTTCAGCAAGGCCTGACGCCCGGCACGACCTCACCGGCCGGCCCACCCCCGTTGCAGGAAAGCCACTTTCCTGCAACGACGTTGCGGGAAAGTGGCTTTCCTGCCATCCCGCCCGGAGACGGCCTGCCGGCGAGGACCTACCGGGACCCGCATCCCACGGCCCCGCGCGTGGGCCCTCCACCCCTGTCGGAGCCGTCGGTGTGCCGTGGTGGACTGACGCCATGACAGATCCGACAGTGGGCGTCGTGTTCCGGCCGCAATCGCCTCCGGAGGAGCTGCGCGGCGTCGTGCAGTCCGCCGAGGCAGCGGGCATCGACGAGCTTTGGCTGTGGGAGGACTGCTTCCTCGAGGGTGGGTTCACCGCCGCCGCTGCCGCGCTCGCGTGGAGCGGCGAGCTGCGCGTCGGGATCGGACTGCTGCCGGTACCGCTGCGCAACCCCGCGCTCGCCGCGATGGAGATCGCCACGCTGGCCCGCATGTTCCCCGGCCGGTTCCTGCCGGGCATCGGCCACGGTGTGCTCGACTGGATGGCGCAGGTCGGGGCGGGTGTCCCGTCGCCGATGACGTTGCTGCGCGAGTACACGGTCGCGGTGCGCGAGCTGCTGCACGGTGCCACGGTCACCACCGATGGCCGGTTCGTGCGGCTCGCGGGCGTTGCGCTCGACTGGCCGCCCGCCGTGGTGCCGCCGCTGCTCGTCGGCGGCCGGGGGCCCAAGACGCTGCGCCTGGCGGGCGAGCTCGCCGACGGTGTGCTGCTCGACGTCGCGATCTCCCGCGATCAGATCCGGGCCGCGGTCGACGTCGTGGAGGAGGGCGCCGCCGCAGCCGGTCGCACCGAGGCGCCGCGGGTCGTCGTCTACGTGGAGCTCGACCCCGCGGCGGCGGATCCGGCCAAGCAGGTGGCCGCGGACGTCGCCTTCTTCGCCGCGGCCGGGGCCGACACGGTGGTCTTCCAGGGCCCGGACACGGCACCGGCGGCGGAGCCGCTCATCGCGGCCATCGCTGCCCGGTAGGTCAGTCGCCGCGGCCGGTCAGCACCAGCCGGAGCATCGCCCGGGTGATGTCGCGCGGCGCCAGCCCGCCCAGCAGGTTCGGCACCACCAGCGACGTGAACACGGCCCCGTTGTAGAACATCGCCACCATCCGCAGCTCGAGCGCGTTCGGCTCGGTGCTGCGGTGCGCCTCCTGGAGGACGCCGACGGCCGAGCCGAACACCTCGGGCATGATCTCGAGCAGCTCCGGGCGTCGCGTGCTCTCCAACGCGAGCTCGAACAGGGCGATGTACTGGGCGCGGTGGGTGGTGATGGCCTGCTCCACCACCGCCGACATCACCTCGGCCACACCGTCGCGATCGAGCGGCCCGTCGAACTTCGCCCGCTCCTCGGCGATCCAGCCGAGGTGCAGCCCGGCCACCCGCGTCAGCGCCGCCACCAGTAGCGCCTGGCGCGTGCGGAAGTAGTTGGACGTGGTGCCCTTCGGCACGGCTGCTTCCTCGTCGACCGCGCGGTGGGAGAGCCCCGGTGGGCCGAGCCGGGCGATCACGGTCAGCGCCGCGTCGGCCAGCAGCGCGCGGCGTTCCTCGTTGACCGGTGGCATTGCGGTGGCCTCCTCGACGCATGTCGTACAACACTGATAGTGCGACGCTGATAGTAGGACCGGCGCAGTGGTCAGACGGCAGCGCAGGCCGCGTCGAAGAACTCCAGCTCCAGGGTGACGGCGCGGGCGAACACCGCGGCGACCCGCTCCTGCTCCGGGTCGTCGAGCGCAGCCGTCGCGCGGTCGAACTCCGTGCGCAGGAACTGCACCCACGCCGCGAACGCCGGGCCGCGGTGCAGGTCGATCCACTCGAGCGCGATCGCATCGGCCGGGGGCTCGGCGTCGGGCCGGTCGGCCCAGTCGAGGTAGAGCCACTCCGCGACGAGCAGCACCGCGAGGCAGGTGGCGTAGTCGCCGCTGGTGCGGGCGTGGTGCATCAGGTCCAGGAAGCCGCGGGTGGCCGGCACCAGCTCCGGGTCGCTGCGGTCGGGCAGCGGCACGTCGAACGCGTCGAGCACGCGGGCGAAGAAGTCGTTCTCCGGCCCCGCGAGCAGGCCGAGCTGGCGGGCCAGCGCGATCCGCGGCCCAGGTCGGTCGGCCCCGGCGACCGTGGCGCCCAGCATCGCGACGAACGCGTCGAAGAACTGGTTGTCCTGCACGAAGTACGCCTGCAGCGCCGCCGGATCGACGGTGCCCAGCCACAGCTCGGTGACGAACCGGTGACCCACGGCGGCGTCCCAGGTGCTGGCGTTGTGCTCGCGGAGGCGGGCGCTGAAGGACATGGCCGCCGACCCTACGCGAGTGCCGTCAGGCGGTCAGGAAGGCGCCGCGGCGGCGCGGGGTGACGGCGCTGGCGTCATGCGCCGCCGCCAGTTCGACGTCGGCGCCATACCCGTCGGCGATCAGCTCGCGGCCGCTCGACACGGACGCGAGGACGCCGGCGAGCCCGCGGACCTGGGCCGCGGCGAACTGGGCGACCGCCAGATCGGTCTCGGGGGAGCGGTCGGGCAGGCAAGCGGCGATCGCGCCGGCGCCGAGCGCGTCCTCGGCCGCGACCCGCATCGTGTCGTCGGGCCAGCGCTCGCCGGCCGCCACGATGCCGATCGGGCCACCGTCGGACGCCGTGAGCGCGGCGGCCGCCACGGCGGTGGCGTTGCGCAGGCAGCCGGCGAACAGCACGGTGGCGGCGTCCACGCTCGCGCACAGCGTGGCCCCGTTCGGCGAGGGCAGCGCCAGCGTCGTCGCGGGAGCCAGTGCGAGCAGCGACGACGGCCGCAGGTTGGGCCGCCCGCTTCCGCGCTGACCAGCAGGGACGGCGCCGTGCGCGGCAGCCTCCGCGGCGTCGGCGCGCCGCTGCGGCAGCACCGACGCGCCCCGCCCGACGGCGACGTCCACCGCCGTGGTGAAGGACAGCACGTCGATGACGATCACCACGGCGCACTCGGCGGCGAGCAGGGCGACGCCCTCCCGCCCCCACTCCAGCCGCACCCGGTGCTCGCGTTGCCGGTGCTCGATGCGCGTCTCGCTGATCACCAGCCCGACGCTAACGGTGAGCGGAGCACGCCAGCCGTCACCCCCGGTAACCCCCATCCCGTCGAGAACGAACTTGTGATGATCAACAGGGTCTCTTGATCATCGTAAGTTCGTTCTCGACGGGTCGGGGCTCTAGGGTCGTCACCGTGCGTGTCGATGATCCTCGCAGGTTGGGCGAGACCGAGCTCCCCGACGGGCGACGGCTGGGCTGGGCCGAGTGGGGCCCGCCCGACGGCATCCCGGTGGTCCTGATCCCCGGCGCCGCCACCAGCAGGCTGCTCGGGTTCGGCCCCGCCGCCGTCGACGCGCTGGGCGTGCGGCTGGTCTCGGTCGACCGGCCGGGCCTCGGCGTGTCCACCCCCGCCCCCGCGCCGTCGTTCGCCGGATTCGCCGCCGACATGCAGGCCTTCGTCCAGCTCCACGGCCTGGGCCGGCCCGCCATGGTCGGCAACTCCCAGGGCGCACCCTTCGCGCTGGCCTGCGCGATCGCGGGCTGCTGCTCGGTGCTCGCGCTCGTCTCCGCCGCCGACGAGGTGGCCTCGTCCGGCTTCGCCCACGTCCTGCCGCCCCCGCTGCGCGGCCTCGTCGACGGGGTCGTCGCGGACCCCGCGGGTGCCGAGCGGTACTTCGCCGGCTTCTCACCCGACGCCGTGTGGAGCATGGTCGGCGCCGCGAGCCCACCCTCTGACCTCGCCGTCTACACCGCCACCGCTTTCCACGCCGCCTACCTCCGAGCACTCGCCGACGGGTTCCGGCAGGGCCCGGACGGCTACGCCCGCGACACGGTGCTGGCGATGTCGCCGTGGCCGCTGGCACTGGAGTCCATCACCGTGCCCGTCGACGTCTGGTACGGCGCCGAGGACACCAGCCACTCACCCGACCGGGGCGAGACGCTCGCTGCCCGCATCCCCGACGCGCGACGCCACGTCGTGCCCGGCATCGGGGGCGCCGTGCTGTGGACCAACGCCGAGATGATCCTGCGCCACCTGCTCGTCCACACCTACTGATCGGCGGCGGCGATCAGCTGCCGGCCGCGTTCGCGCAGGTGGGAGCGGACGTCCGCGGGCGCGTCGAGCAGGAACGGCGCGCCGACCGCGGCGAGGTCGCCGACCAGCGCGTCGAGGGAGTCCGACGCCAGCGCCACGGTGCACGACCCGGCATCGATGGCCGTGACCCGGGTGCGCAGCAGCCGCGGCACCCCGGCCAGCACGACGTCGGCGGGCGCCGCCACCGTCGCCACCACGCGGTAGCGCGCCGGTGCGGCCATGATCGCCCGTCGCACGAACTCCGCGACGTCGGCATCGGGCAGCTCGCGCGGCGGGAACCGGTGTCGGGTCGGGACGGGGTCGTCGACGCGGTCGACGCGGAACGTCCGCCAGTCGCCGCGCTGGACGTCGAACGCCACGAGGTACCAGAACCCGTGCGACGTCACGAGCCGGTAGGCCTCCACCCGGCGCGACGAGGCCACGCCGTCGCGACGCCGGTAGCCGAAGGCCACCAGCTCGTGGTCGCGGCAGGCACCGGCCAGCACCGCGAGCACGGTGGGATCGACCGCGGCGCCCTCCGCGCGCGGGGTGGCCACCGTGACGTCCCCGACCCCGGCGACGCGGTGCCGCAACCGCGCCGGCAGCACCTGGCCCAGCTTGGCCAGCGCCCGCACCGCAGCCTCCCCGACGTCGGCGCCCGCGCCGTCCGCCGCGGTCCGCAACCCGATCGCGACGGCCACGGCCTCGTCGTCGTCGAGCACGAGCGGCGGCAGATCGCGCCCGGAGGTGAGCCGGTAGCCGCCTGCGGTGCCGGTGGTGCCCGACACGGGGTAGCCGAGCTCCCGGAGCCGGTCGACGTCGCGGCGCACGGTGCGATCGGTGACGCCGAGCCGCTCCGAGAGCTCGGCGCCCGACCACTCCCGCCTGCTCTGCAGCAGCGAGAGCAGGCGGAGCATCCGGGCGGGCATGGTCGTCGTCACACGATCGAGAATGCCACGCCTTGCGGACAGATGGTGTCCGGAAGAGCTTTTACGGTGTGCGTCATGGACATCATTCGACCCGCCGATGCGGGCTTCGAGACCGAGCTGGCCGGCTTCCAGACCGCCCACAGCCACCGTCCCGACGCCGTGGTCCCGGCCACGAGCGTCGATGACGTCCGCGCCGCCGTCACGCTCGCGGGAGAGCGTGGCTGGCCGGTCGCGGTGCGTTCCAGCGGCCACGGATCGGCCGCTGCGGTGGACCGCGGCCTGCTCATCACCACCAAGCGCCTCGACGGCGTGCGGATCGACCCATCGACGCGCACCGCGCGGATCGAGGCCGGCGTGCCGTGGGGCGCCGTGGTCACCGCCGCGGCCGAGCACGGGCTGGCTCCGCTGTCGGGGTCCTCGCCGGGTGTCGGTGCCGCGGGCTACGTGCTCGGTGGCGGCCTGGGCGTGCTCGCCCGACGCTACGGCTACGCCGCCGACCACGTCCGCAGCATCGACGTCGTGACGGCCGACGCCATGGCGCATCACGTCACGGCCGGCAGCGACCCGGATCTGTTCTGGGCCCTGCGCGGCGGCGGCACCGGCTTCGGCGTGGTGACGGCGCTGGAGATCGAGCTGGTGCCCGTCACCACGATCCACGGCGGCGGCCTCTACTTCGACGCGAGCCTCGACGTGCTGCGCGCCTGGGCCGACTGGACCAAGGACCTGCCCGAGGAGCTGACGTCCTCGATCGGGATGCTGCCCTACCCCGACGCCGACTGGGCGCCGGCACCGCTGCGAGGCAAGTACGTGGCGCACGTGCGGATCGCGTTCGACGGACCCACTGCCACCGGCGAGCGGCTCGTCGCGCCGCTGCGGGAGCTGGGTCCGCGCCTGATCGACACCGTGGCGGACATGCCGTTCACCGAGGCCGAGACGATCTTCCGCGACCCACCGGCCCCGCACGCCTACCGCGGCGCGAACGCGATGCTCGGCGAGCTGGACGACGTGCTGCTGCGGGCCGTCGTCGAGCTGGGCGGACCGGACGCACCGCTGCCGAGCGTGATCCAGATCAACCACCTCGGCGGGGCGCTGTCGCGTCCACCCGCCGTCCCGAACGCAGTGGGGCACCGCGACGCGGCCTACCTGATGCGGGTGGTGGGCGGGGCGGAGGACGCCGACGCCGTTGCCGCCGCGCAGGACGCGATCCTCGCGGCCGCGGCCCCGTGGACGCTGGGTCGCAACCCGAACTTCGTGTTCGGCTTCGTCGGCACCCCCGAGCAGGTGCGGTCGAACCACGACCCGGAGGCAGCCGATCGCCTGGCCGCGCTCCGGGCCGAGCGCGACCCGGCCGACCGGTTCAGCGGCTGACCGACGCACGCGAACGGCCCCTCACCCCGGGCGGGGTGAGGGGCCGTTCGCGAGAGAGCCGGTGATCAGCTCTTCGGCATGAGGACCTTGTCGATGACGAAGACGGTGGCGTTGGAGGTGGGGATGTTGCCG
>NZ_JBHSIR010000048.1:0-2467 GCF_042653605.1 Pseudonocardia sp. GCM10023141
CTCCCCGCTGCTACGCTCCCGTCAGCCGCGTAATCACACCCCGTGTCCACGTTCCGGGGGTAAGGCCCCACTGACCGACGGCGTCATCCACCATCAAGACATCCGCCGCCCGCTCGGCCTGCCCCGTGACATCCCCGCCGACCGAATGCTCACCGTCCTGTCATTCGCCTGCACCGCCCCGACTATCGGGGCGGGGAAACGCGTCCGAGGACTCTCCCTGGTCGCGACGGACCTCGACTGGAGTGCCGGGAAGGGACCCGTCGTCGAGGGGCCGGCGGAGTCCCTGCTCATGGCCATCGCCGGGCGCCACGGCACCGCCCAGGAACTCACCGGCCCCGGCCAACCGACTCTCGCTCACCGCCTCGACACCTGACGGAGCTGCATGTCTCGCAGGGGCGTCGGTGCCACGACCGTCTCGACGAGACCGGTGGACACGTCGTAGACCAGGCCCGACACGAGGAAGGCGCTGCCCGTGAGCGTCCCCAGGACGACGTCGACATCGACACGGACGGAACCGACGGGGTCGCTGACCTGCTTGGCGTCGAGCTCGGCGGCCGGGATCTCGAAATACTCGGCGAGCAGGTCGGGGAACGGGGCCAGATCCCTCATCCCGCAGTCCGTGTGATGCAGCAGGACCAGGTTCCAGTCCCCCGCCGCGCGACCGTCGGGATGCGCCTGTCCAACCTTGCCCAGCATCGTCATCGTGCGGAGCGTCGCCGGCGTGATCCGACCTCCGACGTTGCGGATCACCGCCGCCTCACCGTGCCGGAGCCCGAGCACGTGCGCGGGATCGACGCGCGGATCGACGCATCCGACGACCATGACGTTGCCGCTCGGATTGATGCGCAGGCCCTCGACGAAGCCGTCAGCGGCAAAGGCGGCGTTGCGCCCGGTCAGCTCACGCGTGGAGGTCACGGCGCCACGACCGTCTCGACGAGGCCGGTGGTGACGTCGTAGACCAGGCCGGAGACACGGACACCGGCCAGACGGCGCTCTGCACGCAGGACCGCCACATCATGGGCGACGGCCGCCCTGGGGTCGCCCACCGCCTGCACCGCGAGCCCGGACTCGTCGACGTCGAAGTAGGCCGCCAGCATCTCCGGCCGGCCCTCCAGCCGGGTGATGCCGCAGTCCGTGTGGTGCAGGACCACCAGCTCCCATCCTGGCCCGAGATCGCCGCCCGCGGCCTGGGTCACCGCGCGGAGCATCACCAGTTCCTCCACCGCCGCCGGGGTGATGCGGCCGCCGACGTTGCGGATGGCGGCGACCTCGCCCGGCTCCGTCCCCAGGACGTCGGTCGGGTCGACACGCAGGTCGACGCACCCGATCACGATCGTCTTCAGCGACGGCATCATGCGCAGACCCGCCGCGAAACGGTGTTCCGCGAACTCCGTGTTCCGGCCGGTCAACGTCTCGGTCACACCCATGTCTGCTCCTCCGCGTTAGTCAGTCCAGATGATGGACCGACTGAGGGATGTAACGTAGCAGAGGTGAGTCCAGAATCGCTACCGAGTCCGCGTGAGTGCTCCATGAGCGACGCGCTCGCCGTGCTCGGGGAGAGCCACTCACTGCCCCTGCTGCGCGAGCTGCTCTACGGCTTCCACCGGTTCTCCGACCTCGCCACGCTCACCGGAGCGCCCCGCTCCCTGCTGACCGGGCGGTTGCGCAAGCTCGAGGAAGCGGGCGTCATCGAGCGCCGCCAGTACTCGCAACGTCCGCCGCGCCACGAGTACCACCTGACCCAGGCCGGCGTGGACCTCATCCCCGTCATCCTCGCCCTCAAGGACTGGGGCGAGCGCCACACCGGCGAGACCGCCCCCAAGGCGGTCTTCCGGCACAGCTGCGGAGCCGAGCTGCACCCGGTCACCGTGTGCGCCGAGTGCCGCCAGGAGGTGCGACCCGGGGACTTCGAGGTCGCCGGCGGCACCCACCCGCCCGTCCTGCACGGGTAGCGGGCCCCGGGGTCACATCGGATCGATCCGGAATGCCGTGCAACGCCCGGCCAGGGCGGCGAACGAGTCGGGTTCCAGGTCCGCGACAACCCCGGCGTCGCGCATGATCCGCGCGCCCTGCCGGATCCGGACCGGCCAGGCCCGCAGCACCGACTCCTCCAGGGTGAGCTCGACGAGCCGGACCTGCTCCACCCGCCGCCCCACCGTCATCGTGCCGACCCGCGCCGCACGGGTGTTCGCAGCCCAGTCGCTGCCCGGAACCCGGCCAGTAGATGCCGGTGCCCGTCGAGGTCGAGCACCGAGACCGGCGTGTGGCGCGGTCTCCCGCTGCGCCGGCCGGGCACGGGTGAGCACCGGCAGCTCCTTCGCCGCCCCCAGCCCCATACGGCGGGCCGCGAGCAGGACCGCGTTGACCGCCGCCTGCTCAGCGCGGTCGGCCGTCAGGCGCGACGGAACAGCCGCCGCCACACACCGCCTGAGCCCGACGTCGGTGCGCAGCTGCACCGCTGAGACGA
>NZ_JBHSIR010000049.1:0-139774 GCF_042653605.1 Pseudonocardia sp. GCM10023141
CTCCCCGCTGCTACGCTCCCGTCAGCCGCGTAATCACACCCCGTGTCCACGTTCCGGGGGTAAGGCCCCCTGTCGGGCTCGGGTCCGTGCGCGAGTTGGGATGGATGGACCCGCGAGTTGGGATGGATGGACCCGCGAGTTGGGATGGATGGGCCGGCGAGTTGGGACGAACGGCCCGCGAGTTGGGACGGATCGACCCGCGAGTTGGGACGGATGGGCCCGTGAGTTGGGACGAACGGGTCGTGTCGGGTCGCGTTGGGTGGGGTGCCCCGGCTTTGTCGCCGGTCAGGTGCAGTTGGGTGGCGTGCCCCGGCTTGCCGCCGGTCAGGTGCGGGTGGGTGGCGTGCCCTGGCTTTCGTGCCGCCTCGCCGGCGGGGCAGATCTCCGAGAGGGGGTCGTGCCCTCCCGTCGACCTCCCAGAGGGCTATCACGCGACCGCCCCACGGGCAGGCTTTGGGAACAGTCCGACTGTGGGTCGTGGCTGCCCGCGGGGCGGTCGCGTGATCGGGCTTCGCCAGGTCGACGGGAGGGCACTTTGCACCCGGTGTGCGCGCTGCGCGCGCACGGCCGATACGACGCGCACAACGGCTCTGAGCTGCAGAAATACTTCTCGAAACACTGGATGTCGAACATATGTTCGAGTATGATTTGGGGTATGTCCAGCACGGTCGCCGATGCGCATCGCCTCCTTCGCGAGGCGACCGTTGCGCTGCGATCCGTGGTCGAGAACGGCAGTGATGACGAGCGACTCGCCGCCTTGCGGGTCGGTGAAGGGGTCGGGCGGCAGCTCACCGTGTTGACGGTCGACACCGTGGCCGAGCTGCAGCGGCGGGATGCGTTCGTCGAGCGCGGCTACAAGTCGGTCAACCGGGCCCTGGTGGATCAGCTCGGGTTCGAGTGGGCTGAGGCCCGACGCCATACCGTCGCCGTGGAGCAGGTCTGCCCGCGCGTTTCCCTTGATGGCGCCACGCTGCCGGCGTTGTTGCCCGCCACCGCGGAAGCGTTCCACGCCGGACGCGCCACCTTGCGCCATGTCGAGGTGATCGCGAAGGTCCTCGCCAGCTCGGCCGCATCGCGGATCAGCGCCGCGGACCTCGCGGTCGTCGAGGCCGAGTTAGCCGCGACCGCGGCGGAGACGACGCCGGATCGGTTGTTCCGCCACGGAACCGAGCTGATCAATCTGCTGGATCAGGATGGCCCTGAGCCCGACGATCGCGATCCGGAACCCGTTGATGATCTGCAGATCCGGCCGCACAAGGACGGGTCTGGTGGCACCATCTCCGGGCGCTTTGACAGTGCGTTGAAGTTCGCCACCATCGCCGCGTTGCTCGACGCGAAGTCCAAGCCCCTCGGCAAGGAAGACCTCCGCACGATCGGGCAGCGTCAGGCCGATGCGCTCGCTGATGTTTGCGGGTTCGTGCTCGACCATGGCGACGTCCCGCAGCGGGGCGGGCACCGACCGCACGTCAACGTCACCATTTCCTTGCAGGACCTGGAGAACCGGGCCCACGCCGCGGTGCTCGAGTTCGGCGGCGCACTCACCGCCAAGGAGCTCCGGCTGCTGGCCTGCGACTCCGGGATCATCCCCACCGTCCTCGGTGGATCCAGCCAACTACTCGACATCGGCCGCTCCACCCGCACCATCCCCGACGCCATCCGCAAAGCGTTGATCATCCGCGATCAAGGGTGCGCGTGGCCGGGCTGCGACCGACCACCGTCCTGGTGCGACGGCCACCACATCCGCTACTGGGAACACGGCGGTGACACCAGCCTCGACAACTGCGTCCTGCTCTGCAAAGCCCACCACCGCCTGCAACACGACAGCGACTGGATCATCCGCATCCGTGACGGGCTACCCGAGTTCATCCCACCGGTCTGGATCGACCCGCAGCAGGTCCCGCGCCGAAACCCGGCCACCCATCTGCGGCGCGCGGCATGAACAAGGAGCGCGCTCTAGCTCACTCCGCCTCCTCCGCCCGCACCACCATCTCCTCCAGGAGGGGGCCGCCGAAGGTGGTGGCCATCGCGACGTCCGAGGCGTCGCGGCCGCGGCCGATCAGCACCCGGCCCATGCGCGGGGTGTTGTTGCGCGGGTCGAAGGTCCACCAGCGGTCGCCGAGCCACACCTCCATCCAGGCGGCGAAGTCCATGATGAACGGGTCGCGCTCCCCCTCCAGGTCGGGGAGGTAGCCGAAGACGTAGCGCGCCGGGATGTTCAGGGCGCGGCAGAACGAGATCGCGAGGTGGGTGAAGTCGCGGCAGACGCCCAGGCGCGTCTGGTTCACGTCCGCCGCGGTCGTCCAGGCGGTGGTGCTGCCGTACTGGAACTCCAGGTGGTCGTGCACGTGCTGGCAGATGGCCTGCACGCGGCGGTAGCCGGGGGGCATGCCGCCGAAGCGCGACCACGCCTCGTCGCCCAGCACGTCGGGCAGGCAGTAGCGGCTGGGCAGGATGTAGAGCAGCGTGGCGTCCGGTAGCGCGTCGGGCAGGATCTCCGGGGCGTCGAGGTCGACGTCCTCGGTGCCGTCGGGCACCACCGCGACGGCGTCGTAGCTGAAGCTGGATCGGCCCGCCGGAAGGATGGCGCGGGTACACGGATTGCCGTACAGGTCCGCGTACGTCCGCACGGACAGTGACGGATTCGACGTCCACCTCTCGTTCTCGATCGTGACATCGGTGGCGTCACTAGGTTGCACCTGGAAGATCACCGGCGTGTCCACCTCTGCCAGGTAGGTGAAGTCACATCCCACCCGAATTCGTCGCATCCGCGCACTCTGCCCGACGCGCGCTCCGCTGTCGTCCTGTTGACGCGCGCGAAACAAGTCCGATACATCCCGCGCCGATCCTGGTCCGGGAGGTGATGCGGCGAATGCCGAGCCGTGATCGTCCGGTCCGAACGACCCCTCGACCCGAAGCACCGTCCGAGCTGCTGTGGGCGCGCTACCGCAGTCCCGGGTTCTGGGACGAGATGCTGGTGGACGGGCGGGCCCGCCACGCGAGCGACGGCGTCGTCAGCTACCTCGCCTCGCTCGGCGTCGGGCTCCTGGAGCGCCAGCAGGCCGCCGAGCTGGCCGTCAAGGCCATGGGGATCACGTTCACCGTGTACTCCGACGCCGACAACAACGACCGCGCCTGGCCCTTCGACATCATCCCGCGGGTGCTCTCCACGCAGGAGTGGAGCGGGATCTCCGACGGGCTCGTGCAGCGGCTCACGGCGCTGAACATGTTCATCGACGACCTCTACGGCGACGCCCACTGCATCGCCGACAAGATCCTGCCCGCCGAGGTGCTCGCCGGCTCCCCGAACTTCCGGCCCGAATGCGTCGGCGCCCGGCCCCGCGGCGGGATCTGGGCGCACATCTGTGGCAGCGACCTCGTGCGCGACGGCGACGGCACGGTGTACGTGCTCGAGGACAACCTGCGGGTGCCCTCCGGGGTGTCCTACATGCTCGAGAACCGGATGGTCACCAAGCGGGTCTTCGCCGACCTGTTCCGCGACCTGGAGATCCACCCCGTCGACAGCTACCCCCACCGCCTGCACGAGATGCTGGCCGGGCTGTCCCCGCGCGGCACGGCCGACCGCCCCACCATCGCCGTGCTCACCCCCGGCATCCACAACTCCGCCTACTTCGAGCACGTGTTCCTCGCCGGGCAGATGGGCGCACACCTCGTCGAGGGCGGCGACCTCGTCGTCGACGCCGACGACTGCGTCCACATGCTCACCATCGACGGGCCGGTCCGCGTCGACGTGATCTACCGGCGCATCGACGACCTGTGGCTCGACCCCGAGTGCTTCCGGCCCGACTCCACGCTCGGCGTGCCCGGCCTCATGCGGGCGTGGCGCGCCGGCAACGTCGCCATCGCCAACGCGCCCGGCGCCGGGGTCGCCGACGACAAGGCCGTCTACGCCTACGTGCCGGCGCTGATCCGCTACTACCTCGGCGAGGAACCGAGGATCGCCAACGTACCCACGTTCCTCTGTGACGACGCGACGCACCGCAGCCACGTGCTCGCCAACCTCGACGAGCTGGTCGTCAAGCCCGCCAACGAGTCCGGCGGCTACGGCGTGTTCGTCGGGTCGGCGGCCACCGCCGCCGAGAAGGACGACCAGCGCCGCCGCATCGAGGCCGACCCGCGCAACTACGTGGCCCAGCCGATCCTCGCCCTGTCCACCGCGCCCACCCTGTGCGGCGGCCGGGTCGCGCCGCGCCACGTCGACCTGCGCCCGTTCATCCTCTCCGGCGAGCGCCCCTACGTGACGCAGGGCGGCCTCACCCGGGTCGCGCTGACCGAGGGATCGCTGGTGGTCAACAGCTCCCAGGGCGGCGGCAGCAAGGACACCTGGATCCTCGACCCGACCGTGCTCACGCACTCGAACCGAAGGGAACCCTGATGCTCCTCTCGCGGTTCGCGGAATCGCTGTACTGGGCCGGGCGCTACCTGGAGCGCGCCGAGGCGACGGCCCGCATGGTCAAGGTCCACACCGAGCTGTTCCTGGACCTGCCCAGCTCGGCGGGGGTGGGCTGGTGGCCGCTGCTGGCCGTCACCGGGGCCAGCGACGAGTTCCTCGGCCGCAACACCGGCACCGACGAGGAGGCCGTGATCGCGTTCCTCTCCGACGACCCGAAGAACCGCGGGTCGATCCTCGCGAGCATCGCCCAGGCCCGCGCCAACCTGCGGGTGAGCCGCGTCGTGCTGCCGCGCGCAGCGTGGGAGGTGGTCAACGACCTGCACGGGTGGGCCGTGTCCAGCTCCCGCGCGGCGATCGACCGCCGCAGCCGGTTCGACTGGATGGACGCCGTCATCGCCGACTGCCAACTGCTCACCGGCACGCTCGCCGGCACCATGAACGACGACGAGGCCTACGCGTTCCTGCAGATCGGCCGGCACATGGAACGCGCCGACATGACCATCCGGGTGCTCGACGTGCAGGCCGGCATCCTCATGGCGTCCGGCCTGTCCACGGCGGCCGACCAGGACGTGCCCTACGCCGACGTCACGTGGATGAGCGTGCTGCGCTCGCTGTCGGCCCACGAGATGTACCGGCGCATCGCAGGCGGTGGCATGTCGGGCCCGGAGGCACTGCGGTTCCTGCTGCAGGACCCGCGCTTCCCGCGGTCGGTGGAGTTCTGCCTCACCACGGTCTCGCGCGCGCTCGTGCGCCTGCCCCGCGCCAGCGCGGCCCTCGCATCGGGCACGCAGGTGCGGGCCCACCTGGGCAACCTCGTCATCCCGGACACGATGCTGCCCGGCGACCTGCACGACCTCGCCGACGACCTGGAGCTCGGCATCGGCGCGCTGCACGACGCGCTGGCCCGCAGCTACTTCCGCACCGCCGCGGCCGACGCCCTGGCCGAACCGGCCGAGGACACCGATCGCACGAGCCTGCCGGCGCAGGCCACCGCCGACGCCTCCTGACCCCGAGCACGACCCGAACACGACCCTGAAGGGGTGGGGCTTGGCTGTTCACGTCGCCCTCGAACACCGCACGACCTACGACTTCGACCGCCTCGTCCGGCTCTCCCCGCACGTCGTGCGCCTGCGCCCGGCACCGCACTGCCGCACCCCGATCCTGTCCTACTCGCTGCGGATCGAGCCGGCTGAGCACTTCATCAACTGGCAGCAGGACCCGTTCGGCAACCACCTGGCCCGGCTGGTGTTCCCGGAGCCCACCCGGCGGCTGTCGATCACCGTCGACCTCGTCGCGGACATGACCGTGATCAACCCGTTCGACTTCTTCGTCGACGAGGCCGCCGAGCACTACCCGTTCACCTACGAGCCCGACGTCGTGCGCGACCTCGCGCCCTACCTCGCGGCGCGGGAGCCCGGCCCGCTGCTCACCGCGTGGCTCGCGGACCTGTCGGCCACGCATGCCGGCAAGATCCCGATCAACGACTTCCTGGTGGGCATCAACCAGCGGCTGCAGTCCGACATCGGCTACCTGACGCGGATGGAGGTGGGCGTCCAGAACCCCGAGGAGACGCTGGAGCGCCGGCTGGGCTCGTGTCGCGACAGCGCCTGGCTGCTGGTCACGATCCTGCGACGGCTCGGGCTGGCGGCCCGGTTCGCGTCCGGCTACCTCGTGCAGCTCGTGGCCGACCAGAAGCCGGTCACCGGGCCGTCGGGGCCCACCGCCGACTTCACCGACCTGCACGCCTGGGCCGAGGTCTACCTCCCGGGCGCCGGCTGGATCGGACTCGACCCCACCTCGGGCCTGTTCGCGGGCGAGGGCCACATCCCGCTCGCCTGCACCCCGGAGCCGTCGTCCGCAGCCCCGGTCAGCGGCGCACTGGAGCCGGCCGAGGTCACGTTCTCGCACGTCAACGCGGTGCGCAGGCTCCGGGAGAGCCCGCGCGTCACCCTGCCCTACAGCGACGAGCAGTGGTCGGCCATCGACGCGCTGGGCACGGCCGTCGACGCCGAGCTCACCGCGGGCGACGTCCGGTTGACCCAGGGCGGCGAGCCGACGTTCGTCTCCGTCTCCGACATGGAATCGCCGGAGTGGACCGTCGCACCCGACGGGCCCGGCAAGCGCGAGCTGGCCTGGCGGCTGTCCGAACGGCTCGCCGAACGCTTCGCACCCGGCGGGTTCGTGCAGTTCGGGCAGGGCAAGTGGTACCCGGGTGAGCCGCTGCCGCGCTGGGAGATGCGCGTGCTGTGGCGCGCCGACGGGAAACCGCTGTGGCGCGATCCGGCGCTGCTGGTCGACCCGTGGACGAAGGGCAGCGCCACCGCCGAGGACGCCCATCGGCTCACGCTGGCGCTGGCGGCCCGGCTGGGCATCCCGGCCGAGTACTGCCTGCCCGCCTACGAGGACCCGCTCGACCGGCTCGCCGCCGAGGCCCTGCTCCCGGACGGTTCTCCACCGGGCCACGACCTCGATCCGACCGATCCCGCGCTCGCCGAGCCTGACGTCCGGGCGCGGATCATCGCCCAGCTCGACGCCCACCGCGGCGAGCCGAGCGGCTGGACGGTGTTCGTGCACCGCGTCCACACCGACGGCGGCGGCTGGGCCACCACCCGCTGGTCGCTGCGCCGCAAGCACCTCATGCTCCGACCCGGCGACTCCCCGCTGGGCCTGCGCCTGCCGCTGTCGTCGATGACGTGGCGGGCGGCACCACCGGAGCCGGAGCGCTCCACGTTCGACGAGCGCGCCGAGCTGGCGGTGCCCACCGGCGAAGCCACCCGGCCCGCGATCGTCGCGGCACCCGAGGACTCGCCGCCCACCGCACTCGCGGTGGAGGTGCGCGACGGGCGGCTGCACATCTTCCTGCCGCCGATGGAGTACCTCGAGCACGCCGTCGAGCTGCTGGGCGTCGTCGAGGCGGCGCTCGCCGAGACCGGGCTCGCCGCGGTGCTCGAGGGCTACGCGCCGCCGGGCGACCCGCGGCTGCTGCGCC
This sequence comes from Pseudonocardia sp. GCM10023141, assembly GCF_042653605.1. Lineage (NCBI taxonomy): Bacteria > Bacillati > Actinomycetota > Actinomycetes > Pseudonocardiales > Pseudonocardiaceae > Pseudonocardia > Pseudonocardia sp. GCM10023141. The sequence goes on from NZ_JBHSIR010000049.1 coordinate 7,401, forward strand.
TGGTCGTGGGCGCCGACCCCGGCGTCATCGAGGTCAACGTGCAGCCGGCCGCGAGCTGGCCCGAGCTGGTCACCATCACCACCGAGCTCTACGAGGAGGCCCGCCAGATCGGGCTGGGCACCGAGAAGTTCGACCTCGACGGCACCCACACCGGCACCGGCGGCGGCAACCACGTCACGCTCGGCGGGACGTCGGCACCGGACAGCCCGCTGCTGCGCAGGCCGGACCTGCTGCAGAGCATGGTGACGTTCTGGCAGCACCACCCGGCGCTGTCCTACCTGTTCTCCGGGCGCTTCATCGGTCCGACCAGCCAGTCCCCGCGCGTCGACGAGGGCCGCGACGAGACGCTCTACGAGCTGGAGATCGCCTTCGCCGAGTTGCAGCGCCACGGAGACGCCGCCGCGCCGTGGCTGCCCGACCGGCTGCTGCGCCACCTGCTCGTCGACATCACCGGCAACACCCACCGCGCCGAGTTCTGCATCGACAAGCTGTTCAGCCCCGGCACCGAACGCGGCCGCCTGGGACTGCTGGAGCTGCGCGCCTTCGAGATGCCCCCGCACCCACGGATGGGGCTGGTGCAGGCGCTGCTGGTGCGGGCGCTGGTCGCGCGGTTCTGGAAGGAGCCCTACTCCGGGCCGCTGGTGCGGTGGGGCACCGGGCTGCACGACCGGTTCCTGCTGCCCGCGTTCGTGGCCGCCGACATCGCCGAGGTCACCGCCGACCTGCGCCGCCACGACCTCCCGTTCGACCAGGCCTGGCTGGCGCCGTTCCTGGAGTTCCGGTTCCCGCTCATCGGCACCGCCACGGTCGAGGGCGTCACGATCGAGCTGCGCAGCGCGATCGAGCCGTGGCCCGTGCTCGGCGAGGAGGTGGGCCTCACCTCCCCCGCCCGCTACGTCGACTCGTCGGTGGAACGGCTGCAGGTGCTGGTGCGCGGCATGACCGCCGGGCGGCACGTCGTCACCGTCAACGGGGCGCGGGTGCCGCTGCAGCCGACGGCGACGGGAGGCGAGTTCGTGGCGGGCGTGCGCTATCGGGCCTGGCAGCCGCACTCGGCGCTGCACCCGACGATCGGCGTGCACGCCCCGCTGGTGTTCGACCTGGTCGACCGGTGGAACGGCCGGTCCCTGGGCGGCTGCACCTACCACGTCGTGCACCCGGGCGGCGTCAACTACGAGCGGTTCCCGGTCAACGCCAACGAGGCAGAGGCCCGCCGCGCCAGCCGGTTCCGCGCCGAGGGCCACACCCCCGGCCCCGTCGACGTGACCGGGCCCGCATTCGCGGCCGATCGCGAAGGTGGTGAGTACCCTTGCACCGTGGATCTCCGGCGGGCTGTCGTCCAGGCGGCGTCCGAGGCCCAGCCGGTGCCCGGGCGCGCCGGCTGACGTGACCTCCACCGCCGACCAGATCGGACTCCTCGCTGGCTACCGGCCGTTGCCGGGCGTCCGCGACGAGATGGTCGACGCCCATGGCCGGGTCCGCGAGGAATGGGCGCGGGTCGGGCACGTGCTCGACGGGCTGGGGCAGCGCGAGCTGGGCCGCCGCCGAGCCGAGGCCGCGCGGCTGCTCGCCGACGACGGCGTCAGCTACCAGCTGTCCGGCGGCACCGACATCGTGGCGCGCTGGGAGCTCGACCCGCTCCCCGTGCTGCTCAGCAGCGCCCAGTGGGCCGAGATCGAGCGGGGCGTGATCCAGCGCGCCGACCTGCTCAACATGATCCTCACCGATCTCTACGGACCGCGACAGCTGCTGCGCCGGGGCCTGGTGCCGCCCGAGCTGGTCTTCGGGCACCCCGGGTTCCTGCGGGAGGCCGACCAGATCCGCATCCCCGGCTCGCAGCAGCTGTTCACCTGCGCCGTCGACCTCGCGCGCGACGCCGACGGCACCTACTGGGCACTCTCGGACCGCACCCAGGCCCCCTCCGGCGACGGGTACGCGCTGGAGAACCGCGTGGTCGTCTCGCGGGTGTTCCCCAGCATGCACCGCGACGCCCAGGTGCACCGGCTCGCGCCGTTCTTCCGGACGCTGCGCTCGGCGCTGCAGTCGGCGGCGCCACCGCGGGTGGACGACCCCCGGATCGTCGTGCTGACGCCCGGACCGTGGAGCTCCTCGGCGTTCGAGCACGCCTACCTCGCCTCGTCGCTGGGGTACCCGATGGTCGAGGGCGCCGACCTCACCGTGCGCGACGGCCGGGTGTGGCTGCGCTCGCTCGGGCGCCTCGAACCCGTCGACGTCATCCTGCGCCGCGTCGACAGCGCCTACTGCGATCCGCTGGAGCTGCGCTCGGACTCGCTGCTCGGGGTGCCCGGGCTGGTGGAGGCCGCCCGGTTGGGCTCCGTGTCGGTCGTCAACACCCTCGGCAGCGGCGTGCTGGAGAACCCCGGGCTGCTCGCGCTGCTCCCCCGGCTGTCCGAGCAGCTGCTCGGCCAGCCGCTGCGGCTGCCGTCGGTGCCCACCTGGTGGTGCGGGGAACCCGACGGCAGGGCCCACGTGCTGGCCCACCTCGACCGGCTCGTCATCAAGTCGATCACGCGCGAGCCCGGCGCCGAGACGTTCGTGGGCTGGGAGCTCAGCGCCGGGGAGCGCGACGAGCTGCGCCGCCGGATCGAGGCGCGCCCCTACGGCTGGGTCGGCCAGGAGCGCCTCGACCTCGCCACCGTCCCCACCCTCACCCCAGACGGGTTGGTGCCGCGCCGGTCGGTGATGCGCACGTTCCTGGTGGCTCGCAACGACTCCTACGTCGCGATGCCGGGCGGGCTGGCCCGGGTCACCGCGGAGCGCGACGGCGCCTTCATCGCCGACAGCGGCGGTGCGCTCAGCAAGGACATCTGGGTGGTCGCGTCGGAGCCGGAGGACCTCGCCGGGTTCTGGCTGCAGCCGAGCACCCCCGTCACCGCGCCGGCCGCGTCCGACGAGGCGATGTCGTCGCGTGCTGCCGAGAACCTGTTCTGGATGGGCCGCTACGCCGAGCGCGCCGAGGCCGTGGTGCGGCTGCTGCGCGTCGTCGGCGACCGGCGCAACGACTTCCCGGCCGCGGCAGGCGGTGTGAACCCGGCCGGCGCGGCGACGCTGCGGTCGCTGCTCGCCGCGCTGACCCAGATCACCGGCACCCATCCCGGCTTCGCCGACGGCGGCACCGATGTCGAGGCGATCGATGTCGGCACCGAGTTGCACGCCCTCACCACCGACGCCGAACGTCCCGGCACGCTCGCCTTCGCCGTGCGCAAGCTGCGCGACGCCGCCTACCCCGTGCGCGACCAGCTCTCGGCCGACACCTGGCTCGTGATGGGCGCGCTCGAGCGGGAGCTGCTCGAACCGGCCGAACCCGCGGGACCCGCACCCGGACCGCTGGCGCGCGTGCTCACCAGCCTGCTCGCGCTCGCCGGGCTGGCAGGCGAGGCGATGGTGCGCGACCAGGGCTGGCACTTCCTCGACGCCGGTCGCCGCATCGAGCGCGCGCTGCAGCTGTGTGCGCTGCTGCGGGCCACCGTCACCGAAGCCCACGACACCGCCACCGACAGCCTGCTGTGGGAGTCGGTGCTCACCACCGCCGAGAGCGTGATCACCTACCGCCGCCGCTACCGCTCCCACGCGCAGCTCAGCACGCTGCTGGACCTGCTGCTGCTCGACGCCGACAACCCGCGCTCGCTCGCCCACCAGGTCGACCGGCTCACCGCGGACCTGGCCGCGGTCACCGAGCGCGACGGCGGCGACCGGCTCACCGAACCCGAGCGGTTGCTGCTGGAGTGCTCCACCGCGCTGCGCCTCGCCGATCTACTGGCCCTCACCGAGGGCGACGGGCCGGCGCGCCCCGACCTCGCGGCGTTCCTGGACCGCATGATCGACCTGCTGGAACGCGCGGGCGACGCGATCGACGCCGCGCACTTCACCCGCCTGCTCCCCCAGTACCCGCTGCCGGCCGCACCCGGGCCCGGCGAGACGCCCTACCTGCGGCTGGTCTGAGACATGGCGTACCGGGTCACCCACACCACGGAGTACCGCTACGCGTCCACGGTGTCGTCGAGCTTCGGCGAGATCGTGATGCTGCCGCGTGAGCTGCCGCGCCAGCACTGCGTCAGCAGCGCGCTGACGATCCAGCCGCAGCCCCACGACCTGCGGGAACGGCTCGACTTCTTCGGCAACCGCACCGTCTACTTCGCGGTGCTCGATCCCCACACCCGCCTCGCGGTCACGGCCACGAGCCTGGTGCGGGTCACGCCGGAAGCCTCCGACCGGCCCGCCGGACCGCCGTGGGAGCAGGCCAGGGAGCACCTCAGTGGCGAACCGGGCGACAGCGACGCCGCCGACGCCTTCGACGCCCGCCAGTTCGCGCTCGACTCCCCACAGGCCGCCGCGTCACCGGCACTGGCCGCGTACGCCGCGCCGTCGTTCACCCCGGGACGTCCGGTGCTCGACGCCGCCGCCGAACTGTCGTCGCGCATCCACGGCGACTTCGCCTACCTGCCCGGCGTCACCCGGGTCACCACCACCATCGACGAGGTGCTCGAGCGAAGGGCCGGGGTGTGCCAGGACTTCGCGCACGTCGCCATCGGCTGCCTGCGGTCGGTCGGCCTGGCGGCGCGCTACGTCAGCGGCTACCTCGAGACCACCCCGCCGCCGGGCCGGGAACGGCTCGTCGGCGCTGACGAGTCGCACGCGTGGCTCTCGGTCTTCGTGCCCGGCACCGGGTGGGTCGATCTCGACCCGACCAACAACAAGGTCGTGGACGGCCGCTACGTCACCACCGCGTGGGGGCGCGACTACACCGACGTGCCCCCGCTGAAGGGCGTGATCTTCACCGAGGGCGCCAAGCACGATCTCAAGGTCAGCGTGGATGTCGAAGCCGTGGACGGGTAGTCATCTAGCATGCTCTCCTTCCGCTGTCCCCGCTGTGCCCAGCTCGTCTTCTTCGAGAACACCACCTGCCTGCGCTGCGGGCTCCCGCTGGGCTTCGACCCCGGCAGGTTGGAGCTGGTGAACGCCGAGGGGGCGCTGCACTGCGCGAACCAGCGGGAGGCGGCCTGCAACTGGCTGGTGACCGAGGCGGGCACGCTGTGCCGCTCCTGCGTGCTCACCCGCACCCGCCCCGACGACGCCGACCTCGCCGCGATGGCCGCCTTCGCCACCGCCGAGTCCGCGAAGCGACGGCTCGTGTTCCAGCTGCTCGACCTGGGCCTGCCGCTGCGGTCGTGGGAGGACGAGCCCGGCGGGCTGGCCTACGACCTGCTCTCCAGCCGCGACAGCCCCGTGATCACCGGCCACGTCGACGGCGTGATCACCATCGACCTCGCCGAGTCCGACGATCCGCACCGCGAGCAGATCCGCCAGGACATGGGCGAGCCCTACCGCACGATGCTGGGTCACCTGCGCCACGAGACCGGCCACTACTACTGGCCGGTGCTCGTGGAGCGCAGGGGCAAGCTCGACGCCTTCCGCGCGCTGTTCGGCGACGAGCGCGCGGACTACGGCGACGCGCTGGACCGGCACTACGCTGAGGGCGCGCCCACGGGCTGGGAGAACAGCTACGTCAGCGCCTACGCCACCATGCACCCCTGGGAGGACTGGGCCGAGACGTTCGCCCAGTACCTGCACATCCGCGACACCCTGCAGACGGCCGCGGCGTTCGGGATGCGGGTGGAGGTGGCGGAGGAGGCCCTGTCGGCCGAGCCCGCCGTCGACGTCGACGGCGAGCCGTTCGAGGCGATACTGGCCGACTGGCTGCCGCTGACCTACGCGCTCAACGCCGTCAACCGCAGCATGGGCCGCGACGACCTCTACCCCTTCGTGCTCAGCGCCGCGGTCGTCCACAAGCTGACCTGGGTGCACCGGCTCACGGTCACGCCGGCATGAGGGCGTCGAGCACCGGGATGAGCTGCTCCTCCTCGTAGGTCAGATGCGCCTCCAGCGCGTCGACGAGCCGGTCGACCTCGGCGAGCAGCCGGGTCGGGTCGGCGGCAGGGGCGTCGAGCACGGCCTGCAGCTGCGCGAGCAGCGCGGCGATGCGCTCGTGCTCGCCGGAGAGCCGGTCGATCGTCGGCGCCAGCTCCGGACAGCTGCGCGCGAGCGCCGGGAACATCGCGATGTCCTCACCGCCGTGGTGATTGCTCAGGCCCTGGCACAGGGTCAGGCAGTTGACCCGCAGCTGGGTGCCGAGCCCGGCACCGGACGCGGCGACCTCCGCGCGGATCAGCGCGAGCTCCCGGCGGAAGGCGTCGTGCAGCAGCGCCAACCCGCGTCCCGGGGTGGTACGGGCGGTGGGCTGCGGCGGCCCCGGCACCGCGTAGAGCGCGACGACGGGCAGCGTGCGCCCGGAGCGGACCTCGTACTGGCCCCAGCCGGGATCGGCCTCGACCGCGCGCGCGAACAGCCGGTCCCGCTCGGCCCCGGTGATGACGGCCGCGTCGGCGGCGTAGTGGAACGCGCCGGACTCGACCTGGACCCGGGGGTCGGCCAGCACGTTGTGGAACCAGGCCGGGTGCCGCGGCGCCCCGCCTGCGGAGCCGATCACCAGCGTCCGCTCGGCGCCGTCGGGCAGGTAGCCCAGCGGCACCGTGTGCGGGCGGCCCGTCCGGGCGCCGGTCGAGGTGAGCAGGAGCAGGCGAGCGCCCTCGAGCCACCCTCCGACCCGGCCCTCATTGGCGCGGAACTCGTTGATGACCTGCTGCGTGAAATCGAACGTCATAGGTTGCTTTCTCCTGTGGGTAGGTTTTTCGGGCATGCCGAAGAACCGCCCCGTGGGCGGCACGGCACAAATCGAGGAAAGAGGGTCAGGCGCGCCGAAATGCCGGCTGGTGGCGAATATTCGCCTGGCAGCGGCGATGACGGCGCGCGTGATCGACGGGATACGACACCGTCGGGAGGAAAGGAGAACATCGCGCGTAGCGCGGCAGGAATGCGATGCGGCGGCCCACGGGCCGACCCGGCGATCACGCCGTGGCCGGGTGCCTCAATCGCTCGTGGCGCAAGGCCGACCCGGCAGTCATGACGCCGACACTATCGGCGGATCAGCCACAGGGCAATGCAATGAGCGGCACTGGATCGAGCCGCGCTGGATCGAGCGGCTCAGCCCTGCAGGTCCTTGATCGGCGACCGGCCGTAGCGCTCCCGGTACAGCGCGGCGAAGCGGCCGTGGTGGGCGAAGCCCCACCGCGTGGCGATGTCGGCCACCGTTGCGCCGGTCGTGGGGTCGGCGGTGACCAGGTCGCGGTGCGCGCGGGCGAGGCGCACCTCGCGCACGTACGACATCGGGGTGGTCTCGAGGTGGCGGCGGAAGGCGTCCTGCAGGCTGCGCGGGCCGACCCGGGCCGCGGCGGCGATCTCCGCGAGTCCGATCGGGTCGCCGGCATGGTCGTCGACGAAGGCGGTGGCCCGGCGCACCGCGCTCGCGTCAGCGTTGCCCGGCCGGATCGGGTCGTCGGCCATCGTGGTGTTGGGGAAGGTCTCCAGCACGGTGGCGGCCAGCAGCCGCATCGTCTGGGAGTGGATCAGCGGGCTGCTGTAGGCCATCTCGTTGCCGCAGAAGTCGCGCGTGAGGTACCGGACGAGGTTCTGCCAGTTGGCCGCCCGCGTCGGCGAGACCGCCTTGGACAGCGCGAACCGGACCCCGCCCCGCGCACGCTGTCCCATGACCTCGGCGGCGACGCGGTCGACCACGTCCAGGTCCAGTCGCACCAACCCGGCCTGGAAGTCGTCCCAGTTGATGACCATGGGCGCGAGGGGATCCAGCATGAACAGCTCGCCCTTGGCCGGGCTCAGCTCCTCGCGCCCCGTCGAGAGGCGCAACCGGCCGCTGAACATCTGCCCCATCAGCAGGTAGCCGAACGGCTCGGTGTCGACCCGGCAGTTCATCGAGTGCTCGTAGCGGGCGACGAAGAAGTTGCCGCCGTCGGTGAGGTGGTGGCGGAACCGGAACCGGTCCTGGCTGCCCGACAGCGTGACGGAGTGGTCGACGTACGTGGCCCGGAGATAGCCATGAGCCTCGTCGGGATCAGCAGTGTCGATGCTGATCCGCTGCGGCGACGTCGACGGCTCCATCTCCCACCTCCGGGCGGGTTTTGACACACGGTAGTCCGGCGGTCACCGTACGACGATCCTCGCCTCCTGGATAGTGCCGAGGCGCGCTCAACTCCGGGGGACGGTTGTCCGTTTGGCGACGCTGGGTGTCCAGAAAGCGCGGACCCGACCCGTCACGTTGCGCCGAACGTGGGCCATGTCCTGTACTACTCAAGTACTCCCAACTGGAGCTGGCTCCACCTGAACCGAGAGAAGCCCGCCATGTGCACAGGCAATGGACGGCCGCAGCACCCCCAGCCACCGGCGCGTCCCGGAAAGGGCCGCTGAGCGCACCCGAACCCCAGCGCCGAACCCGCGCCGCTGACCCCGCACTCGCCGATCCGGCCGGGCCGGGTCAGCGGCGCGCCGCGTCCCGGGTTGCTGTGTCCCGGGGTGCTGTGTCCCGGGGTGCTGGGGCGAGTGCCTGCTCCGCGTGCTGCCGGGGCAGGGGCAGCGCGACCGGGAGGCTGTCGACCGCCTCTGCGACGGGCTCCGCCGCCTCTTGGGCGCCGGCGAGCATGTGCGCGGCCACCCACTGGTAGACCGCGATCCAGGACGAGCTCAGCGAACCCGAGTACGTGGATCCGGCGACGTCGCGCACGGCGCGGGTCAGCGCGTGGCCGATGTAGAGGTAGTGCTCGGGAAGCACCCCGTAGTTGACGTGCGCGGCCCCCAGCCGGCGCAGCGTCGCCTCCATCTCGGCAGTGTCGAACTGCTCCAGGTAGGCGATCGCACCCAGCAGGGTGTCGGTCATCTTCTGCATCTGCTCCGACATGTCTGCGGGGAACATCGCCCGCGTGTTGGGAGCCATCTCGAACAGGTGCTCGTAGAACACCTCGGCGAGCGTGACCGGCCTGCTGGCCACGGCGCGACACGATGCCCGCACGGCCGCGATCGTCGCCGGTGACGGGCGCCGGATGCCGCTGGCCGGCAACGTCTCGGCCGCCGGCTCCACGAACGCGGGCGCCACCGTCGCCGCCTGCTGGTGGTACGGGTCCGAGCCGGGTTGCCTGACCACTTCGCTGCCTCTCCTCGACCACATCGAACACAGCCCGGTGCACCCTGGATCGGCGACACCGGCTTCCCCGCGTATCGAACGCGAAGCCGCAGGCGTTGCAGGAAATTCGTGACGTATCGCGCAACGGCTGCCGCGATCGGGTCCGATGTGCCCCCACTGACATCTGTCACCCGTGTCGGGTGACGGGTGATCCCCGCGGTCCGGGGGCCGCGACGCGAGACTCGGTGCATGACGACGCCGACCGCCACCGTCCCCGCCGAGCTGAACCGCGTGATCACGCTGCTGCTGACGAACCTCGGCCTCAGCGCGGTGCTCGCGGCGCTCTTCGCGATCTTCCACAACACCCTGCTCGACCACCAGATGGGCCGACTCGCACCGGCACCCGGCACGGACGTCGACGCGGTGCGCACGGGGCTGAGCGTCGGGCTGTGGTCGCGGGTGATCACGGTGCTCGTGGTCGCGGTGGTCTACGTCTTCCTCATCCGCCAGCTGCGGGCCGGCAAGCGCCGGGCGTTCGTGCGGGTGCTGATCCTCTCGGTGGCCAGCCTGGCCGGCATCGCCTACCTGGCGCTGTCGGGGCAGTACCCGTGGTGGGTGGTCATCGAGCAGATCGTGCAGGCGCTGGTGCTGGTGGCGCTCCTGTGGGCCGTGACGCGACCGGTGGTGCGGGGGCACTTCACACCGGTGAAGCCTTTGCGCTGAGGAGACGCTCAGGCGCACCCAGTACCGTTGGTGGGTGTGAGCCTTCAGCACAGCACCACCCTGCTGTCCATCATGCCGGAATGGTTGAACCCGGAGTTCCTGCTCTCGGGCCTGACGCCGACCGTGGTCACGGTGCTCTGTGTGATCATCTTCGTGGAGAGCAGCATCTTCCCGGTCCTGCCCGGCGACTCGCTGCTGTTCACCGCCGGGCTGTTCATCGCCAACGGCACGCTGCAGGCGCCGCTGTGGCTCGTGTGCGTGCTCGTCACCCTCGCCGCGCTGCTGGGCAACGCGCTGGGCTACGGCATCGGCTACAAGGCCGGGCCGGCGCTGTTCAAACGACCGGACTCGCGGTTCTTCAAGCAGGAGTACGTGGACAAGACCCACGCGTTCCTGGAGAAGCACGGCCCCAAGGCGATCATCCTGGCGCGCTTCGTGCCGTTCGTCCGCACGTTCATCACCTGGATCGCCGGCATCGGCCGGATGGACCCCAAGCGCTACTTCACCTACACCGTGATCGGCGGTGTCCTCTGGGCCGCCGGCATCACCGTGCTGGGCTCGGTGCTGGGCAACATCCCGTTCATCCGCAACAACGTCGACGCGATCTTCATCGTGATCGTGCTGGTCAGCGTGCTGCCCATCCTCTTCGAGTACCTCAAGGCCCGCCGCGAGCGCAAGGCGCACACCGCGGCGCCCGAGAACGCCGCCGAGGTCACCCAGCGGATCCCGCGCGTCGACGGCGAGGCCACCCAGCAGCTCCCCCGCGTCGAGGGCTGAGCCCCCGTTGATCCCCGTCGAGCTCCCCCCGAACCTCATCACGCACTTCTACCGGGGTGGCGCCAACATCGCAGCGCTGCGCCGCACGAGCACCGACAACGCGTTCCAGCCCGAGGAGTGGCTGGCCGCCACCGTCGGCCGGATGGGCGAGACGGGCACCGGGCTGAGCCGGTTGGCCACCGGGGAGCTGCTGCGCGACCTCGTGATCGCCGATCCCGGCCGCTGGGTCGGGCCTGATCACGGCGCCCGTCCCGATGCCGGGGACGTGGGCGTGCTCGTGAAGCTGCTCGACGCCGGGCAGCGGCTGCCGGTGCACGTGCATCCCGACCGCGCGTTCGCGCGCAGCCACCTCGACTGCCCGTACGGCAAGACCGAGGCGTGGTTCGTGCTCGACGCCGACGCGGCTGCCGATGGCGCTGTCTACCTGGGCTGGAACTCCGACGTCGACCGCGCCGACCTCGACCGGGCCCGTGACGAGCAGGACAGCGACTGGATGCTGGCGCGGATGAACCGCATCCCGGTCTCCCGGGGCGACGGCATCCTGGTGCCCGCCGGCACCGCGCACGCCATCGGTGCGGGGGTGTTCGTGGCCGAGGCGCAGGAGCCCACCGACTTCTCCATCCTGCTCGAGTGGTCGATCACCACCGCCACCCGCGACGAGTCGCACCTCGGGCTCGGCTTCGACCGCGTCATGCCGGCGGTGTCGCTGCAGCGGATGGAGCCCGACGAGATCGCGGCGCTGACCCTGATCACCGACCTGGATGCCCGCTCCGCCGAGCCGATCTCGCTGCTGCCCGCACCGGCCGACCCGTTCTTCCGGCTCGCGCTCGTGGCACCCGCCGGCGCGCCGGTGGCCGTCGACGCGGGGTTCACGGTGGCGCTCGTACTGGCCGGCACGGGCACGGCGCGGGGCACCGGCGCGATCGAACTGGCGGCCGGTGGCCTCTACGCCGTGCCCCACGCCTTCGGTGACTGGACGGTCACCGGCGAGGTCTCCCTGCTGCTGGGCAGGCCGGGCGTCGGCTGGCCGCGGACGCTCGGCGATCCCGGTGGTGCGACCGTGGCGTCGAGCCGGTAGACCAGGCTCGGTTGGCGCGGCCGTCCAGATCACGGTATCTGCGGACGAGATCGACGTGGTGGCGGCTTTCGGGCCGCAGATCCGCCACCACGTCGATCTCGTGGGCAATCCCGCGCACATCCGGGGCCGCGAGTGCCCTCCCGGCACGGCCTCTACAACCGTGACGCCACCAGCGCCGTGACGTCCACGAGCCGGTTGGAGTAGCCCCACTCGTTGTCGTACCAGCCCACGATCTTGACCTGGTTGCCGATCACCTTGGTCAACCCGGCGTCGAAGATGCACGAGTGCGGGTCGGTCACGATGTCCGACGACACGATCGGGTCCTCGGTGTAGAGCAGGATCCCCTTCAACGGACCCTCCGCCGCCGCCTTCATCGCCGCGTTCACCTCCTCGGCGGTGGTCTCCCGACCCACGATCGCCGTCAGGTCGGTGGCCGAACCCGTGGGGATCGGCACCCGCAACGCGAACCCGTCGAGCTTGCCCTTCAGGTGCGGCAACACCAGCGAGATCGCCTTCGCCGCACCCGTCGACGTGGGCACGATGTTCAACGCCGCCGCCCGCGCCCGCCGCAGGTCCTTGTGCGGGCCGTCCTGCAGGTTCTGATCCTGGGTGTAGGCATGGATCGTGGTCATCAGACCCTGCTCGATCCCCACCAGGTCATCGAGCACCTTGGTCATCGGCGCCAGGCAGTTCGTCGTGCACGAGGCGTTGGACACGATGTCCTGCGACCCGTCGTAGTCACCATCGTTGACACCCTTGACGACCGTGAGGTCCTCACCGGTGGCGGGCGCGGAGATCACCACCTTCTTCGCACCGGCCTCCAGGTGCTTGGCCGCCGCCTCCCGCTTGGTGAAGATGCCGGTGGACTCCACCACGACGTCGACGCCGAGGTCCTTCCACGGCAGCTCCGCGGGGTCGCGCACCGCGAGACCCTTGAAACCCTTGCCGTCGACGATGATCTCGTCCTCGGTCGAGGACACGGTGTAGGGCAGCCTGCCCAGGATCGAGTCGTACCTGAGCAGGTGCGCCAGCGTCGCGTTGTCGGTGATGTCGTTCACCGCCACGATCTCGATGTCACTGGTACCTGCCGCGCGCTGCGCGGCCACCGCCCGCCAGAAGTTGCGCCCGATCCGTCCGAAACCGTTGACCCCTACGCGTACCGTCACGCCCGCTCCCACGCGCTCGTCGAACCGATCCTGCGCACCGAGTGGTCACTGGCGTCGAGCACCAGCGACTCGGTCGTGGCCGTGCGGCCGTCCACCCGTACCCCCGCGACCATGGCGCCGTCGGTGATCCCGGTCATCACGAAGTAGGCCTCGCCGCCCGCAACGAGGTCCCCGGCCGTCAACACCTGGTCCAGGTCGAAGCCGGCCGCGGCGGCTGCCGCGCGCTCGGCCTCGCTGCGCGGGTGCAGCCGCGCCTGCAGCACGCCGCCGAGGCAGGTGACGGCGCAGGCGGTGATGATGCCTTCCGGGGTGCCGCCGACACCGAGCAGCAGGTCCACGCCGGTGCCCTGGGCCGCGGCCTCCAGGGCCGCCACGACGTCGCCGTCGGAGATCAGCCGCACGCGCGCACCCGTTGCGCAGACCTCGCGCACCAGGTCGGTGTGGCGGGGCCGGTCCAGCACGCACACCGTGATCCCGGACGGCGTCACGCCCCGGGCCCGCGCGACGGCCTGCACGTTGTAGGCCACGGGCGCGGTGATGTCGACGACGTCGGCCGCCTCGCGGCCCGCCACCAGCTTCTCCATGTAGAACACCGCGGGCGGGTCGAGCATCGTGCCGCGCGGGCTGGCGGCGAGCACCGCGACCGCGCCGCGCATCCCCTTCGCCGTCAGCGTGGTGCCGTCGACGGGGTCGACGGCGATGTCGAACGCCGGCCCGTCGCCCGTGCCGACGCGCTCGCCGTTGTGCAGCATCGGCGCCTCGTCCTTCTCCCCCTCCCCGATCACGATCGTCGCGTCGATCGGTACGACGGCCAGCGCCGAGCGCATGGCGTCGACGGCGGCCTGGTCGGCCGCCTCCTTGTCCGATCTCCCCACCCAGTGCGCGGCCGCGACCGCCGCGGCCTCCGTGACCGCGACGAGCCTCATCGCCAGATCCGTGTCCGCCGCCGCTACCACTGTCATGCCGTCCTCCGCTCGTCCCACCAACGCCCGTGCACCTCTCGGCACAGCTGTGCCGAGAGGTCGTGCTCTCCCGTGTACGCGGGCCGCACCGCGGCCGCGCCGTCGAACCGCTGGTCCACGGTGTAGTCGTTGGTGACGACCACGACCGGCAGCCCCGCCGCGCACGCCGACCGCAGGCCGATCGCGGAGTCCTCGACCGCCAGCGCCGCCGTCGGCGCGAGCCCCAGCCCGCGCAGGGCCAGCAGGTAGGCCTCGGGGTCGGGCTTGAGCGCGGCCACAGCGTCCCCGGTGATCATGACCTCGACGACGTCGGGGCCCAGCAGCCGCGCGATCAGCGGCTCCACCCACGCCCGGCGCCCGGTGGTCGCCACGGCGATCCGGATCCCGGCGGCGCGCAGGTCGGCCACCAGCTCCGGCACCCCCGGGCGAGCGGTGACCGCACCGGCCGCCACCCGCTCGCGGAACAGCGCCGTCTTGGTGCGGTGCACCTCCTCGGCGATCCGCTCGGCCTCGGCGCCGTAGCCCTGCGCGCGCAGGTACGTCGCGACCCGGCGGCTCCCGCCGGTCACCTCCAGCAACGACCCGTACTCGGCGGCGTCCCAGGTGAAGTCCAGGCCGTGCCGGGCGAAGGCGTCGTTGAACGCGGGCCGGTGGCCGTCGCGCTCGGTGTCCGCGAGGGTCCCGTCGACATCGAAGATCACAGCAGCCAGCTCGTCCACGTGCCGAGTGTCGATGTCGCGGCGGGGCGCTCCATCCCCCGCGGGGGTGGTGCACGGTGGCGTCCCGCGCCGCGGCCGGGCGATCACCCCCGCCGGTTCCCCCCGGGAGGGGGTGCCCGTCGCGCGCGGGCGGGCGACCCTCGCTGGTCTACCCTTGACGGAGGTCGTGCATGGACGCGCTGCGGCAACGCACCCGGCGGATCTTCGCGCCCGGGCGCGGGATACTCGGCCTCGACACCGCCGCCGCGACGCTGGCCACCCGGTTCCGCGACGTCGCGCTCGTGCCGACGCGACCCACCACCGACGCCTATCGCGCGATGGTGCTCGACACACCCGACCTCGCGGCCACCACGAGCTGCGTCGTGCTCGGACCCGACGACGTCGCCGACTCCCACCGGGTCGTCCCGTTGCTGGAGGCCGGCATCCTCGTCGGGGTCCGGGCCGACACCGGCTGCGAGTCCCTGACCGGGCACGATCACGACCTGGTCACCAGCGGCCTCGACGGGCTCGCCGCGCGGCTGGTCCGGATGCGGGAGCTCGGCGTCACCACCGCGGTCTGGAGCGTCTGCGCCGCCGCCACGGCCACCACCGGCTCGCTGCGGGCACTGACCGCCAACAGCCACGCCGCCGCGCGCTTCGCCTACACCTGCCAGCGCCTCGGCATCGTCCCGATCCTGCGGGTCGGCACCCGCACGACCGGGGCCTCGCACGCGCGGCGCCGCGCCGTGGTGGGCGCCGCGCTGCTCAGCGTCTGCGTGGCACTCGACGAACTGGACGTCGACATCGCGGCCACGGTGATCAGCCCCAGCCACGAGATCGACGGGCTCGAGCACCCGCCGCAGAGCGCGCTCGCCCTGCTGCCGCCGCAGCTGGGTGGCGTGGCGCTGGCCGGCGGGCCGTCCGACGCGATCGCCGCGGTGTGCGCCGCTCGCCCGCCGTGGCCCGTCACGTTCTACCTGGGCCAGGAGGCCACGCTGCCCGCGCTGCGGGCCTGGCGCGGCCAGGCCGCCTCCGTGCGAGCCGGGCAGCGGGCGCTGCACGCCGGGCTGGCCGTCGCGTCCCACGCGCTGGCTCCCCCGCCGCACCGGGCACACCGACCTCATCTCACCGCCGTCGCTCATTCCTGATCACGAGAGGACACGCATGTCACGGATCGCCGTCGTCGCGCTGGGAGGCAACGCCTTCACCCGCGAGGACCAGCAGGGCACCTACGCCGAGCAGGCGCACAACGCCAGGGCCATGGCCCAGACGGTGCACGCGTTGCGACGCACCGGATGGGACGTGGTTGTCGTGCACGGCAACGGCCCGCAGGTCGGCAGCCTCGCCATCCAGCAGGAGGAGGGCGCGCAGATCGTCCCGCCGCAGCCGCTGTCGGCGCTGGGTGCGATGTCGCAGGGCCAGCTGGGCAGCCTGATCACGATGTCGCTGCACCAGACCGCACCGCGTGCGGGCGTGGAGGTCGCCACGGTCGTGACCCACGTCGCCGTCTCGCTCGACGACCCCGCGTTCACCCGGCCCAGCAAGCCGATCGGGCCGTTCTTCACCGCCGAGCAGGTGCCGGAGATGGTGGAGACCCGCGGCTGGACGATGGCCGAGGACGCCGGCCGCGGCCATCGCCGGGTCGTGCCCTCCCCCGAGCCGAAGGCCATCATCGAGGCGCGCACCATCCAGGCGCTCGTCGACATCGGCGTGGTCGTGATCGCCGCGGGCGGTGGCGGCGTCCCGGTTGTGGACACCGGCAACGGCTACACCGGCGTCGATGCCGTGGTGGACAAGGACTACGCGGCCCAGCAGCTCGCCAACCAGCTGGGTGCGGAGGCGCTGGTGCTCGTCACCGGCGTCGTCCACGTCGCCGTGGACTTCGGCACCCCCCAGCAGCGCAGCATCACCGAGATCGACGTGGCCGAGGCCGAGCGGCACCTGGCGGACGGCCAGTTCCCGGAGGGCAGCATGGGCCCGAAGATGCGGGCCGGGATCCGGTTCCTGCACGGTGGCGGCTCCACCGTGGTGGTGACCACGCCCGAGTACGCGGCGTCGGCACTGGCCACCGTCCCCGGTCTGGACGGCCGGGTCGGCACCCGGATCGTGGCGGGCGCGCTCTCCCGTTCCTGATGCCGGCACACCGAGGGGCCCGCAGGCAGTATGCCTGCGGGCCCCTCGGTGTTTCAGACGGTGCTCAGACCTCGCTGCTGGCCGGGGCCGAGGCCACCAGCTTTCCGACGATGATGCTGGCGACATATCCGTAGAGCCCACCGATGATGAACGAGATGAGCATGACGGTGAACGGTCCGGTGGGCAGCGAGAAATCAGTACCCGATGCCTTGGTGAGCAGACCGAAACCGGCCGTGGTCGCGAAACCGAAGACGCCGCCGGGTACAAAGTCGAACAGCGGGATGAAGGCACCGAGGATCAGCACGGCGGTGGCCGCACCGACCACGATCCCGACCATGACCGGGCCGCTGACCAGGCCGATGACGATCAGCGCGACCGTCGCCCAGATGATGCCCCAGATGTTCCCCGCCAGGGACTTCTTGAGTCCTGCCGTGTCCCCGCCGGCCGCGAAGAAGCTCGCGGCACCGATGAACGTGGCCGGGACGAACAGTCCGAGCCCGGCCAGTGGCCCGACGTACAGATAGGTCAGGACGGCGCCGATGACGCCGACGACGATGGCGAGCGCAACAGGGAGCTTCACGAATTGGCCCTTCGGTTGAGGAGTGGTGCCCATTGACCGGTGTCGTACAACGTCGCCCACGCACCCGTCAACTATGAGAGATGAATATCAACCATAGATGACACCCTGTCAAGAACCGATCTCCCGCATCCCCGTAAAGGGCAAGTTACAGATTCGCCGGAACGAGCGCAGATCCGCAATGCTTGACCTTTTACTGTGGATTTCCCAGGAAATCACTGGCCGAAAGGTCAAGCATCGGCCGGACGGCCCGCGATCGCGGCCACCGCGGCCTCGGCGACGGCCGAGCAGGACAGCCCCAGGTGCTGGGCCACCTCCAGGCCGGGACCGCTCGCACCGAACCGGTCCAGACCCACCACGACGTCGTGCGGACCGGCCAGCGCCCGCCAGCCGATCGTGACACCGGCCTCGACCCACACCACCGGGACCTCCGGACGCCGGTAGCTCCCGTCGCGCAGCGCCGCGTCGAGCCGCTCCCGCCACAGCACCGAGACGACTCGCGCCTCCACGCCCCGCGCCGCCAGCAGCTCGGCTGCCACGAGCGCGAGGGAGACCTCGGAACCGCTGGCCGCGAGCACGACGTCCGGTTCGGCCACGGCGCGCACCGTCCGGGCACCGAACCGGCGGGTCTCGTCCAGACCGGCCCCACCCAGCACCGGCAGGTCCTGGCGGCTGAGCACCAGCGCCGTCGGGCCGTCAAGATTGGCCGCGGCCAACTGCCAGGCCAGCGCCGTCTCGGCCGCGTCGGCCGGGCGCAGCACGGTCAGCCCGGGGATGAGCCGCAGCGACTCGACGTGCTCCACCGGCTGATGCGTCGGGCCGTCCTCGCCCACGTGCACGGAGTCGTGGGTGAAGATGTGGATCACGGGGGTGCGCATCAGCGCGGCGAGGCGCAGCGCCGGGCGCAGGTAGTCGGCGAACACCAGGAACGTGCTGCCGAACGGGCGCAGGCCGCCGTGCAGCGCGATCCCGTTCATCGCCGCGGCCATGGCGTGCTCACGGATTCCGAAGTGGATGGTGCGGCCGGCGAAGTCGTCAGCACCGACGTCACCGCCGGGGATCGCGGTGTTCGTGGACGCCGCGAGGTCGGCCGAACCACCGACCAGCGCCGGGTAGGTGGCGGCGAGCGCGGTCAGCGCGGCGCCCGAGGCCTTGCGGGTGGCGGTCCGCTTCCCGCCGGCCTCGGCGGCGTCAGCCAGCGGGGTGAGCACGTCCAGGTTGGGGGCGGCCGGCACCCGGTCCAGCGGGAACGCCGCAGCGAGCCCCGGTTCGCTCGCAGCCCACTGCGCGTGGACCTCCTGCCAGCGCGCCCGCTCCTGAGCACCGGCGGCCGCGCGCTCGGCGCCGGCGAGCCGGACCGCCGTGGGCACGTGGAAGGCGGTGTCGGGCCAGCCGAACCGGCCCCGCATCGCCGCGATCGCCTCGGCGCCCAGTGGGGATCCGTGCGCGGCCGAGGTGCCCTCGACGGCACCCGCCCCGTAGCCGATCGTCGTCTTGACCACGATGAACGTGGGCCGGTCCGTACTGGCCGACGCCTCCGTGAACGCCCGGTCCAGCGCCGCGAGGTCGTTGCCGTCGTCGACCCAGAGGGTGCGCCAGCCGTAGGCCGCGAACCGCGCCGCGGCGTCGTCACCGCAGCTGCGACTCGCCGGGCCGTCGATCGTCACGTCGTTGTCGTCGAAGATCACCGTGAGCCGACCCAGACGCAACCGGCCGGCGAGCGAGGCCGCCTCGTGGCTGATGCCCTCCATGAGATCACCGTCGCCGGCGAGCACCCAGGTGCGGTGCCCGACGACCTCGTGGGCGTCGGTGTTGCAGCGGGCGGCGAGCATCCGCTCCGCCAACGCCATGCCCACCGCGTTCGCGAGCCCCTGACCGAGCGGCCCGGTGGTGGTCTCGACGCCGGGGGTGTGCCCGACCTCGGGGTGGCCCGGCGTGCGCGAGCCGAGCTGGCGGAACCGGCGCAGCTCGTCGAGGGGCAGGTCGTAGCCGAACACGTGCAGCAGGCCGTAGAGCAGCATCGACCCGTGCCCCGCCGAGAGCACGAAGCGGTCCCGGTCGGGCCAGTCCGGCTTCGCCGGGTCGTGGCGCAGGTGCCGCGACCACAGCACCCACGCCGCGGACGCCGTGCCGAGCGGCAGCCCGGGGTGCCCGCTGTTGGCGGCCTGCACGGCGTCCGCGGCGAGGAAGCGCAGCGTCGCGACCGCGAGCTCGTCGATGTCGGCGGGGCGGATCTCCTGATCGCGCGTGGCCCGATCGTCGGCAGCGGGGAGATCCGCGGGCGGCACCGACGCGTCCAGCGTCGGATGCGGTGAAGCAGGCATCGCACCTCCTGGTGATGGAAGGACCGACGCTAGGTCCGCAAGAGGGGACGGCGTCCCCCCCGCTGTGGGGGTCCTCCGGGGTAAACCGGCCGGATCCGGCGGAATCGGCCCTATGGTCGGCGACGTGACCGATGCACTGGAACCCGGCTTCGCGCTACTCGGCCCTGTCGGGGCACGCCCCATGATGGGAATGGTCAGCCCCGAACGGGAGAACGCGCTGCTGCTCGGGATCATCGAGGCGGTCTCGACCGGCCCCGAGGTCGAGCCGGTCGCCGCCGCCGTCGCGGCGTTGATCACCGACGCCACCGCCACCGACGTGTGCTTCGTGCACGTGCTCGACGACAACGGGCACTCCCTCACCCTGACCGGCGCCACCCCGCCGTTCGACGACCACGTCGGCCGGATCCGGCTGCCGATCGGCTCCGGCGTCACGGGCTGGGTGGCGAGCCACCACGAGCCCGTCGTGATCGTCGAGAACAAGGAGCTCGACCCCCGCTACCTGCCGCTCCCGGCACTGCGCGGCACCGAGTTCACCTCGATGGTCTCGGTGCCGATGGCCACCGGCCCGGCCGGGCTCGTGGGCGTGCTCAACGTCCACACCGTGGCCCGCCGCGCCTTCACCGACCGCGACGTGCGCCTGCTCATGGTGATCGGCAGGCTGCTGGCGGGCGCGCTGCACCAGGCCCGCACCCACCGCAAGCTCGCCGCCCGCGAGCGCATGCACGAGCGCTTCACCGAGCAGGTGATCGCGGCGCAGGAGACCGAGCGCCGCCGCCTCGCAGGTGACATCCACGACGGGATCTCCCAGCGCCTCGTCACGCTGTCCTACCACCTCGACGCCGCCGGGCACCTGCTCCGCGAGTCTCCCGACGATGCCGCCGAACAGCTGGGCGTCGCGCGGGAGCTCGTCGACCTCACCCTCGACGAGGCCCGCGCCGCCATCGGCGGGCTGCGACCGCCCGTCCTCGACGACCTGGGCCTCGCCGGCGCGCTGGCGAGCCTGGCCCGGTCGGTGCCGCGGGTGGAGTCGGGGCTCGACCTCGAGGACGTCCGGCTGCCGGAGCACATCGAGATCGCGCTCTACCGGATCGCCCAGGAGTGCCTGCAGAACATCGTCAAGCACGCGCAGGCCACCAGCGCGGACCTGCACTTCGGGGTGCGCGACGGCCGGGTCCGGCTCGAGGTCACCGATGACGGGGTGGGGTTCGACGCGGCAGGCGATGACGTGTCGTCGGGGTACGGGATGCAGTCGATGACCGAGCGGGCCGAGCTGGTCGGTGGCACGTTGCAGGTCACCTCGCGGCCGGGGGGTGGCACCACGGTGGTGGCCACGGTGCCGCTGCCGGCGAGCTGAGGGCCCCAGCGCCGACCTGCAGATGGCAGGAAAGCCACTTTCCCGCAACGTCGTTGCGGCAAAGTGGCTTTCCTGCCATCGCCGCGCGAAGGCGGCCTACCAGCGGGACCTACCGGGAAGCGCACCCGACACCCCCGCGCCGGCCCCGTTGCGAGAGCCCGCCGCGCCGGGCGAGTGATCAACGCCCACAGGTTCCGGTTCGATCATGAGCCAGTGCGCGCTCGACCACCGGCACGAAGATCAACGCCCACTGGGTCATGGTCAACACCGAACCAGTGGGCGTTGATCACCCCACCCGCACCTCAGCGCCCCACACCGGGCCCTCCTGTGCGCCTCGGCGAGCATGATCCGCGCGAGCCGCACCGCAGCGTCATCGACAGGGCCGTGGCGTGCGGCTCGCGCACCCCGGGGTGGTTGTGGCACGACCCCCTCCTGTTGATCTGCCGGCCCGGCGAGGGCGCCGTAGCGCGGGGCACATGGCGGCCGCAGGCCATGACGGACTTCCTGCAACGGGATCGCTGCAACCAGACGGTGCCCTACGCCGGCTGCAACTCCGACCGCCTGCGCACGGCCGCGGCGTTGGCCGCCACCCGCTCCGCCAGCGCGGCCTGGCCGGCCCCGACCCGGGCCGGGTCCCCGGCCCATGCGGCGAGCGCCGGGTCCACGAGCGCGCGGCCGAAGGAGAACGTCAGCGGCCACGGCGTCGGGAGGTGCTGCATCGCGGCCAGGTTGGCGGTGGCCCGCTCGGGGGCCTGCCCGCCGGACAGGAACGCGACGCCCGCCAGGTCGGTCGGCAGTGCGCGCAGCACATCCACTGTGGACTCCGCTACCTGCTCGGGCGTCGACCTTTCGGCGTGGTCGACGCCTTCGATCACCATGTTCGGCTTGAGGACGATGCCCGCGAGGTCGACGGCCAGCTCCGCCAGCTCGGTGAGGAGCACGCCATGGACCTCGGCGGTGACCTCGGCGCAGCGGTGGCGGGAGTGGTCGCCCGTCATCAGCACCTCGGGCTCGACGATCGGCACGATGCCGGCCTGCTGGCACGCCGCGGCGTAGCGGGCCAGCGCGTGGGCGTTGACCCGGATCGCGGCGCGCGTCGGCAGCCGGTCGGCGATCGTGATGACCGCACGCCACTTCGCGAAGGCCGCGCCGAGCTCGGCGTAGCCGTCGAGCCGCTCGGCGAGCCCGTCGAGGCCCTCGGTGATGGTCTCCCCCGGCCGCCCGGTGAACGGCTTCGCACCGGTGTCGACCTTGATGCCGGGCAGGATGCCCAGCGCCAGCACGGCCTCGGCGAACGGTCGGCCGTCGGAGAAGTGCTGGTGCAGCGTCTCGTCGGCGAAGATGATCCCGGAGACGCCGTCGACGAGGCCCGGCGTGCTCGCGAGCAGCTCACGGTACTGCCTGCGGTGCTCCGCGGTCGGTTCGACGCCCGCCCCCACCAGCCGCGACGACATGGTCGCGATGCTCTCGTCGGCGGCGAGAACGCCCTTGCCCGGACCCACCATGCGCGCGGCGATCTGCCTACATGTGCTCATGGGCGGCGACGGTAGGAGCGGGTGGGGCGAGCGCACCTCACCCGCGCGGTGGACGTTCCGGGTGAGCCGATAATACTTAAGTGAACACCTAATGATCGGCCCATATCTCTCCATAGACAGGTTGAGAATCAGGCTGCAAGCTTTGCCCCATGAGCGATCGATGGAATGCGGGTGTGATCCCGTATGCAGAGATGGGTTACTGGCAGCCGGACTACGTGCCGAAGGACACGGACGTCCTGTGCGCATTCCGGATCACCCCGCAGGACGGGGTGCCGCCGGAAGAGGCAGGAGCCGCCGTTGCGGGCGAGTCCTCCACCGCCACCTGGACGGTCGTGTGGACCGACCGGCTGACGGCGCACGAGCACTACCAGGCCAAGTGCTACAAGGTCGAGGCCGTTCCGGGGTCCCCCGGCCAGTGGATCGCCTGGATCGCCTACGAGCTCGACCTGTTCGAGGAGGGTTCCATCGCGAACCTCACCTCGTCCATCATCGGCAACGTTTTCGGATTCAAGGCCCTCAAGGCACTGCGCCTCGAGGACATGCGCATTCCCACGCATTACATCAAGACGTTCCAGGGGCCGGCCCACGGCATCGTGATGGAACGCGAATACCTCGGCAAGTACGGTCGCCCGCTGCTGGGCGCCACCACGAAGCCGAAGCTCGGCCTCTCGGCGCGCAACTACGGCCGCGTCGTCTACGAAGCACTGCGCGGCGGGCTGGACTTCACCAAGGACGACGAGAACATCAACTCGCAGCCGTTCATGCGGTGGCGCGACCGGTTCCTGTTCTGCATGGAGGCGGTCAACCGGGCGCAGGCCGCCACGGGTGAGACCAAGGGCCACTACCTCAACGTCACCGCCGGGACGATGGAGGACATGTACGAGCGCGCGGAGTTCGCGAGCGAGCTCGGCTCCGTCATCGTCATGATCGACCTGACGGTCGGCTACACCGCCATCCAGTCGATGTCGAAGTGGGCGCGGCGCAACGGCGTGATCCTGCACCTGCACCGCGCGGGCCACGGCACGTACACCCGCCAGAAGACCCACGGCGTCAGCTTCCGCGTGATCTCCAAGTGGATGCGGCTCGCCGGCGTCGACCACATCCACGCCGGCACGGTCGTCGGCAAGCTCGAGGGTGACCCGCACATGGTCGCCGGCTTCTACGACACCCTGCGGCTGGAGAGCGTCAAGGCCAACCCGCAGCACGGCATCTACTTCGACCAGGACTGGGCATCCATGCCCGGTGTGCTGCCGGTCGCGTCGGGCGGCATCCACGCCGGCCAGATGCACCAGCTCATCCACCACCTGGGCGAGGACGTCATCCTGCAGTTCGGCGGCGGCACCATCGGGCACCCGATGGGCATCTCAGCGGGCGCCGAGGCCAACCGCGTCGCGACCGAAGCGATGATCAAGGCCCGCAACGAGGGCCGCGACTACCTCGCCGAGGGCGACGACATCCTCAAGAAGGCGGCCAAGAGCTGCCGTGCGCTCGACGTCGCGCTCGCGACCTGGGGCGACATCTCGTTCGACTACGAGTCGACCGACACGCCCGACACCGTCGCCACCCCGACCCTCGCCTGAGCAGGAGCCTCACGATGCGGATCACCCAGGGCACCTTCTCCTACCTGCCCGACTTCACCGACGCCGAGATCACCACGCAGATCGAGTACTGCCTCGAGAACAACTGGCCGCTCTCGGTCGAGTACACCGACGACCCCCACCCGCGCAACACGTACTGGGAGATGTGGGGGCTGCCGATGTTCGACCTCAAGGACGCCGCCGGCGTGATGCTCGAGGTCAACGCGTGCCGCACGGCCCACCCGGACTGCTACGTCAAGCTCAACGCCTACGACGCGCGGCTCGGACGGCAGACCACGGCCCTGTCGTTCATCGTGCAGCGGCCCGACCCGGAGCCGGGCTTCCACCTGACCCGCCAGGAGGGCGCCAACCGGCGCATCTCCTACACCACCACCGCCTACGTGACCCAGCGTCCGGTCGGCGAGCGGTACCCGGCTTCGTGACATGAGAGCCGCCTTCGGGACCACAGGCGGTCGGGAGTCGCTGCCGGACGAGCCGGCTTCCGACCTGTTACCCGCCGGGGCGGTGGTCGATCTGGCCGCCGTCCGGCGGGACGCGGGGATCGACGACGTGCTCGCGGCGCTGGACCGCGAGCTCGTCGGGCTCACCGCGGTCAAGACGCGCATCGCCGAGATCGCGGCGTTGCTGCTGGTGGACCGCACCCGCGCCCGGTTCGGCATCACCGCACCGCAGCCGACGCTGCACATGAGCTTCACCGGCAGCCCCGGCACCGGCAAGACGACCGTCGCACTGCGGATGGCCGACCTGCTGCACAAGCTGGGCTACCTGCGCCGCGGCCACCTGGTCACGGTCACGCGCGACGACCTCGTCGGCCAGTACGTCGGGCACACCGCGCCCAAGACCCAGGACGTGCTCAAGCGCGCGATGGGCGGCGTGCTGTTCATCGACGAGGCCTACTACCTGCACAAGGAGGGCAACGAGCGCGACTACGGCAGCGAGGTCATCGAGATCCTGCTGCAGGTGATGGAGAAGCACCGCGACGACCTCGTGGTGATCCTCGCCGGCTACGAGGACCGGATGGCCACGTTCTTCGCGGCCAACCCCGGGATGCAGAGCCGGATCACCCACCACATCACGTTCCCCGACTACTCCGTCGAGGAACTGGAGCAGATCAGCGTGCTGATGGCGGGCGAGCTGGGCTACCGGTTCTCCCCCGAGGCAGCGCAGGCCCTGCGCAGCTACCTGGGCCACCGCATCGACCAGCCGTGGTTCGCCAACGCCCGCAGCGTGCGCAACGCGGTGGAGCGGGCCCGGCTGCGGCAGGCCCGGCGGCTGGTGGACCAGCCCGATCCGCGGGTGGGTCTGGCGGCGCTGACGACGCTGGAGGCCTCCGACCTGCTGGCGAGCCGGGTGTTCGACACGGTGGCCTGACAGCCGCCGCTCCCGGCGACGATCTTCCAGCGGGGTGACATCACTGACGTCCAACGTCAGCGGTGTCACCCCGCTGGACGTCCGGGGACCTACCGCGACGCCCGGTAGAAGGTGTGGCTGCCCAGCGGCGTGGTGCCCCGACCCGTCTCCGTCACATCCACCAGGCCCGCCTCCGTCAGCAGCGCCGGTATCGACGCCGGCTGCCCGTGCCCGTGCCCGTGGCCGTGCCCCTCTCCCCCACGCCGGCGCCCCAGGCTCAGCAGCCGTCCGACGAGCCCGTCACGCGGGTCGCCGTTCAGGTCGAGCACGTGCAGCCGCCCGCCCGGCGCGAGCACCCTGCGGACCTCGCGCAGCGCCGTCACCTGCTCCGGACCCGGCAGGTGGTGGAGCATGAACGACGACAGGACGCGGTCGACGCTGCCGTCGGCGTAGGGCAGCCGATCGGCGTAGCCCCGGTCCAGGCGCACGGTGAGCTGGTCGCGGGTGGCCTTGCGCCGCGCGAGCGCCAGCGCGTCGGCGTCGGGGTCGAGCCCGATCGCCGAGATGTCCGGTACGGCGTGCTTGGCCAGCAGCAGGAGCGCGGCCGTGCCGCAGCCGATCTCCAGCACCGTGGCACCGGGTTCGATCCCGGCCTGTGCCACGAGCTGCCAGTGCAGCTCGTGCGTGCCGAGCAACCGGCTGAGCGGGTCGTAGAACCGCAGCCACGTCGGGCTCGGCAGGGCCCGCAGGTAGGTGCGGTTCTCAGTGGTGGTCACGTGGTTCTCCAAGAGACGATGTTCGGGACGTTGCTGCTAGCCTTTACCCCACCCCACCTGCTCACAAGAGACGAAACGCGGGTTGAATGGAACGATCTTCGGGTCAGCGGCACAACCCGCAGGGCGTGCCGGTGCTCGACTACGTGCGCACCGCCGGGCTGCCCGCGATCTCGGTGCGGCGCTGGGCCGCGGGGCACGGTCGGGCACCGGTGCAGGGAACGCACGCGCACGACTTCCTCGTGCTCCTCTACGTGGAACGCGGCGACGACGTCCTGCACGTCGACGGTCGCGACTGGGCGCTCACGGCGGGCGACGCGTTCGTCATCGCCCCCGGCGCGGTCGTCACGGACGACACCCGACCCGAGTCCGCCGACCGGGTCATCTGGGCCGTCGTCTTCCCGGCCGACACCGTCGACCCGTCCGCGGCGGGATCACTCGTCTCCTGGCAGGCCCATCCCCTGCTGGCGCCCTTCGCCGACCAGCACCGCGGGGGCGGGCAGCGCCTGCCGGTGCCACCGGAGGATCGCCCGACCTGGCTCGCCCACCTCGCCGACCTCGACACCGAACTGCGCGGCCGCCAGGACGGGTACGTCGAGGCCGCGCGCTCCCACCTCACGCTGCTGTTGGTGCGCCTGAGCAGGCTGCGCATCGACGAGCCGGGAGGCCTCGACGTCGAACCGCTGATCGCGGCGGTCTTCACCGCGATCGAGAACCGCTACCACGAGCAGATCTCGCTGCGCGACGTCGCCGCGGCGGTGGGCCTGACACCGGGGCACGTCACCACCGTCGTCCGGCAACGCACCGGACGCACCGTGCAGCAGTGGATCACCGAGCGGCGGCTGCGCGAGGCCAGGCGACTACTGGCCGACACCGACCTCACGATCGCCGAGGTCGGCCACCGGGTCGGCTACGACGACGCCGGCTACTTCGGGCGCCGGTTCCGCACCGCCCACGGCGTCGCGGCGGCGGCGTGGCGGCGGGCCGGCACCGCGATGGCCTGAACCGGTTGCTCCCGTGTTGCACGGGCGCCACAGGAAGTTTCACATGATGGAGTACATCCACTATAGTGGATGAATGACCGATCTCCTCAGCAGCCCGGCCTCGGTGCACCCGGCCATCCCGACGGACTCGTCGGCCATTGCTGGTCTCATCATGGACCTGCAGAGCGTGGGCCTTCGCATCGAGACCGAACTCGAGACGTCCCGCAAGGGCGGTGCCGGGCCCACCGACTCGGGGATGCTCTGGATCGAAGGGGTTCCGGTCACCGTCCCGCCCAGCACCACGTCCCCGTACTCGCTCAAAGCAGAGGACGGCGGCCAGGGCATCTACCGCGACGGTGTGAAGCTCGCCTCAGTTGCCGGCACCCGTCGCCCCCGCTTCTACGACCTCACCACCGCCGACGGCGTCCCGTACCACCAGATCGCGCTGCTGCACCTGGACTCGCTCGCCTCCACCGTCGTGCAGGCCTGCAACTACTGGGGCAACTCCGACCAGTGCGGCTTCTGCGGCATCGGCATCTCGCTGGCCGCGGGCGACACCATCGCCAAGAAGACCCCCGCCATGCTCGCCGAGGTGGCCGTGGCCGCCAAGGAGCTCGACGGCGCGGTCGACGCGACGCTCACCACCGGCTCGTCGGTGGCCCCCGACCGCGGCGCGCTGTACGTCGCGAAGTGCGGCCAGGCCGTCAAGGAGGCCGCCGGACTGCCCGTCGAGGTGCAGTTCGAGCCGCCGCGCGACCTGTCGACCATCGATCAGGTCCACGACATGGGCGTCGACGCGCTCGGCATCCACATCGAGTCCTTCGACCCCGCCGTGCTCGCCAAGGTGGCGCC
Organism: Pseudonocardia sp. GCM10023141; assembly: GCF_042653605.1. NCBI lineage: Bacteria > Bacillati > Actinomycetota > Actinomycetes > Pseudonocardiales > Pseudonocardiaceae > Pseudonocardia > Pseudonocardia sp. GCM10023141. Next base: position 35,333 of record NZ_JBHSIR010000049.1, read on the forward strand.
CGGCAAGTTCCGCACCGGCATCGAGACCTACTTCCGCACGTGGGAGTACGCGGTCAAGAAGTTCGGCGAGGGCCGGGTCTCCACCTACGTCATCCTGGGCATGGGCGAGGACCCGGAGCTGACGATCGCGGCGTGCAAGCGGGCCGTCGACATCGGCGTCTACCCGTTCGTCGTGCCGCTGCGTCCCGTCGCGGGCTCGCTCATGGAGAACGTGCCCGCGCCGTCGCGCGAGTACACCGAGCCGATCTACCGCAAGGTCGCGGGCTTCCTGGCCGAGCGCGGCCTCGGCGCCGAGACGGCGGTGGCCGGTTGCGCCCGCTGCCAGGCGTGCTCGTCGCTCAACCTCGTGCAGCAGGCCGGCAGCGCCGCACCGTGCGGGCCCACCGGCACCCGCTCGGCCCAGCCGCTGCTGCAGATCGCGAAGCGCCCGGCCTGACCCGTCAGCTCGGGTAGGGGGTGGTGGCGCGCGCGGTGCGCAGTGCCACCGCCCACCAGGCGAGCTGGTCGAGCATCGACTTGGCGTAGGTCGGCGCGTCGGCGTCGAGCGGGCTGCCGTCCTGCCATCCGGTGAAGTACTTCGGGAACGCCAGCCCGTCCCGCACCGTCACGGCGTGCAGCTCGGTGAGCACGTTCTCGAGGTGTCGGCGACCCACGATGCGACGACCGGGCCGAACCGGCCCTCCCGGACGCTGCCGATGAGGACGACCAGTCGGGGGTGTCTCGTTCATGCCTCCGGCCTGCGCCGCCGGTGGCGACCACGACCGGACCGCAGCCAGGCTGGCCCCCGCGGGGCCACCCTCATGGCACGGCATTCGCCGTACGATTTCCGGTATGGGAACGCCGTTGGGCGACTTCGTCCGGGCCAAGCGGGACTCGATCCGACCGGAGTCGATCGGCCTGCCCCGCCGCGACCGCTCCCGCGCCCCCGGCCTGCGGCGCTCGGACCTGGCCACCCGGTCGGGGATCAGCGTCGAGTACCTCACGCGCATCGAGCAGGGCCGCGACCGGCACCCGTCCGGCTCCGTGCTCAACGCGCTGGCCGACGGGCTGAGCCTCGACACCACCGAACGCGAGCACCTGCGGTACCTGGCCAAGATCACCGGTGGTGCCTGCGCCGCGCAGCCGCACCCGGCCCCGCCGCCGCGCACCGTGCGACCCGCCGCGCTCGCAACGCTCCGGCTGCTGGAGCCGGGCGTCGCGATGATCACCAACCGGGCCGGTGACGTGCTCGCGCACACCACCGGGTTCGCGCTGCTCCTGCGCGGCGCCGGGCTGCTGGAGGCCGCCGAACCCAACCTGACGCGCTACGTCTTCACCGACCCGCGGGCCCGCACCCTGTTCCCCGACTGGGACCGCGTCGCCGACGAGCAGGCCTTCGACCTGGGACTGGGCCCCTCCCTGCAGAGCTCCCTCTGGTTGCGGACCCAGCTCGCGCCCGTCGCCGGACCCGAGTTCACCCGGCGCCTCGACCGGCCCATCCCGCCGGTGCGCAACGCTCTGCGGCTGCGGCACCCGACGGCGGGGGAACTGCGCTGGGATCGGGAGACGCTGGAACTGCGTGGCGCCGACGCCCAGCAGGTCGTGGTGTTCCTGGCGGCGGACGAGGACACGGCCCGGGGCTTCGAGCGGTTGCGTGGGGGGTTGCGGGCTGTGGTGTGAGGTGCTCGGTTCGGGGTTGCCGCGAGTTGGGATGGATGGCCCCGTGGGTCGGGACAGATTGACCCTGAGCCGGTGGGCCATCACCACCGACCCCCGCAACGAACGGCACTTTCGTACACCAGGAATGGACGAACGCGCCGTTCGTGCGGGGCGAAGTCCGCGCCCCGGCACCGCCCTCGGTCCGGTGTCCGGCTGATCAGGTCGAGGAACTCCGCGACGGCGCGTAGCTGCGGCCGGGCCGACGCGGGATCGCCCGGGTCGATCTCACCTCCGCGAAATCCGGATCGGCCGGTTCGGGCAGCCACAATCGTAGATCAGCAGCATGTACTGCACGTGCCCTCCACTCGCCTGATCACGGCCTGTCGACGAGACGACGAACGGGTCGACCGTATCTCGACAGCCGCGCTCAGGCGGAGCGCGTCGAACCGCCGGTGCCCCGTTCGAGCGCCCAGCGCGCGGCGGTGTCGAGCAGGTAGCCCAGCAGGCCGATCACGAGGATCACGGCCATCACCTTGTCGTAGGCGAGCTGGTCACGGGAGTTGAGGATCTCGTAGCCCAGCCCGGACGTGACGCCCAGCATCTCCGCCGGCACCAGCACCACCCAGCCGATCCCCAGCGCCAGCCGCAGTCCGGTGAGCACGTGCGGGCGCACGGCCGGCAGTACCACGGAGGTCAGCGACTCCAGCGGGGTCGCGCCCAGCGAGCGTGCGGCCAGCAGGAAGCCGGGGTCGATGGAGCGCACCCCGGCGGCGGTGTTGAGCACCACCGGCCAGATCGCGGCCGCCGCGACGAGGAAGAACACCGGCCGGTGCCCGATCCCGAACAGCCCGATCGCGACGGGCGCCCACGACAGCGGCGAGACCATGCGCAGGAACTGGAACACCGGACGCGTCGCCGAGTCCAGCACCGGTCGCGAGCCCACCGCGAGGCCGATGCCCAGGCCGAGCACACCCGCGATCAGCAGCCCGACGAGCAGCCGCCACAGGCTGGTGGCGATGTCGTCGAGCAGGACCCCGCTCGCCGCGAGGTCGACGATCGCCGGGACGGCGCGCTGCGGTGCGAAGGCGCGCAGCAGGGAATCGGGCCCGGCCGCGATGGTGGTGCACAACCACCACAGCGCCACCGCCACGACGACGGCGAGCACGGGCGCCCAGCCGGTCGAGGCGCTGCGGTTCCGGACGCTGCGGGTGGTCGTCGAGGTCACGGCTGGTTCCCCTCTTCGGTACGGGTGAGCGAGGCGGGCAGGCCGAACGCGCCGGGCCCGCCGAGCGCCGCCATGCTGCGCAGCACGAACCGGTCGTCCACGAGGTCGGCGTGCACCGCGGCCGGGTCGATGCCGGTGAGGAACCCCGTGGGCCCGTCGACGACGGTCTCGCGCATCGCGCGCACCAGCGCCTCGGTGTAGCCGGGGAACGGGTACGGGGCGAAGCCGATGCGCTCGCCGTGCCAGTCAGGGTGCTGCGCCGGGCCCGGCGTGCGATCGAGCGCCTTCGTGATCGCCGGCAGCGGCTGCGGCAGGTAGCGACCGTCCTTGAGGACCTTCGCGGCGTCGGCCCGGTGTCCACCGAGCCACAGCTGGGCACCCGCGACGGCGTCGGTCACGGCCTGCACGGTCTCCGGCACGGAGTCGATCAGCTCCTGGCGCACGACCACCACGCAGCAGGCGTGGTCGCGCCACGCGTCACCGACGAACCGGAGCACGCGGCCCACCTTGTTGATCTCCGCGGCGGCATTGAACGGGTCGGCCACGATGTAGCCGCCGATGGTGGCCGTGCTCAGCGCCGGCAGCATGTCCGACGGGCTCATGACGACCAGCTGCACCGTGCGCTCGCGCACCGACGGCGCCGTGCGCACCACCGGGGTGAGCCCGGCCGCGCGCAGCATCTGCTGCAGCACCACGTTGTGGATCGACCACCAGAACGGGATCGCGACCGACTTCCCCGCGAGGTCACCGATCTCCCGGACGCTCGGGTGCACGGTGAGCGCGGACCCGTTGGTGTGGTTCCACGCCAGCAGCCGTACCCGCGCGCCGAGCGCGTAGCGCAGCTGCACCGCGAACGGCATCAGCAGGTGCACGACGTCCAGCTCGCCGACCGTGAACGCCTGCGCGAGCGACTCCCAACCGCGGAACAGCACCGGCCGGGCCATGTCGATCCCGGCCGCGGCGAAGCGGCCCTGCGCGTGCGCGACGAGCAGCGGGGACGCGTCGGTGATCGGCAGGTAACCGATCCGCGGTGCCACGCCGGTGCGGGCCGTCGCCCGCGGCGCGCGGACGAGGTCGACGACCCCGGCGACGCCGCCGCCCGTCCCGGCAGCCAGCCCGACCGCGGCGCCGGCACGCAGCAGCGTTCGCCGATCGAACGCCATCAGGACACCGCGGCCACGCCGAGCTGGGACCGGTACCCGGCCAGCAGGGTGGCCTGCAGCGGGTGCGCCGCCAGGTCGCGGTGATCGGCGGGCGCCGTGCTGTGCCAGTGCCCGGCCGCGGCGCCGCTGCCGTCGAGCAGCGTGACCTCGGTGGCCAGGTAGAGCGCCTCGTCGACGTCGTGGGTGACGAGCACCAGCGTGAGCCCCAGCCGCTCCACCATGTCGCGCAGCCACGTCTGCAGACCGCGGCGGGTGGCCGGGTCCAGCGCGCTGAACGGCTCGTCGAGCAGCAGCACATCGGGGCGGACCGCGACGACCCGCGCGATCGCCACCCGCTGCGCCTGCCCGCCGGAGAGCTGTGCCGGGCGCGCGGCGGCCAGCTCGGCCAGGCCGAACACGTCCAGCAGCTCGTCGACGTGCGCCGACTCGAAGCGGGCCCGGTTGGCGCGGAAGCGCCCGCCGAGCGCGATGTTGTCGCGCACGCTCAGCCACGGCAGCAGCAGCGGTTGCTGGAAAACGGTGCCCACCACCGCGCCGCCGGGCCTGCTCACCTCCCCGGCGTCGAGCTGCTCGAGCCCGGCCAGCACGCGCAGCAGCGTCGACTTCCCGCTGCCGCTGTGGCCCAGCACGACCAGCCTGCTGTCCTGCGCGACCTCGAGGTCGAGCCCGTCGAGCACGGCGGTGTTGCCGTAGCGCTTGGTGGCGCCGGTCAGGCGCAGCGCGACAGTTCCCACCGGAGCTGTCCTTCCGTCGGGGACTGGACGGGCAGGAACGCGGCCTCGCGCAACCGCCTGCTCACGTCGCTGGTGGCCATGAACCCGGCACCGCCGGACGTGGTGGACTCCAGCCGGGTGGCCTCCCCGGCGGCGCCCGCGGCGTCGAGCCGCAGTTGCAGCAGCTCGGCCCGGCCGGGCTCGGCGGGGTCGGCGGCCCAGGCGTGCAGCCGCTCCCGCACCGACCGCACCCGCGCCGCGACGAAGGCGACGTCGCCCGCCAGGTCGGCGTTGATCCCGACGGCGTGCTCGGCGGCCCCCTCGACCGCACGCGCGGCCAGGCCCGCGCAGAACGCGGTCTGCGACAGCAGGAACGCCGGCCGGATAACGCGGACGAACCCCGGCAGGTCGGTCGACAGGATCGCGTCGGGCCCGACCTCGACGCCGTCGAGGCGCACCGACGACGACGCCGTCGCGCTGAGCGCGAGCAGCTCCGGAGCGGGCTTGACCTGCACGCCCGGGTCGCCCAGACCGATGCGCACCACCGCGCGGCCGCCATCGGGCAGCCGGGCGGGCAGCACGACCACCGCGTCGGGGAACAGGTTCGACGCCCACCGGATCGGGCCGTCCAGGCGCAGCCCGGTGCCGGCCGGGGTCGCCAGTACGGGCACCGGCTCGATGCCCGCGACGTCGCGCAGTGCGGGCGCCATCGCGGTGGAGCCGACGACCGTGCCGTCGGCCAGGCCGGGCCGGGGCGCCGCCTCCGGGGGCAGGAAGGCGAGCACCATCCGCTGCGCCCACAGCGAGAACGCGGAGCTCATGCACTCCCCGGCGATCGCCTCGACCAGCGCGACACCGGCATCGAGCCCGGTGTCGAGCAGACCGGCGGCGCCGAGGAACCGCAGGCCGTCGCGGAGATCGGCGTGTCCCCGGTCGACGTCACCTGCGGTGGCCCGGAACCGGTCGACGACGGGGGTCGGCGGAGCCTCGACAGCGGTGGTCACCGCGTGGTCCCACTAGCCGTGGTCGCAGTAGCCGACGTTCCCGGGGCCAGCGTGTGCAGCCGGTCGATCGGGGTGTCGACGGCCGCGCGGCCGCGGCGCACCACGTCCTCGTCGGCGCCGTCGTAGAAGCACAGGCACTTGACCATGTCCTCGCGCACGTAGGTGCGCAGGAAGCTGACCTCCGGCACGTCGGCGTAGCGCGGCGCCTTGGCCTTCTTGCGGGCCAGGTAGGAGTCCATGTCCAGCTCGGCGGGCAGGTCCCACTCGACGAGGTAGCCCGCGGTGGGCCGGGCCGCCTTGAGCTGCGCGAGGTCGGCGCCGACGAGCCGGACCTCGTCGGGACCGGTGATCTCGGCGGCGGCGGGGACCTCGGCGACGGTGAAGGCGGCCGCGACCGCTGCGTGCGCGCCGGCCTCGACGACGGCGAAGACACGGTCGTGGCCGCCGGTCACCTGCGCCTCCACCAGCTCGGCGCCCGCGGCGGCGGCGGCCTTGCCGACCTCGGTGAGCACGGCGTCGACGCCGTCGCGGTCGGTGCGGGCGGGGACGAGCTCGAACAGGTACAGCGACATGGCGGTCTCCTCGGATGGGCAGCACGGAAGGGCAGGGCGAGAGGGCAGGGCGAGAGGGGGTGCGGCGCGAGCGGGCAGCGCGGCACGCGGCCCACGAACGGGGCCGGGCGGGTGAGACCGATCCGGACGGGTCAGGCCACCTGCGACAGGGAACCCGGACACGCCGCGGTGGCGACCCTGAGCAGGTCGACATGGCGGCGCTTGACGAGAACGGCCGGGGTCACGAAAGGCAACGTAGCAGACAGACCGATCGGTCTACCAGGAATGAGACCTATGCTGGTCCGATGCGAACGGCCCAGCACACCGCCCTGCCCGCCGAGCGCCTGCTCGACGCCGCGGCCGCGCTGTTCGACCGGGAGGGGATCCGGGCCGTCGGCATCGAACGGCTCATCTCCGAGGCCGACGTCGCGCGGGCGAGCCTCTACCAGAACTTCGGCTCGAAGGACGGGCTGGTCGCGGCGTGGCTGCGCCGCCAGGACCAGCTCGACCGCGCCGGGTTCGCGCGCGCGACGCGCGGCAGCGCGCCGGCCGACCGGATCCGGGCCGTGTTCGAGCTCGCGGCCACCGGAGCCCGGCGCCGCCGCTACCGCGGTTGCCTCTACGTCAACGCGCTCACCGAGTTCCCCGATCCGCACCACCCCGTGCACCAGGCCGTCGCCGAGCACCGGGAGTGGTTGCGCCGCGAGCTGCACGAGACCCTGCAGGAGGCGGGCGCGCCGGATCCCGCCGCGCTGGCCGAGCGCATCCAGCTGCTCTACGACGGCGGGCTCGTCGGCACCAAGGCCGCCCACACCGCACGGCCGGTGCAGCTGGCCGCGGAGATGGCGGTGGAGCTGCTCACGCCGCGCGGCTGACCACCAGCTCCACGAGGTCCAGCAGGCGGTTGGCGTAGGCCCACTCGTTGTCGTACCAGCCGTAGACCTTCACCTGGTCGCCGTGGACGATCGTGTCGCGCGCGGAGATCACGCACGAGTGCGGGTCGCCCAGCACGTCGGAGCTGACGATCGGCGCGTCGGTGTAGCCGAGGATGCCGCGCAGCGGGCCGTCGGCGGCTGCCGAGCGGAACGCGGAGTTGACCTCCTCGGCCGTGACGCGCCGGTCGAGCGTGACGGTCAGGTCCGTGAGCGAGCCCGCGGGCACCGGCACCCGGATCGCGGCGCTCTGCACCTTCCCGGCGAGCTCCGGGATCACCAGGCCGAGGTCGTTGCCGGCACCCGTGGTGGCCGGCACGATGTTCTGCCCCGCGGCGCGGCCGCGGCGCACGTCGTGGTGGTTGGAGTCGAGCAGCTCCTGGTCGTTGGTGATCGCGTGGACCGTGGTCATCCAGCCCGACGTGATGCCGAACGCGTCGTGCAGCACCTTGGCGGTGACCGCGACGCAGTTGGTCGAGCAGGAGGCGTTGGAGATGACGGCGTGGCGCTCGGCGTCGAATCGGGACTCGTTGACACCCACGCAGATCGTGACGTCGGCGTGCGTCGTCGGCGCCGAGACGATCACCCGCCGGGCCCCGGCGACGAGGTGCCCGCCGGCCAGCTCGCGGCTGGTGAACAGCCCCGAGCAGTCGACCACGACGTCGATCCCGAGCTCGCCCCACGGCGCCATCGACGGGTGCCTGCTCGACACCAGTCGCAGTGACCGCTCCCCCACCTGCAGGTGGTCGTCCACCACCTTGATGTCCGCGTCGAGCCGGCCCTGCACGGTGTCGTACTCGAGCAGGTATCCCATCGTCGCCGGCCGGCCGAGGTCGTTGATCGCCACGATGTCGAGGTCGGAGCCGCGCGCCACCGCGGCGCGCAGGAAATGCCGGCCGATGCGGCCGAAACCACTGATCGCGATGCGTGCGCCACCCATGTCGACTGCCTCTCGTCGGTGATCCGACGGACTCAACACGCTGCGGCAACCGGCCGCGCCCCCACTGCGGGGGGTCGACGGGGTGATGCCTGACCAGCAGAATCATCTATAGTGTTCGCATATCTATTTTGTGAAACATCTCGAGAGGACCGCCCCGATGCCCCAGCTCGTCCTGCCTGCCGACGTCCAGGTGATCAACGTCGGACTGCCGATGTTCGCCGACGCGGTACGGGAGCAGGGCCGTCCCGTGCAGCACGTCGACTGGCGGATCCCCGCCGACGGCGACCTCGCCGCGGTGCACGCGCTCACCCACCTCTACGGCGACGCGAGCGTCGCGATCGACGAGGCCAACACCGAGGTCGTACGCCGGCTCAACGAGGGTGTGCCGCAGCTCGTCACCGTGTCGCCCGCGGGCGAGACGGTGCCCGGGTTCGAGGGTCGGATGCTGCTGCACTGCGGGCCGACGCTGCCCTACGCGGAGCACTGCGACCCGCTGCAGCGCTCGATGCGCGCCGCGGTGGTGGCCGAGGGCTGGGCCGCCGACGTCGCGGAGGCACAGCGGCTGCTCCTCGCGGGCGACGTGGCGCTCGACGCCGCCAACCACCACGACACCGTCGTGCCGATGGCGAGCGCGATCGGGCCGTCGCAGCCGGTGCTCGTGGTCGACAACCGCGAGGGCGGCACCCGCGCCTACTCCTCGGTCAACCAGGGCCCCGGCGAGGTGGCGTGGTTCGGCCGCGACACCGACGCCGCGATCGCCCGGCTGCGCTTCCTGGCCGAGATCGGGGGGCCTGCGATCAAGCAGATCCTCGACGAGGCCGGCCAGCTCGACATCCTCGCGATCGCCGCGCAGGGCATCACCATGGGCGACGACCTGCACATGCGCACCCAGGCCGCCACCAACCTGCTCACCCGCACCTGGCTGCCGCAGATCACGTCCCTGCCCGACGCCGTGCGCGCCCCGTTCGGCGCCTACCTCGCCGGCAACCACCTGTTCTTCCTCAACCTCGCCATGGCGGCGGCGAAGTCGCTGCAGCTGTGGGCCGAGCAGGTGCAGGGCTCCAGCATCGTCACGACGATGTCGCGCAACGGCACCACGTTCGGCATCAAGCTCGCGGGCTCGCCGGACTGGCACATCACCGAGGCCCCGCCGGTGGGCGAGGCGCTCTACTACTCCGGGTACGGCCCCGAGACCAGCGCCCGCGACATCGGCGACAGCGCGGTGCTGGAACTGACCGGAATGGGTGGGCCGGCCGCGGGTGGATCCGCCGCCGTCGCCGCGTTCCTCGGCGGCACGATGGCCGACGCCGCCGCCGCCACGGAGTCCTTCCAGGCGATCACCGCCGGCACCAGCACGCGGTTCACGCTGCCGCCGATGGGCTTCACCGGCACGCCACTGGGCGTGGACGTGCGCAAGGTGGTGGAGCTGGGCATCACCCCGAAGGTGACCACCGGCATCCTGCACATCAGTTCCGGGATCGGCCAGGTCGGAGCGGGTGTCGCCGCGGCGCCCGTCGCCTGTTTCGTGGATGCGCTGCAGGCACTCGCGTCCCGCACCGCTTCGACACTATAGTGACCGATCATCCTTCATCGTTGACGAATCGAGGTGGTGTGGTGGACGGGATCGCCGACATGGGTGGCACCGAGGGCTGGGGCCAGGTCAAGGCCCCGACCCGTGATGAGCCGGTCTTCGCCGAGCCGTGGGAGGGCCGCGCCTTCGCACTCACGCTGCTGGCGATGGGTCGGGTGTCGGGGCAGAACCTCGACGCGTTCCGGCACGCGCTGGGGCGGCTCGACCGCGACGCCTACCTCGAGGACGGTTACTACGGCCGGTGGCTCAACGCCGCCGAGCTGATGCTCACCGACTCCGCGATCATCGCGCCGGGCGCGGTCGACGCGCGCGTGCGGCGCAACCAGGGCGAGGACGTCGCGGACGCGCCGATCCCCGAGCCGAACAAGCCCGACTACGCCGCCACCGCGGCCGGCTCGCTGCGCACCGTCGAGGAGGCGCCCCGGTTCGCGGTGGGCGACGCCGTGCAGGCCCGGTCCACGCCGTCGGACGGCCCCACGAAGCTCCCCGCCTACATCCGGGGCCACACCGGCATCGTCGAGTCCCTCCAGCCCGCCCACCTGCTCCCCGACACGCACGCGGTGTTCCAGGGCGAGAACCCGCAGCACGTCTACACCGTGCGCTTCCGGTCGCGCGACCTGTGGGGCGAGTCCGCGGAGGACTTCACGGTCACCATCGAGATGTTCGACAGCTACCTGGAGAAGGCATGACCCACCCTGAACGGATCTCCCCGGCACTGCGGACCGAGGCGCTCGAGCAGCTGCTGACCGAGCGCGGGCTGGTGGACTCCGGGGTGATGGACAAGTTCATCGCCAACTACGAGACCAACGTCGGCCCGCTCAACGGTGCCAAGGTCGTCGCCAAGGCGTGGACCGACCCCGAGTACCGCGAGCGGCTGCTCGCCGACGGCACCGCGGCGATCAAGGAGCTCGGCTTCTCCGGGCCGCAGGGCGAGCACATCGTGGTCGTGGAGAACACACCCGCCGTGCACAACGTCACGGTCTGCACGCTGTGCTCGTGCTACCCGTGGCCCGTGCTCGGGCTGCCGCCGTCGTGGTACAAGGACCCGGCCTACCGGGCCCGGGTCGTGCGTGAGCCCCGCACCGTGCTGCACGAGATGGGTCTCGACCTGCCCGCCGAGACCGAGATCGTCGTGCGCGACTCCAGCAGCGAGGTGCGCTGGCTGGTGCTGCCCGAGCGGCCGGCAGGCACCGAGAACCTCTCCGAGGAGGAGCTCATCCCGCTGATCACCCGCGACGCGCTCGTCGGGGTGGCGAAGGTGACGGCGACGGTATGACCGCGCCACTCGCCATCGACGGGCCCGACGCACCACCGCGCGCCAACGGGGAGCTGGTCTTCTCCGCACCGTGGGAGAGCCGCGCGTTCGGGATGGCCGTCAGCCTGCATGAATCGGGAGCGTTCGCGTGGTCGCAGTTCCAGTCCCGGCTCGTGGCCCGGATCGCGGCCTGGGAACAGGCACCTCCGGCCGGGGAGTGCTGGACCTACTACGAGCACTGGCTCGGCGCGCTGGAGGACGTGCTGGTCGCCGAGGGCGCGGTCGGCACCGCCGAGGTCAGCTCCCGTGCCCACACGCTCGCCGAGCGTCCGGCGGGGTATGACCACGGGCACGACCACGGCAGCGATCATGACGGCGACGAGGGGCATGGACACGGGCACGGACACGGGCACCAGTGAGGTCGGCGCAAGACGGTGATCGATGTCGTGAACCCGAGTAGAGTCGCGCCATGAGCTCGACCCCACTCGAGGCTCACACGGTGCGTCTGCGGCTACTCGGCCCGTTCACTGTCAGCGGCGAGCTGACCGACCCGGTGCCCACCGGGAAGGCCCGCCGGGTACTGGCCGTGCTCGCGGCCCGCCGCGGCGAGTTCGTGCTGGTCTCCACACTCGTGGATGCCCTGTGGGAGGACGACGCCCCGGAACGCGCCGACCGCAACATCGCGGCCCTCATCTCGCGGATCCGCCGCGTGCTGGGCCGCGATCGCATCGACGGCACGGCCGCGGCGTACCGGCTCGTCGCCTCCGGCGTCACCGTCGACCTGCTCGACGCTGCCGAGCTCGTCTCCACCGCCGAGCTGGAGCTGCGCCACGGCCGGTTCGCGTTCGCGGCCACGAGCGCCGAGCAGGCCGTCAAGCTGCTCGACGCCGACGTCGCGATGGCGGGTGAGCACGAGGACCCGTGGGTGCTGGAGCTGCGCCGCGACGTACGGGGGCTGCTGCGCCGGGCCCGGGTGTGCTGGAGCGCCGCCGCGGTCGAGCTCGGTTCCTCCGACGTGGCCGTCGACGTCGCCTCGGCGGCGCTGCGCGACGACCCCTTCGACGAGGAGGCCTGCCGCACCGTGATGGTGGCCCACCAGCAGGCGGGCCGTTCCGGCTCGGCACTGGTGGTCTACCGGGCGCTGCGCGTGGCCATGTCCGAGCAGCTGGGCACCGACCCCTCCCCCGCCACGCAGGCGCTGTTCCTGTCGATCCTGCGCTCGGAGAGCCCCACCGGTGCCGGGCAGGCGGCCCGCATCGGCGTGGCGAGCGACTCCCGCGCCACCGGCACCCCGCTCATCGGCCGCGACGACGAGCTCGCCACCCTCGACGCGCTGTGGGCAGGCGCCACCACGGGCACCCCGGTGCTCGCGGTCGTCACCGGTGAGGCCGGGATCGGCAAGAGCGCGCTGGTCAACACGTTCGCCGCCGGGCCGCGGCGCACCGGGGCGTTCGTGCTCTCGGTCGGCTGCTTCGAGGCGGAGCGGTCGCTGTACCTGCAGCCGCTGGTGGAGGCCGTGCGGGGCGTCGTGCACCGGCTCGACGCCGCCGACGTGCGCGAGCTCGCCGGCTCCCGGCTGGGCACCCTCGCCGCGCTGCTGCCCGAGCTCACCGACATCGTCGGGCCCGCACCGTACGAGCGCGCCGGTCCCGAGCTGGAGCACCGGCGCAGCCTCGACGCGCTCGTCGGGTTCTTCGACCGGCTCAGCGTGCGCCAGCCCGTGCTGCTGCTCGTCGAGGACGCCCAGCACGCCGGCCAGTCCACCATCGAGGCGCTGCACCTGCTGGTCGGGCACTGGGCAGGCAGCCGCGCGATGGTCGTCGTCACCGAGCGCACGTCCGAGGACGAGCCGGTCACCGCGACGCTGCGCGGCGTCGCCGAGCACATCGAGCTCGGCCCGCTGACCTACACCGACTCCACCCAGCTCGTCCGCCGCTCGGGTCTGGCCTACGACCCCGAGCAGCTCTACTCGTGGACGGGCGGCTCCCCGCTGTTCCTGACCGAGCTGCTGCGCCACCCCACGCGGGCCAAGTCCAGCGGTGCCGTCGAGGTGCCCAACTCGCTGCAGGAGGCCGTCGCCGCCCGCATCGCCCACGTCGGCGACGACACGGCGCTGCTGCTCGCGCTGGGCGCGGTGCTCGGCGTCGCGTTCGCGCTCGATGACGTGGCCGTGCTCGGGCACCTCGACGTCGAGGACTGCGCCCGGCGCGCCGGGCGCGCGCTGCGGGCCGGGCTGCTCGTGGCGCAGGGCGACCAGTTCCGCTTCGCCAACGACATCGTGCGGCAGGTGGCCTACGACGCCGTGCCGGCCCCGGTCCAGGTCAGCAGGCACCGGCGGGCCGCGGCGCTGCTCGAGGCCCGGCCCGAGGCCGCTGCCCGCCACCTCGCGGCCGCGGGCGACGGCGACGCCGCCGCGCGCGCCTGGATGGTGGCCGCGCACGCCGCGCACCTCGTCTTCGCCAACGTCGAGGCCGAGCAGTTGCTCGACCAGGCCGTCGGGGCCGCCGCCACGCAGGAGGTGCTCGCTGAGACGCTGCTGCGGCGCGGGCAGGCCCGCTCCGACCTCGGCAACTACGTCGACGCCGGCAACGACCACGAGGCGGCCCTCGCCGTCGCACGCGAGCTGGGTGATCCCGAGCTCGAGGCCAGGGTGCTCGAACAGCTGGGCTGGACCGCGCTCTACGCCCGTGACGCGATGAAGGCCGTCGACCTCGCCGAGCAGGCCACCGAGCTGGCCGCATCGGCCGCCGCGGCACCCGGCGCCCTGCCCAGTGCCACGCTGCTGCTGGGCCGCGTCCGGCACTGGGACGGCGACTACGCCGGCGCCGACGCCGCCTACGAGCAGGTGCTCTCGGCGGCCGGGCAGGCCGATCCGGGCGAGACCACCACCGCGATGGCACTGGCCTACCGCGGGGCGTTGCTGCAGCACCAGGACCGCTTCGCCGAGGCCAAGTCCACGCTCGCGAGGGCCGCGGTGCTGTGCAGGCGCACGGGCCAGTTCCGGCCGCTGCTGCAGACGTTGTTCTTCACCGCGCTGGCCCGCGGCGACACCGGCGACTTCGCCGGTGCGCTGCAGTCCCTCGACAACGCCCGCCGGCTGATCGACGCCGACAAGGTGGGGTTCTACCGGGCCGGGATCGAGACCACCACGTCCTGGCTGTGGCAGGAGCTGGGGCAGGTCGAGCGGGCCCGCGAGCACGCCGAGGCCGCCGTCGAGCTGGCCCACCGCGGTGGCGGGGCGCTGGAGCTGGAGCAGGAGCTGCACGCCCTGCTCGCGGTGGCCGACTGCGACCTGCTGCTGGGCAGGCCCGACGATGCCGCTGCCGCGGTCGAGGCCGCGGCGCCGATGCTGGAGCGCTCGCTGCCGTTCCGGCCGCGGGCGGCGATGCGGCTGATGGAGATGCGGGCCCGGTGGGATCCCGCGCAGTCCGAGGCGCTGCTGGAACAGGCCCGCACCTACTCGTCCACGAAGTACGAGGCGCTGGCACTGCACGGCCTCGGCCGCCTGGAGGAGGCCGCCGCGGTGGCGGCTGCCACCGGTTCCGACCTGCTCATCGGGCAGCTCGGCAGCGCGGCGCAACGCACGGCGGCCACGTCGCGGATCGCCGCGTCGCTGCCCACCAAGCTGCGCACGTCGTTCGTCAGGACGGGTCGGCTGTCGCTCCCCTCGGCGCGCCACCACCGGCTGCCGTAGCCGCCTCGATCTCCTTGATCGCGCTGAGCCATGCCTCCCGGTCGTCGAACGAGCGGGACTCCCCGGGCATCACCGTGACCACGAACTGGTCCTCGCGGGCCCACTCGTCGATCGAGGCCTCGACGACGATGCCGGTGGCGAGGTGCACTGCCACCCGGCGGCCGCCGGCGAGCTGCGCGACGTCGGCCGGGCCGTCGAGGACGGCCCAGTCCGCGCCGGCGGTACGGGCGGCCTGCACCGCCTCCTCGCGGCGCCGGGCCGTGGCGGCCGCCGTGATCTCGCGGTCGCGCATGCCGCACGCCACCGCCACGAGCAGGTCGACGGGCACTGCGACGCCGCCGGGGCAGGCGACCTCGAGCACCTCATCAGGTGCCGTCTCGAACGCCATCAGCCCGGCCACGTCGACGTCGCGGCGGCGCAGTTCCTCGACCACCGCCTGGATGGCGGCGAGGCCGCGCTGGTACGCGGTGGGGTCGGCGAGCAACGTCGGATAGAGCCGGTCCTCGGCCGCGCGCCAGCGGGCGCGCGCGATCATCGGACTGCCGGCCACCTGCGTCATCGCGTCCCCCACACCCTCAGACCGCCGGCCCCTGCGCGCGCGGCGGCGGCGCCCAGTTCTGCCGGTGGCTGCCCGGCATCGCCCGCATGATCTTGCTGCGCAGCGACCACGGCATCAGCGCGTAGGTCGGCGCGAAGATCCGCAGCCAGAAGACCTCCTTGAGGCCCTTCGGCGGCCGCGGCGCGCGCCCGTTCTGTGCCTTCGCCAGCTTCTGGTGCGCAGCGACGAGCAGGTAGTGCTCGGAGTTGCTGCGGAGCCAGGGAAAGAATCCTGCCACCGGCTCAGCCCTTCTTCTTGGCTTCGTTGACGCCGTTGGTGGCGGCGACGACGATCGGCTCGTTGAGCGCGCCGATGGCGGGAGAGTAGACGTTCTCCATCGTCGACAGGTCATGCAGCGTCATGCCGAAGCGGATGGCCTGCGCGAGGAAGTCCGCGCGCTCCTTGATGCCCTCGCCGCCGCCGATCATCTGCGCGCCGATCAGGCGCAGCGTGCCGGGCTCGGCCAGCAACTTCACCTTGATGGTCTTGACGCCCGGGTAGTAGCGGGCGCGCGAGATGCCCTGGGCCACACCCAGCACGTACGGGATGCCCAGCGCGGTGGCGGTGGTCTCGCCGAACGACGCCCCACCGATCACCCACTTGCCGGCAGGCGTGCCCCACGGCACGTAGACGGCCCGGTAGGCGCGGTCGCCACCACCGGCGTTGGTGCCCGCCGTCTTGCCCTGCGCGTACGCGTGCGAGCCGGTCAGGCCCTGCAGCGGGGTGCGGGTCAGGCCGTGCGGGATCTCGCAGGCGTCGCCCGCGGCCCAGACGTTGGGGGCCGAGGTCTTCATGTGGTCGTCGACGATGATGCCGCCGGTGGAGCCGAGCTTGAGCCCGGCCGCCGCGGCCAGCTTGTTCTCCGGCGTCTTGTGCGTGGAGATGACCACGAGGTCGGCGGCGATCTCGCCCCCGGAGGTCTTGACGCCCCGCACGTGGCCCTTGTCGTCGCCGAGGAACTCCTCGAGCGTCGTGTTGAAGTGCAGGTGCACGCCCAGCTCGCGCCAGGACTCCTCGACCGGCTCCATGATGTCCGCGTCGGCCATCATCGACAGCGCGTACGGGTTGGGGTCGATCAGGTGGGTCTCCACGCCGCGGTGCGCGAGCGCGGTGACCATCTCCAGGCCGAGCGGGCCGGCCTCGACGACCACCGCGCTCTTCGTCTCGGAGATGACCTTGTCCCACTCCATGGCCTTGCGGATGTTCTTGACGTAGTACAGCCCGGCCAGGTCGCCGCCCGGCACGCCGGGGTCGGCGTAGTTCCAGCCGGTGGCGATGATCAGGTTGTCGTAGGAGACATCGCCCTCGCCCGCCACCGTGACCGTCTTGGCCGCGGTGTCGATCGCGGTCACCTCGGTCTCGTAGTGCACGTCGATACCGGCGTCCACGTAGGCCTGCTTGCCGGCCAGGAAGAGGCGCTCGAAGTCGGGGATCTCGCCGCCGTGCACGTAGGGAATGCCGCAGGGGCTGTAGGCCACGTCCTCGTACTGCGTGTAGACGACGACGTCGGCGCCGGGATCGGACGCCTTCACCCCGCCCGCTGACCCGAGCCCGGCAGCTCCCCCACCGATGATCACAGTCTTGAGGGGCACGTCGGAACCTACTTCCAGAGTCGGGCGTTCACTATACGACACGTATTTCTACCATATTGCGATTCGGGACGGAACCGTCAGACGGCTGCTTTGCGCGCCGTGTCGAGCAATGCTTCCTCGGCGCGGTCGTACTCGTCGATCCGCGCCTGTGCGCGGACGTCCAGATCGACGGCGGACCGGCCCAGATCGTCCACCATGCGGGCCAGCGCGGCCGGCTCGGCACCACCTTCGGCCTTGCGGGAGAGCACGATCTGCCACGGGTCGAGCACATCGGACAGATCGGTGCCGGTCAGGCCCCAGGAATGGCCGACGTGCGCGAGCGCAGCATCGTCGATCATCGCGCCGGTGATCTCGCCACCCGGGATGCCGGCCCGCGCCGCCGCGCGCACCGTGTTGCCGACCACCACGTAGGCCGTGCGGTAGTCGACCCCGAGGCGCTGCACGAGGTGCTCGGCGAGGTCGGTGGCCTGGGTGTAGCCGCGGTCGAGCTCCTCGCGCATCCGCACGGCGTTGACCCGCAGCGTGCGCACCACGCCCGTCATCAGGCGGGTGATCTTGACGGCCAGCTCCAGCGCCCGCGGCACCTCGCCGTAGGCGAAGATCAGGTTGTCGCTGCGCGCCGACGGGCTCTTCGTCACGGCGAGGAAGCCGGTCAACCGTCCGATCAGGACGCCAGAGGCGCCGCGCACGATGGCCAGCGCGTACGGGTTGCGCTTGTTGGGCATCAGGATCGACGAGCGGGTGAACGAGTCGTCGAGGTCGACGAAGTCGAACTCGCTGGAGGAGAAGATCTCCAGGTCCTCCGAGAGCTTCGAGAAGTTGGACAGCAGGCTCGCCGCGGTGGCGAGGATGTGGACGAGCCCGTCGACCTGCCACATCGCGTCGCGCGTGTGCGGGATGACGCCCTCGAAGCCCAGCGCGGCGGCGATCGGGCCGCGGTCCTCCAGCAGCCGGGTGCCGTTGACGCAGCCGGCGCCGCCCGGGCTGCAGTCCACCCACTCCAGCTCGTCGAGCAGCCGCCGCGCGTCGCGGACCGCGGGGTAGACGAAGCTGAGCAGGTAGTGACCGAACGTCGAGGGCTGCGCCTGCTGCAGGTAGGTCTGGTCGGGCAGCAGCGTCTCGGCGTGCTCCGCGGCGCGCGCGGTGGCCTCGGTGGCGAAGCGCGCCGTCTCGGCGACCAGCTCCGTGAGCTGGCGACGCAGGTGCAGCCGCAGCGCGACGCGTGCGGCCTCCCGGCGGGGACGCCCGGCGTGCAGCCAGCCGGCCACGTCACCGATGCGGGAGACGAAGTACTTCTCGCGCGAGTTGTACGGCTCGCCGTTCATCGGGTCGTAGGGGAAGTCCTCCGGTGCGACCTTCGCGACCTCCAGCAGGAGCGTGAGCAGCGCCTTCTGCGCGTCCGGCGGCACGATGGAGCGCCGCGCCAGGTCGAGCACGTGCGCGAGGTCGGCGAGGTTGAGGCCGCGGTGCAGGAAGCTCGCGTCGGCGTTCTCGAGCGCGAACCCGGAGTCGATCAGTTCCGGTGCGGGACCGCCCTGGGGGAAGCCCTCCGGTCGGGTACGCCGGGTCATGTGGTGCCCTTCATGATGCTCGTCGTGGCGGGGAGGAGGCCGCCGGTGTGCCAGTAGAGAACCGGGCCCGACCCCGCTTCCAGCTGGTCGACGGCCGCCGAGAAGGCCTCGGCGCCGTAGGTCTCGTCGAGGAGCAGCCCCTCGGTGTGCAGGGCGAGCCGGGCCCGCTCGCGCTCGCGGCGCGTCGCCGTGCCGAAGCCGGGGCCGCGGGCGTCGATGATCTCGGGGGCGCGCGGCGCGGGTGTACCCAGCAGCGCCGCACAGCCGGCGGCCAGCTCCTGCACGTGCGCGGCGATCTCGGCGGGCGGGCGGCTGACGGAGACGCCGAGCACCGGCGTGTCCAGCCCGGCGGCAGCGAGCCCGGCCATCAGCCCGGCGCTGCTGCCGCCCGAGCCGACGGCCAGGACGATGAGGGCGGGCTCCTCGTCCAGCTGCTGGGCCAGCTCCACCGCGGCGGCGGCGAACCCGACAGCGCCCAGCGCCGTGGAGCCGCCGCGGGGCACGGCGTAGGGACGACGCCCGGCCGCCCGCAGCGTGGCGGCCCGCTCGGCCACCAGCACGTCGACGGCCTCGCGGTTCGTGTCGCCCGTCGGGATCAGGGTGGCGCCCGCGGCGACGGCCAGCGCGAGGTTGGGGGCGCCGGCAGGGTCTCCCCAGACCACCAGCTCGCAGTCCAGGCCGGCGGCACGGGCCGCCATGGCGGCGGCGGGGCAGAAGTTGGAACCGGGTCCCCCGCCCGTCACGAAGACATCGGCACCCTCGGCGCGGGCGGCGCCGAGCAGGAACTCCAGCGGCCGGGTCTTGTTGCCGGCGAGCCCGAAGCCGATCAGGTCGTCGCGCTTGAGCAGCAGCGGTCCGACGCCGAGCGCGGCCTCGAGGCGGTGGGCGCGGTGCAGGGGGGTGGGGAGCTGCGCGAGCGGGAACCGGGGTTGCAGGAAAGCCACTTTCCCGCAACCACGTTGCGGGAAAGTGGCTTTCCTGCCATCGGGAGAGCCGCTCACCCCGCACGCCCGGCGCGGGCCAGCACCGCGTCCACCATCGCCGCGGCGGCATCCACGGCCGGACCCGTCGCCCAGTCGCGCACCTCGGCCGCCGTGGCGACGCCGCGCTCCACCAGCCCCGTGGCCAGGTCGGTGCCCTCCTCGCGCAGCACCTCGTGCAGCACCTGCTGCGCCCGGTGCTTGCCGATCTTCGACGTGAGGCCGGCCAGCACCCGCTCCGAGCCCAGCCCGGCCCCGAACCGCGCGACGTTGGCCGCCATCGCGTCCGGGTGCACCTCCAGGCCGTCGACGAGCGCGAGCCCGATCCGCAGCGCCGCCCCGGCGAGCTGGCAGACCTCGGGCAGCGCGATCCACTCGGCCTTCCAGGCCCGGCCATCGCGCTCGTGACCCGCGACCATGCCCTCCACCAGCACCGCGGCGCTCGAGCGCGCCAGCCGGGCCAGCGTGTCGAGGTGCTCGCTGCCCTCGGGGTTGCGCTTGTGCGGCATCGTGATCGAGCTGACGGCGCCGCTCGGCGCGGCCTCGGCCAGCTCCCCGATCTCGGGGCGCGCCAGCTCGTAGACCTCGGTGCCGATGCGCGCGAGCGTGCCGCAGACCATCGCCAGCGTGCTGCCGAACTCCGCCACCCGGTCGCGCGAGGTGAGCCAGGAGACGCCCGGGTCGATCAGGCCCAGCTCGGCGCAGAACCGCGCGCGCAACGCCGGACCGTCGGCGCCGAAGAACGCCAGCGCACCCACCGCACCGGCGAGCTGTCCGACCTCCCACCGGTAGGAGCCCTCCGCGAGCCGGTCCAGGTGGCGGCCGACCTCGTCGGCCCAGGTCGCGACCTTGAACCCGAACGTGATGGGCGCGCCGGGCTGGCCGTGGGTGCGCCCCGCCATCACGGTGTCGCGGTGCTTCGCGGCCAGGTCCAGCAACCGCTCACGAAGCGCCGTCAGGTCGCGCTGCACCACGGCGCCGACGTCGCGCATGACGATGCCGAACCACGTGTCGGAGATGTCCTGCACCGTCGCCCCGACGTAGACGTGCTCGCGCACGTCGGCGGGGAGCACCCGTTGCAGGCCGCGGATCAGCCCGAGCGTCGAGTGCGACGTGACGCGGGTCTGCTCGGCGATGTACTCCAGGTCCAGCGACTCCACCCGCACGCCGCCGATCGCCTCGGCGGCCGCCGTCGGCACGATCCCGAGCGCGGACTGCGCGCGCGCGAGCGCGGCCAGTACGTCGAGCCAGGTCTGGAGCATCGCGCGCTCCTCGAACACCCCGTCGAGCTCCGGGGTGCCCCACAGGTGGGCGTACATGCGCGACGAGCTCAGACGGGTGCCCATGCCGGCTCCTCCTGCGCGACGAGGAGGTTCAGCGCCTCGCGGACGTGGTCGAGCGAGGAACCCCACGGCACCGACACCCAGCCGGGTCCGGACTCCACGTGCTCCTCCTGCAGGCAGCACTTCGTCAGCAGCCGCGTGCCCGGCACGACGGCACGCTTCTTCGGGCAGAAGTCGACGGTGGGCGGGTCCTCGCCATAGAAGTGGCGGTGGATCTGCTGCGAGCGCGCGCAGCCCAACAGCGTCCAGTCGACCTTCGGCGGGTGCTCGTCGAGGTAGGACACCTCGGCGCCGGGCACCTCGCCGCCGGAACCCCGGCACGGCAGCAGGTAGTGCTCGCTGGGCAGCGACGCGGCCATGTCGGCGAGGTTCGTCAGCTCCCCCACCAGCTCGATCGGCGGCAGCTCCTCGGAGACGGCCAGCACCCGGCGGGCCTGGTCGAGCAGCTTCGCGGGCTCCGGCGGCACCACCTCGTGCACGACCACCCGCAGCGGCTGGGGGTCGACGATGATGCTGACGTGGGCGTAGCGGCCCTGCACGGCCACCGCGTAGACGCCGGGCGCCTGCTCGCGGGCCACCCGCGCCAGGTCCGACGGGATCCCGGTGTCGGCCTCGGGGTCGTACACGAAGGCGCAGTCCTCGGGACCGGCGATCAGGTCCACCGAGGTGATGGCGGAGAACAGGGCCATCTCCGAGGCGCGGGCGACGTACAGCAGTGCCATGTCGGTGCCGCTGCGGGCAACAACGAACCGCGTCCGCCGGTAAGCCTCCCGGCCCAGGAAGTGCTCCTTGAGCGAGACCTCGTCGAGCCCGACCTCGGGCGGCAACGCCGCCACCGACACGCCCCGGTAGCGGTTGGGAACGAGGTTGGGACCTCTCATCCCGGACCCTGTCATCCCAGGCCTTCGCTCTCCCGCCGGTCGACGGCCGCCGTGTCCGAGCGCAGGCCCAGCCGCAGCGTCTCCACCGACAGGACGTCGGCGAGCGCCACGTTGCCCAGGTTGACCGCGGGCCCGAAGCGGCGGATGAACCACGCCTGCTGCGACGACTGCGGGGCCTCGAAGACGACCTTGTCGACGCCCACCGCGGCCACCACGGCCTCGACGACGTCGGGGCGGACGCGACCGGACGCGTCGAACGTGCCGACGGTGCCGCTCTGGCGGCCCTCGGTGACGACCAGGCTCGCCCCGGCCTCCAGGTCGGCCTTGCACTCGGCGGGCCACTGCCGGGCGGCGAACTGCTCCCCGGGAGCCTTGGCCCCGGTCTCGGCCAGCACGACGAAGTCGGCGGCCGCGCGCTCGATCAGCTCCCGCTTCTCGCGGCGGTCCATCGCGACGGTGCCGCGGGAGACCTCGACGTGGGAGAACCCGACGTCGCGCGCCCACGCCAGGCACTCGACGGCGCGGCCCTGCGCCCAGGCGATCTCCAGCAACGTGCCACCGAGGCAGGTGACGATGTCGTTGTTCGCGAGCAGCTCGAGCTTGGACGGCAGCGTCGAGTCGACGTACGCCGTGCCCCAGCCGACCTTCCAGATGTCGATGTGGGCCGCGGCGGAGTCGAGCAGATCGGCCGTGGCGAGTCGACCCGCACCGGGGTCGATCACGTGGGTCAACCCCGTCCGGCGCGGCTTGGACGGGCGGTCGGGAAGATCGAGGAACGCGGGCACGGTTCCACCTTGCTTGATGGCGTCTACTATCCGATACGTGGGCATCACCGGTCAGCGATCAGGAACGGACGAGCCGGATCACCGCGGCAGGCTCGGTTCGCTGTACCGGTTCCACGATCGTACGACCGACGATGTCGAGCGCGAGGCTGAACGCCCGCTGCGCCTTGTCCGGGTCGGACCAGGAGTGCGACTCGGCGAACATCTGCCAGCCGGCGGGGCCGACGACGTCGCAGTCGCTGTAGTCCAGCTCGTGCCAGGTCACGGCCATCTCGAGCAGGGCGAGCAGCTCGTCGGAGTCGACGTCGACGAGCAGCAGACGGTCATGATGTGCTGCGTGCGTGGCCGGAGCCGGGCAGTCGCGACAACAGAGGGTGCGGGCATGGGCGGCGGTCATCGCAACTCCCGACAGATCGGCGTGTGATGCATCGCACCGTCTCGCACCGCGGTTGCACAGCTGTTGCACCGACCGTACGGAGGAATGAACATGGGCAATGAGACCAGCGGCCATCCCCATCAGCGCAGCGTCCAGGCCCGCTGGGACGGCGGTCTGCGGGCCGTCGTCACCGCGGGCGAGTTCGAGATGATCGTCGACGAACCGGAGTCGGTGCCCGGCGGCACGGGCAAGGGACCCCAGCCCACCGAGGTGCTGCTGGCCTCGGTGGCCTCGTGCTTCACCATCGCGATGGCCTACAGCGCGAACAAGCGCGGCATCGAGCTGGGCGACCTCGACGTGGAGGCCACCGGCACCTACGACGGCCCGCGGTTCTCGAAGATCCGGGTCGAGGTGCGGGCGACCTCACCCGAAGGTGAGGAACTGGCCAAACTGATGAAGGTGGCCGAACGGGTCTGCTACGTGACCCGCACCCTCACGACGAACCCGGAAGTGGAGATCGTCGCGGTCTGAGCTGACGCACACCGTGCGGGGGTCACGCACATCGTTGACGGTGTGCGTGAACCCCTCACGGTGTGCGTGAGCCGGCTCGGCGGGCCTGGGCCGCCACCTCGCGCAGCGGGAGGTCCAGGGCTGCCGCTGCCGCGGCGACGTCGTCGTGCTCGGGTTTGACGCCGTGCGGGCCGTGCTTGAGGCGGATCTCGTGGCCGCCCACCGTCACGGTCGACGTCTCGCGGGGCAGCGCGTGGCGCTGCACCGGGGTGCGGCGGATCCCGAGCGTCCCGGTCTCGGCCAGCACGATCCGCTCGCAGGCCGCGGCGCCCGCGGCGTCGACCAGCACGTGCACGGTGTGGGCGGGGCGGCCCTTCTTCATGACGATCGGGGTGATCCAGGCGTCCGCGGCGCCCGCGGTCAACAGCAGGCCGAGCAGGTGGCCCAGCACCTCGCCGGTGACGTCATCGACGTTCGTCTCGAGCAGCAGCAGCTCCTGCAGCTGCCCGGACCGCTCCCCGAGCAGCGCCTGCAGCACGTTCGGCCGGTCCGGCACGTCACGACCGCCCGCGCCGTAGCCGGCGCCGGTGACCGTGACCGCCGGCAGCGGGCCGAAGCGCGCGTCCGCGGCGAGCAGCAGCGCGATGCCGGTGGGGGTGACGGTCTCCCCCGCGATGTCCGACGGCGCGACGGTCGCGCCGGCCCGCGCCAGCAGCGCCGCGGTCGCGGGCGCCGGGAGCGGCAGGACGCCGTGGCTCGTGCGGATCGTGCCCGACCCCATGGCCAGCGGGCCGCACACCACCTCGGTGACGCCCAGCAGGTGCAGCGCCGCGGCCACCCCGACGGTGTCGACGACCGTGTCGTGGCCGCCGATCTCGTGCAGGTGCACGCTCGCGACGGGGGCACCGTGCAGCGCTGCCTCCACCGTCGCGATCGCCGTGACGGCCCGCGCGGCCAGGGCGGCGACGGGAGCCGGGTGCGCCAGCGCGATCATCTCCAGCAGCTGCGACGCGTGGCGCTCGGTGGCGGTGTCGGTCACGGTCACCACCGCGCGCGTGGCGCGCAGGACGCCACGGGTGACCTGCTCGACGTCGAGGCCCCACCCGGTCAGCCCGGTGGCGGCGACGGCGGCGCGCACCCCGTCGAGCGGCGCGCCCAGGTCGAGCAGGGCCCCGAGCAGCATGTCGCCGGAGATCCCGGTGGCCGGGTTGAGCCAGAGCGTGCTCACGTGTGCGCCATCCGGAAGGCCGCCATCGCCGCGCTGAACCCGGAGTCGATGTTGACCACGACGATCCCGGTGGCGCACGAGCTCAACATCGCCAGCAGCGCCGTCACCCCCTCGAACGTGGCGCCGTAGCCCACCGACGTCGGCACCGCGATCACCGGGCAGCCCACCAGCCCGCCGACGACGCTGGGCAGCGCGCCCTCCATGCCCGCGATGCAGATCACGGCGTCGGCCGCGGCCAGCCGCTCCTGCTCGGCCAGCAGCCGGTGCACGCCCGCCACCCCGACGTCGCTGATGCGCGTGACGGTCAGCCCCACCGCGGTCGCGACGGCGGCGGCCTCCGCGGCCACCGCGCCGTCGGCCGTGCCGGCGGCGACCACGGCCAGCGCGAACCCGACCGCGGCGGCGCGACGCCACACCAGCAGCCGCGCCTCGGGATCGTGGACCCCGCCCGGCACCCTCGCGAGCACCGCGGCGGCGGCATCCGGCTCCACGCGCGTGACCAGCACCGGACCGGTGTTCTCGGCCAGCAGCGTGGCGACGATCCCGACGATCTGCTCGACCGACTTCCCCGGCCCGTACACGACCTCGGGCAGCCCGAGCCGGGCCTCCCGTGCGGTGTCCGGGCGGGCCCACCCGAGGTCGGTGAAACCCGGTTCGCTCACCTGCCGGCCACGCTCGGCACACCCAGCAGCACGTTCATCCGCCCGCTACGGAAGCCCTGCAGGTCGACCGCGCAGAACTCGAACCCCGCGCCCAGCACGGCGGCGTCCAGCTCGACCCGCAGGTCCAGTGCACGGTCCAGGTCGGCCGCGGGCAGCTCGATGCGGGCCACGGTGCCGCCGGCGTGCGCGCGGACCCGGCAGACCGGGAAGCCCAGCGCGTGCAGCGCGTCCTCGGCGGCCTCGATGCGCGCGAGCACCTCGCGCGTGACCGGATCGCCGTAGGCCACCCGCGACGACAGGCACGCCGCGGCAGGCTTGGCCGCGGTCGCGAGCCCCAGCGCTGCGCTGACCCGGCGCACCGCGTCCTTGCCCAACCCGGCGTCGACGAGCGGGGCGATGGCTCCCCGCGCCACCGCGGCGCGCTGGCCGGGACGGTGGTCACCGAGGTCGTCGACGTTGGTGCCGAGCGCGATCGCCGCGCCGGCCAGCTCCGCGAGCGGCACCAGGGCGTCGAGCAGCGCGGACTTGCAGTGGAAGCAGCGATCACCGCTGTTGGCGATGTACTCGGGCCGCTCCAGCTCGTCGGTGCAGACCTCGACGTGGCGGATGCCCGTGGACCGGGCGAACGCGGCGGCGGCGCGGCGCTCCGCGACCGGCAGGCTCGCCGACACGGCGGTGACGGCCACGGCGGCGCTGCCCAGCTCCTGCGCGGCGACGGCGGCGACCAGCGCGGAGTCGACACCGCCGGAGAACGCCACCAGCAGCCGCTGCTCCTGCCGGATCCGGGCCCGCAGCCGGTCGAGCTCGGTGGTGCCCTCCACGTGGCCCTCCTCCGTTCGACCCCGCTCCCAACCCTAGTTCACCGGGAGGAGCGGATGTCCGCGTAGATCTCCTGGTGCCGCTTCGCGCTCGCCTCCCAGGTGAACCGCGGCACCACAGCGGCACCGCCCGCCACCAGCCGTACCCGCAGGTCGGCGTCGGTGACGAGCCGGCGCATCGCCCCGGCCAGCGCCACGTCGTCGGCGACCGGCGGCAGCAGCGCGCTCTCCCCGTCCACCAGGTACTCGCCGAAGACGGGCAGGTCCGAGGCGATCACCGGCAGCCCGGCGCCCATCGCCTCCAGCACGACGAGCCCCCAGCCCTCCTTCACCGAAGGGAAGCAGAGCGCGTCGGCGGCGTGGTACCAGCCGGCCAGCTGATCCTCGGTGACGGTGCCGAGCAGGACGACGTCGTCCCCGAGCGTCAGACCCATCTGCGGCAGCGACGCGAGCGCAGCGTCGCGGTAGGCGGTGTAGTCCTGGTAGGAGTGCCCGCCGACCACGGCCAGCTTCGCGTCGATGCCGTCGCT
Organism: Pseudonocardia sp. GCM10023141; assembly: GCF_042653605.1. NCBI lineage: Bacteria > Bacillati > Actinomycetota > Actinomycetes > Pseudonocardiales > Pseudonocardiaceae > Pseudonocardia > Pseudonocardia sp. GCM10023141. The sequence goes on from NZ_JBHSIR010000049.1 coordinate 61,910, forward strand.
GCGCAGGCGGGCCAGCGCGCGGAACGCGTGCACGCTGCCCTTGCGGGGCTCCACCCCGCCGACGGCGAGGAACACGAACGTGCCCGGCCCGGCGCCGATGCTGCGCCGCAGCTCCGCGACCACGCCCTCGGCGGGGGCGGGGAACCGGTCGACGTCGACGCCGTTGGGCACGATCTCGGTCTCGCGCCCGTACTCGTCGCGCAGGATCCCGCGCCACTGCTCGCTGACCACGAGCACCCGATCGGGCTCGACGATCGCCGCGCGCTGGCAGTTGACCAGCGCCTGCGTCGTGAAGTCGTCGACGTGGTGCACGGTGCGCACCACCTGCACCGGCGTGCCCGCGTCGCGCACCCGGGCCGCGGCGCGCGCGGCGATGCAGTCCTGGGTGTGCAGGATGTCGAACCGATCGGCCATGCCGGCGAGCCCGCCCGCGAGCGTGTCGATCGACTGGAAGACCTTCTCGTCGAGCGACATGCCCGCGCTGCTCGGTCCCGGCAGCACCGTGTGCGGCACGGCCGTGGGCCGGAACAGGCCGACGGCCGGGTCGCCCAGTGCCACCAGGTGCACGTCGGCACCCTGGCGGTGCAGCTCCTCCGCCAGGCTCAACGTGTGCACGAGCCCGCCGCGCGGCTTGGTGGAGTGCGAGATGAGGGCGACCCGTTCTGCCATCAGAGCGCCGTCGCCGCCAGCTCGGGCTTGCGGGTGGCGAGCGCGGCTGCGGCGAGCGACGCCCGGGCCGCGGTCTCGGTGACCAGGCAGCCGGCCTCGGTGAACACCCGCTTCTGCTTCTCGTAGCCCTGGGGGTCCTGCTCGGTGCCCAGCACGTAGATGATCACCTGCGGGCCGCCGCCCGCGATGATGTCGCGACAGATCGGAGCGAGCTCGGCGGCCGGGTCGGAGTGCGCGCCGTAGCCGAGCACGACGTCCATGATGATCGCTGCGACCGACGGGTCGGCACCCTGCTCGCGCAGCAGCTCGATGCGCGCCTCGGGGTCGATCATCGGGTGCGGGCGGCCCTTCGTGTACTCCTCCTCGCCCAGGTCCAGGCACGTGTGCGCGCCCTGCGGGGCCGGCAGCGCGAGGTCCTTGACGATGGGCGTGTTCGAGTACACCGGCCCGAGCACGTCGGCCAGGATCACCAGCGACTCGTAGCAGAGCGTGCCACCGGAGAACAGGCCGCGCACGAGCGTGCGCCCGGGCGGCAGCGCCGCGCTCAGCTCCTGCACGCGTGCGACGAGCCCGTCGCTGACGTCCGGGGCCTCGACGCCGACCGCGCGCACCGCGGCGACGGCACCAGCCTCGAGCGTGCGGGTGACGACCACGCCCTCGGGGGCGGAGAAGTCCTCCGGCACGCCGATCAGCGCGGCGATCAGGGTCTTGCCGGCAGCGGCCTCGACCACCGCGTGGGCCACCTCGACGGCAGGCGGCTTGGAGACGAGCAGGATCACGTCGGTGCCCTCGTCCGCGACGAGCGCCTTGACCGCAGCGAGCGCCATCCGCCCGCCGACCGCGGCCGACAGGTCGCGCCCGCCCAGCCCGATGACGTGCGAGACACCCACGCCCCAGCGGTCGACGAGGCTGGCCGCCTCCTGCGCGCCCGTGCCGGCGGCGGCGACGACCGCGATGCGGCCCTCCTTCACCACGTTGGCGAACCCGAGGCAGGTGTGGCCCAGCATCGCGGTGCCCGCGCCCGGCCCCATGACGAGGCGGCCCAGCCGGTTGGCGCGGTCCTTCAGCTCGATCTCGGCCTCGACGGACACGTTGTCGCTGAACAGCAGCACGTCCATGCCTGCCGAGAGCGCCTTGTGCGCCTCGAGCGCGGCGTAGTCGCCGGGCACCGAGATCACGGCGACGTTGGACTCGGGCTGGCGCGCCAGTGCCCCGCCCTGGGTGCGGGCCGGCTTCTCCGCGGCGGACTCGCCGCCGCCGGTGCCCCGCGCGTCGAACATCGCGCTGGTGCCGGCGTCGCGCGCCGTCGACACGGCGTCGTCGGACTCCGCGCGGATGGCGATGAACAGGTCGTTGGCGCCGGAGCCGTCGAACGCCGCGAGGTCGAAGCCCTGTGCCGCAAGGGATTCGAGGTTGGCCGGGGTGGCCATGGCCGCAGCCGCCCAGTCGACGCCCTCGGTGGCGAGCAGCGCTCGCGTGCCCGTGAGCTGGGTGATCGAGTCGACGTAGGTGTCGCGGTGGAGGGTGACATCGTGGATCACGTGAGGGCTCCCAGGGAATGGTCGGCCGGCGAGACGGCCGGCGGGTGCGCGGGGGCGGCGACGATGGTCGTGCCCGCTTCGGCGACACCACTGAGCGAGGCCACGGCGAGCGCGGCGTTGGTGATGACGGCCGTGCTGCCGCCTTCACGCAGGAACTGGATGGCGCCCCGCACCTTCGGGCCCATGCTCCCCTCGGGGAACTGGCCGTCGTCGGCGTGGGTCTGCGCCTCGTCGACGCTCATCGTGCCGATCGAGCGCGCCCGGTCGGTGCCGTAGTCGAGCATCACGCGCTCGATGTCGGTGACGAGCAGCAGCGCCTCGGCGCCGAGCGCACTGGCGAGCCGCTGCGCGGCGATGTCCTTGTCGATCACGGCGTCGACGCCGCGGTAGAGCGCGCCGTCGACGACCACGGGCACCCCGCCGCCACCGGCGGCGATCACGATCATCCCGAGGTCGACGAGCCCACGGACGGCTTCGATCTCGACGATCTGCGCGGGCTGCGGGGACGGCACGAGCCTGCGGTAGCCGCGGCCGGAGTCCTCGGCCACGGTCCAGCCGAGCTCGGTGGCGCGCTGCTGCGCCTCCTCGGGGCTCATGAACGGTCCGACGGGCTTGGTGGGCCGCGCGAACGCCGGGTCGGCTCCGTCGACGACCACGTGCGTGATCATCGAGACGACCCCGGGCAGTTCCGGCCCGCCGACCTCGTGCAGCGCCAGCGTCAGCAGGCTGCCCAGCTGGCCCTCGGTCATGGCATCGAGGATGAACATGGGCAGGCGCGGCACGCGGTGCGCGGCCTCGTCCTGCTGGATGGCCAGGTTGCCGACCTGCGGTCCGTTGCCGTGCACGATGACCACGCGCCAGCCCGCGGCACGCAACGCGCACACCGCGCCTGCCATGCCGAGCGCGTTCTCGAGCTGCTCCTCGTACGTGCCGGACTGGCCGTTGCGCGTGATCGCGTTCCCCCCGAGCGCGACGACGACCGTGCGGGGTGCTGTCTGCTCGCTCAACGCATGCCCAGTTCGATGTCCATGGGCAGGTGCGGGATGCCGACGTAGAGCTCGGGCTCGCCGATCTGCCGCCAGCCCAGCCGCCGGAAGAACGTGCGGTTGGCGGGCTGCACGTGGGCGATCATGCGGCTGCCACCGAGTACTGCCGCGGTCTGCACCGCGAAGCGCACCAGCGGGGCGCCGAGCATGCGGGCGCGGAACTCCGGCAGCACCGCGAGGCGGTCGCCCTGCCAGTCGCCGAGCGGATCGGCGGGGTCGAGCGGGAAGATCCGTACCGTGCCGGCGGGCTTGCCGTCGACGAGGCCGAGCACGTGCAACGTGGACGCGGCCTGGTCGTGGCTGTCGTGGTCGGAGTGCTCGAAGACGCGCTGCTCGCGGACGAAGACCGCGAGGCGGATGCCGTGGTGCAGTGCCAGGTCGGCGTCCCCGGAAGCGACGCGGCACTCGACGGAGTGGGTGTCGTTGCCGGTCACCAGCACTGGGGGGACCGTGGCCGTGCCGGGTTGGCTCAACTTCGACTCCGATGATCGTTTGTTGCGCGGGCACACCGGTGCGGGCCGACTCAGCAGAGCCGGCCCGCGCCCGTGGTGGTGGTGACGGGTCAGAGGGTCCAGGTCTGCATGACGAGCGCGCCCTCGCGGCGAGCCGTCAGCGTCGCGTCCAGCACGTCGAGCGGGTGCATGGGCTTGACGCCGTCGATCAGGTCGGACTCGCGCATGCCGTACAGGGCGGCCATCGCGAAGCGACAGGCGTAGACCTTGCCGCCCTCCTTCATGAACGTTCCGAGCTGGTTGTTGAAGTTCATGTGACCCGGGAAGGCCTCGGCACCCACCGTCGGGAAGCCACGGGTGGCCGACGCCATCAGCACGCCCGGCCCGTAGAGCACCAGGCTGGTGTCGAAGCCCTTGCGGTTGATCCGGGTGGCGGTGAGCATGTTGACGAAGCCGACCGAGCCCTCGAAGGGCACGGTGTGCATGAAGATGTAGGCCTTCTCGCCCTCGTTCGCCTGGACGTCATCGAACAGCTTCTCGTCGTAGTCGACGATGATGTCGCCAGTGTTCGGGCGCTCTCCGACAATCTGAGCCACAGCTTCTCTCCTTCAAGTGGATGACCATCGACGATCAGACCGTCGGCATCTCCGCAATTTCTACTATCGGATATGCTCGTCCATCATACTGAACGTCGAGAGTGTGTCAACGCACACCGGGAGCGGGTCGGTCAGCGGGCGGTTTTCGCCGTCGGCAGACCGGTGACCCGGAAGTCGGCGAGACGCAGCACCGTGGCGCGCTCGCCACCGGCCCGAACAGCGAGTTCACCGCTGTCGTCGAGCGTGCCGACGACCGCGGCGGTCAGCTCACGCTCGGCGAAGGCGGCCACGCAGGCGTCTTCCCGGCCCGGCGGAACGCACAGCAGGAACCCGAAGCTGGGGAAGCAGTTGAGCCAGCGCGTGAGCGGGACGCCCGGCGGGGCCGGCACCGCGTCCAGATCGACGGTGACGCCCAGCTCGTCGCACTCGAGCAGCATGGCGAGCGAGCCGAGCAGGCCGGCCATGCTGATGTCCTTGGCGGCCACCACGATCTCGTCGGCGGCGAGCTGCGCGAGCAGCCGGACGTCGCCTGCGCAGCGCTCGGCGCGCGAGCGGAAGGCCGGGAAGTAGGGGAAGTCGGGACGCATCTCGCCGTCCAGCGCCGCGGCCACGACCAGGGACTGGCCGGGCGCCGCGTTGGTGACCGAGAGCGGAACGGGTGCGTGCCCGACACCGAACGCCGACACCGCGGGCGCACCGTCGTGCACGGTGAGGTGGCCGCCGATGATCGGCACGTCGTAGAGCTGCGAGGCCTCGCGCATCCCGGCGAGCACGGCGCGCGCCACCTCGACCGAACCGACCACCGTGTCGACGATGCCGAGCGGGATCGCCCCCATCGCGGCCATGTCGTTGACGTTGGTGAGCACCGCGGCGAAGCCGGCGCCGTGCGGATCGGCGGCCACGAACGCCGGGAAGATCGCCTCGCCGCAGCCGACCACCTTCGTGCCGCCCGCGTCGACCACGGCGCCGTCGTCGCCGGGGCCACCGAGCCAGTCGGTGCCGCCGAGCACCTCCCCCACCAGCCCGATCTCGGCCTTGGACCGCAGGCCGGGGTTGGCCAGCACCGAGGCGACGATGTCGGCGAGGGACTCGGTGGCGGTGTGCGGGGACACGGTGGCGGTCATCCCGGAACCGTGAACCAGACGGCCCGGGCCGGCGTCGCGGTGTTGTTGCGCCACTCGTGCGGCCGATCTGTCGGATAGTGGAGGACGTCGCCCGCGGCGACCTCGTAGTGCTCACCGCTCACGTCCACGGTCAGCACACCTTCGAGCACGAGGAGCAGCTCCTCACCCGCGCGCAGCGACCGGACGCCGCCGCTCCCGCCGCCGGGCTCGACCACGGCCATGACGCCGCCGGCCCGCATCCGCTCGCTCGGGGTGGCCACGACCTCGGCCGCGGTGCCGCTCGCGGTGGGCGCCCAGTCACCCGGCGCGCCCTTGCGCGAGCCAGCCCTGACGTGGATCGCCACCGGCGCGGCCGGGGTGCCGTCGTCGACGAAGTGACCGATGGGACGGCCGAGAGCGCCTGCCAGCTTCAGCAGCGTGGTGATGGTGGGGACCATGTCGCCGCGCTCGACCTTGTGGATCGCCGCCGCGGACACGCCGGAGCGCGCAGCCAGCTGCTGCAGGGAAAGCCCCAGCGCGCTGCGCCCCTCGCGGACCTTCGGACCGATCGCATCGACGATCGGCTCCCACGGCTCGCTCGCGGGGGCTTCCATTGGCAGCATCATGACCACCTCACGTGCACCATCATAAACACTCTTCACCTATTGTGGACAGGTCTGCCGGTGAGCCGAACACCACAGGCAGCCTGTCACACAGGTTCTCCCTCCCGGGTTCCCCCGCAGAGGGGGTGTGGTGCTGGTCGAGGACAAGGAGCGTGGGCGCGATGACGGTGTCGCCATGACCGCTCTTCCCACGATCGCGACCGCTCTGACCATGCACGGCCGCGGCGTGCTCGCCGTGGACCAGCCGCTCGACGAGCTCGCGCTCGTGCTGCGGCGAGCCCGGGTCCCGGCGGGCGCGGACCGGTGCCGGGCGCTGCGACACCTGGCGCTGACCACGCCGGGGCTCGACCGGCTCGTCAACGGGGTGCTCGTGGATCCGGAGCTGCTGCGGGCCGCCGCCGCCCGGTTCGGGGCGCGCCCCCCGATCCCGGGACCGCCGCGGCTCGTCGGGGTCCGGTTGCGCGTGCGTGGAGCCGCCAGCACCGGTGAGCGCGCCGGCCGCGACGCCGAGCTGTCGCGACACGCCGCGGCGGGCGCCGCGTTCGCCGGCTGCCGGCTCGACGCCGCCGAGGGCCTGTCCACCACCGTGCTGCAGGTCCGCGCGCGGACCGTCGCCGAGCTCGCCGCCGCCTGCCAGCGCAACGGGCTCGTCCCGCTCGTCGACTGCGCCACGTTCGTGCCGGGCCGATCACCGCTGGTCGAGTCCGAGCAACGCCACACCGCCGTCCTCGCGGCGCTGGCCGCCGCCTTCGACCGGTGCGGGGTCGACCCGGCTGCCACCGTGCTGGGACTCGACCCAGTTGCCCCCGGCACCCGCTCCCACCAGGCCGACGACCCCGTCGACGGCGCGATGGCCACGCTGCGCAGCCTGCGCGCGTCCGGCATCGGCGCGGTGGCCGGCATCGTCTTCCGCCCGCCGGGTGGGCTGCGCAGCCTGGCCGCGCAGCTCGGGGCCCTGCAGCGGCTGTGCCCCGAGCAACGGATCGGCCTGCTGCTGGGCACCGGCGCGCTCACCGCCGCCGCGATGGCGTGGCGGGGTCGGCCCGAACGGGTCGGGGCCGCGCACCACGAGTTGCAGACGGGTCTGACCGGGGGCGTCGCCGTGCTGCGCGCCGGGCTTGCGGAGGCACGTTGACACCGATCCCCACAATGGGCTCCGAGCTCGATCATCGCGCTCCGGCACGGATCGCTGATCGACATATTGGAGGAGCCATGACGACGACACCGTCGGACGGGCCGCTGCGGGTGGTGCTCGTCGACGACCACGAGATGGTCGTCGCCGGGATCAAGGCCATGCTCGCGCCGTTCCTGGGCCGCATCCGGGTCGTCGGTGAGGCGATCGGGGCCGAACGGGCCGTCGAGGTGGTCGCCTCGCTCACCCCCGACATCGTGCTGTGCGACGTGCGAATGCACGGGGTCAGCGGCCTGGATCTGTGCCGCAAGCTGCGCGAGCGCGACCCGGAGTGCAAGGTCGTGCTGCTGAGCGTCTACGACGACGAGCAGTACCTGTTCCAGGCGCTGCGCGCGGGGGCGTCGGGGTACCTGCTCAAGCAGATCAAGAGCGACGAGCTGGTGCGCCAGCTCGAGCTCGCCCACACCGGGGCCACCGTCATCGACAGCACACTGGCGGGCCGCGCCGTCGACACCGCGGCGCGGATGCAGAGCGACGAGTTCTGGCCGGGCGCGCGCCACGGGCTCACCCACCGCGAGAGCGAGGTCCTCTCGCTCATCGTGGCCGGGCTCTCCAACCGGGGCGTCGCGACGCGGCTGGTCGTCAGCGACGAGACCGTCAAGAGCCACCTGCGCTCCATCTACCGGAAGCTGCAGGTCAACGACCGGAGCGGGGCCGTAGCCACCGCATTGCGCGAGGGGATCTTCCTGTGACCCGCGGGTTGGGTCCGTGACCACCAACGCCCGGCTGCGCGCGTTCGTCGCCATGGCCGACACCGGGTCCGTCCGCGCGGCGGCGCAGCAGCTCGTCGTCACGGAGTCGTCGATCTCGTCCGCCATCAGCGCCCTGGCCGCGGAGATCGGCGTCGCGCTGATGGACCGCGCCGGCCGCGGGGTGCAGCTGACACCCGCCGGCACCCGCTACGCCGACTACGCGCGCCGGATTCTCGGCCTGCACGAGGAGGCGGTGCTCTCCGCACGCGGGGAGGCCGATCCCGAGCACGGCACGATCCGGATCGGCGCTGTCACGACGGCGGGCGAGTACCTGGTGCCGACGCTGCTGGCGGCGTTCTGCGCCGAGCACCCCGGCGTCGCGATCGGGCTGGAGGTGCGCCCGCGCGGCACGGTGTGGCCGATGCTGACCCACCACGAGGTCGATCTCGTGGTCGCCGGCCGTCCGCCCGACGGGTTCGACGCGACGGTGCGGGCCGTCAGCCCCAACACGCTGGTGGTGGTGGGACGACCGGCCGCCGCGGCGGGCTTCGTCCCGCACACCGCCACCTGGCTGCTGCGCGAGCTGGAGTCGGGGATCCGGGCCACCTCGGTCGCGCTGCTCGACGCGATCGGTGCCTCGCCGCGACAGCTGACGCTCGGCTCGCACGGCGCCGTCGTCGCCGCAGCGGCGAGCGGGCTGGGCGTGACGCTGGTGTCGCGCCAGGCCGTGCGCCAGCAGCTCGAGACCGGCGCACTGGTGGAGCTCCCGGTGCCCGGCACCCCGCTGCAGCGGCCGTGGCACGCCGTCACCCACGTCGACACCACGGCGTCCACGGAGCTGCTCGTGTCCTACCTGCTGGCCCGCCCGCAGTTCGGTTGGGGTCGCAGCGAGTAACCCCCGACCCCGTCGAGAACGACGTTGTCATGATCCACAGGCCCTGTTGATCATCTTAACGTCGTTCTCGACGGGGTGGGGTTACGGAGAGTCAGACGCCGAGGGCCTGGCGGCGGCGATCCATGAGGCGCCAGATCATCGGCGTGAAGATCAGCTGCATGGCCAGGTCCATCTTCCCGCCGGGGCAGATGATGGTGTTGGGCCGCGACATCGACGAGTCGTGCAGCATCGACAGCAGGTACGGGAAGTCGATGCCCTTGGGGTCGGCGAACCGGATCACGAGGATCGACTCGTCGAGCGTCGGGATCGTCCGCGCGATGAACGGGTTGGACGTGTCCACGATCGGCACCCGCTGGAAGTTGACGTGGGTGCGCGAGAACTGCGGGCAGATGTGGTTCACGTAGTCGGGCATCCGCCGCAGGATCGTCTCGGTGACGGCCTCGGTGGAGTAGCCCCGCATCGACTTGTCCCGCTGGATCTTCTGGATCCACTCCAGGTTGATCACCGGGACCACGCCGATCAGCAGGTCGACGTGCCGTGCGACGTCGACGGTGCCGGTCGCGACCCCACCGTGCAGGCCCTCGTAGAACAGCGCGTCGGAGCCGCGGGGGAGCTCCTCCCACGGCGTGAACGTGCCGGGCGGCTGCCCGTAGGGCGCCGCCTCGACGTCGTCGTGGAGGTACTTGCGCACCTGCCCACCGCCGTCCTCGCCGTAGCGGCGGAACAGCTTCTCGAGGTCCTCGAAGAGGTTGGCCTCCGGCCCGAAGTGGCTCAGCGTGTGGTCGCCCTCGGCGAGCGCCACCTCCATCCGCTCCCGCATCTGGGCGCGGTCGTAGCGGTGGAAGCTGTCGCCCTCGACGAAGGCCGCCGCGATGTGCTCCCTGCGGAAGATCTGCTCGAAGGTGCGCATGACCGACGTGGTCCCCGCCCCCGAGGATCCGGTGATGGCAATGATCGGATGCCGTGCCGTCATCGGTGTGTCCCTTTCTCTAAGCCGTGGCGGTGCGGAACAGCCCACGGGTGCCGTAGAGCGGCGAGGCGAACGGGACGACGACGCCGTCGCGGTGGTAGCGCTCGATGCGCTCCACCTCGGCCGCGTTCCCGATGATCGTGGCGGCGGGGCGGTGCGCCACCCGTCCCCCGGCCTGCTCGACGAGGAACGCCACGGCGTCCTCCCCGACGTGGCGGCCGGCGACGGCGACCCCGCCGCGGGTGAGCACGCGGTGCGTCCGCGCGGCCGTCGAGCCCGACCAGCGCACGGTGGCGGTGGCGCCGGCCACGCGCTCGTCGACGTAGCGGCGCACCGCGGGCTCCCAGCTGCCGCGCCCGGCCGCGTCGATGGTGACCTCGCGGATCGCCTCGGGGATGCGCAGCCCGCGGTGGGTCAACACGAACTCGCCGCGCTGCGGGTCGAGCGTGAATCCGTGGACGCCGGCACCCAGCGACACGACGAGCACCGTCGCCGGGCCGTAGACGGCGTAACCGGCCCCGACGAGCTCCGTGCTCCGCAGGAGGGAGAACACGCTCCCGGCAGGACCCGTGCCGTCATCCGCGCCGGCACCGTCGAACGGCTCGAACAGCAACACGTGCCGGCCCTGTGCCCGGCGCTGCGGCCGCTCGGCGCTCAGCGCACGCGGTGCCCCGTCGATCGCGCCGTACGCGACGCGCTGGGCGATGGTGCGGCACTGCAGCGCGGCATCGATGACGAGCGTGCGCACGTCCTCGTCGCAGCGGTGGTCGGTGCAGCGCTCGTCGCTGAGGAACCGGGTCAACGTCAGGTGTTCGGCAGGCATACCGCTCTCCTCGCGAGGGTCGGACGGGGGTGCAGTTCAGGTGACGACATAGCCGCGCAGCCGCAGGAACCGCCTGCGGTGGCGGCGCCAGCGCCGGGCCGACCCGATCCGCTCCTTGGCGATCGTGTACTCGACGTAGTCGGCGTCATCCTGGTCCTGTTCGAAACGGTGCCGGGCAACCACCAGTTCGGCCGTGGTCATCTGCTTGTCCGCCGCCATCACGCCCTCACCGCCGTCGCCGCTGTCCGGGAGACCAGCATGCGATGCGCGGTTCCCGCCGCCATCCCCCGGCGAGGGGACCGGGCGGGGGCCCCACCGGTGCGCGGGTCAGCTCGTGCTGTCGCCCAGCGATTCGAGCAGTGTGCGCAGCGTCGTGACGAGGGCGCCCGCTCGCCGTCACCGAGCGCTGCGAGCAGCCGGTGCTCGGCGGCGAGGTGATCGGGCAGCACGCGGTCGATCAGGTCGCGGCCTGCGGGTGTGAGCGCGACCTCCACGACGCGGCCGTCGGACGCGCTGCGGTCGCGGGTGACGAGCGCGGCCTCCTGGAGCCGGTCGAGGCGCTGGGTGATCGCGCCGGAGGTGACCATTGCCGAGCGCATCAGCTGGGCGGGGGTGAGCCGATGCGGCGGTGCGCTGCGGCGCAGCGTGGCGAGCACGTCGAACGAGGCGGCGTCGAGGCCGTGGACGCTGAACGTGCGGCGCAGCTCGGCGTCGACGAGCTGGGCGAGGCGCTTGAGACGGCCGATGACCGCCATCGGCGAGACGTCCAGTTCGGGGCGCGCGGCGCCCCACTGCTGCAGGTCACCGCGCTGGCGCCGGCACTATGGGGCACCACGTACCTCGCCACCACCGAGCTGCTGCCGCCGGACCGGCCGCTGCTCGCCGCTACGGTGCGCGCGCTGCCGGCCGGGCTGGTCCTGCTGCTGGTGACCCGGCGCCTCCCCACCGGGGCGTGGTGGTGGCGCGCGTTCGTGCTCGGCGCGCTCAACATCGGCGCGTTCTTCGCGCTGCTGTTCGTCGCCGCCTACCGACTACCGGGCGGGGTGGCCGCCACCGTCGGCGCGCTGCAGCCGCTGCTCGTCGCCGTGCTGGCCGTCGGGCTACTGGGTGAGCGGCTGACGGTGCGCACGACGATCGCCGCGGCCGCGGGCGTCGCCGGGGTGAGTCTGCTCGTACTGCGGGCCGACGCGCGGCTCGATGGCCTCGGCATCGCCGCCGCGATCGGGGGTGCCGTGGTGATGGCGACCGGCGTGGTGCTCAGCAAGCGCTGGACGTCCACCGCCCCGGTGCTCGCCGTCACCGGGTGGCAGCTCGTCGCGGGCGGGGTGCTGCTGCTCCCCATCGCGCTGCTCGTCGAGGGCCCGCCGCCGGCGCACCTGACCGCCACGAACGTCACCGGCTACGCCTACCTCACGATCATCGGGTCCGCGCTGGCCTACACGCTGTGGTTCCGCGGCATCCAGCTGCTCTCCCCCACCCAGGTCACGTTCCTCGGCCTGCTCAGCCCGGTGGTCGCCACGACGCCCGGCCGGCTGCTGCTCGGCCAGGAGCTGAGCCCGTGGCAGGTCGTCGGCGGGCTCGTCGTGCTCGGCGCGCTGGTGGCGGTGCAGATCCGCAAGCGCCCCCGCCCCGCCCCCGTCGCCGGGCCGGACCAGTCCCGCCTCGTACGCGGCGACAACCGCCTGCACCCGGTCCCGGACGGCCAGCTTCGCGAGCACGTGGCTGACGTGCGTCTTCACCGTGCCCTCCGCCACGACGAGCCGGTCGGCGATCTCGCCGTTGGACCAGCCGCGGGCCATCGCGACCAGCACCTCCCGCTCGCGCTCGGTCAGCTCCCCGACGGCCCGCGCAGCCACCGGGTCGAACGCGGGCGCCAGGTGGTCGAGCAGCCGTCGGGTGGTGGACGCGGCCAGCACCGCATCACCGACGTGCACGGTGCGCACGGCGGCCAGCATGTCCGCGGCGGGTGCGTCCTTGAGCAGGAACCCGCTGGCGCCGGCCCGGATCGCGGCGAGCGCATGCTCGTCGAGGTCGAAGGTGGTGAGCATGATGACCCTGGGCGGCTCGGGAAGTGCCGTGACCAGGCGGGTGGCCTCGATGCCGTCGAGCACCGGCATCCGCACGTCCATCACCACCACGTCCGGACGCAGCCGCCGCGCCGCCGCCACCCCCGCGGCCCCGTCGCCCGCCTCGCCTACCACGGTCAGGTCCGGTTGCGAGTCGATCACCATGCGGAAGCCGGCCCGGACCATGACCTGGTCCTCCACCAGCAGCACCCGTACCGGATCCGTCACGACGGCATCGGGATGCGTGCGCGCAGCGCGCGGCCTCCACCCGGTCGGTGGTGCAGCGTGACGGTGCCGCCGTAGGTGCTCGCGCGCTCCTGCATGCCGAGCACGCCGTGCCCGCCTGCCCCGGTGCTCGCGGTGGTGGTCCCGTTGTCGAGCACGTCGATCTCCAACCGACGCGGCCCCCACCGCACCGTCACCTCCGCGCGGACCGCCGGTCCGGCGTGCTTGATCACGTTCGTCAGCCCTTCCTGGACGATGCGGTACACCACCAGTCCCAGTCCCGGCTCGACCACCGACGGCGGCGCCTGCAGCGTCAGCGCGACGTCGAGCCCACCGGCTCGCACCTGCTCCACCAGCAGCGCGACGTCGTCGATGCCGGGCTGCGGCGGCACCGGCGCGCCCGGTGCGGCCGGCCCGTCCCGGAGCACACCCAGGGCCCGCCGGGTCTCCCCCAGTGCGCGACGTGCGTAGTCGCCGATCGTCGCGAGCGCGGTGGTGGCGGCGTCGGGAGCGGCTGCCGCCGCGTACCGCCCGCCGTCGGCCTGCGCGATCAGCACGACGAGTGAGTGCGCCACGATGTCGTGCATCTCGCGCGCGATCCGCGTGCGCTCGGCCAGCACCGCGAGCCGGTCGCGCTGCTCCCGCTCGACCTCGAGCAGCCGGGCCCGCTCGGCCAGCGTCGCCACCTCGGCTCGCCGCGCGCGATGCAGGGCACCGAACGCCCATGCCGCCACGACCGTGCTGGCCAGGAACGCGGCCACCAGTACGTGGCTCGCCAGCGGGGCCGACACGATCGGCACCTTCACCCCGCCCAGCACCGCGCCGAGCCCGCCCGCGGCGAGCCCGAGCCGGCTCGCCCACAGCGGGCCGTAGCCCGCCACGGCGTAGATCGCCAGCGGTACGGCCAGGTCGGCCGGGATCGCGCCGTAGCCGTCGACGACCGTGAGCCACTGCAGGAACGCGACGCCCAGCACGACCGCCGCGCAGCCCACCGGACGGCGGCGCCGCCACGCCAGCGGGAGCAGCAGCGCGAGCGTCAGCAGCAGGTACGCGCCGTCGGTGCTGGTGATGAGCCCGAAGGCCGCCCAGCCCGCGGCGAGCACGACCGCGGCAACGGCGTCGACGAGGAACTCGTGCCCGCGCATCCAGGACACGATCCGCTCGCTGACCACGCCATCACCGTAGGTACGGGCGGGTGCGCCCACCTCCGTCTGCCGACGGAGCCGGCCGGCCGGAAGTACTACCGGCGCTGCCCCCGGCGGAACCCCACGATCACGACCAGGCCCACCACCAGGTGCAGGGCCGCCAGCCCCAGCTTCGCCCCGAGTGTCACCCCGTTGATCAACGGGTCGCCCGTGGACAGGACGCACACGCAGGCGGCGACGATCGTCCAGTACCGCAGCCCGCTCGCCGAGCGCCGCTCCAGCAGCGCGAGCAGCCCCCACCCGAGCAGCCCGACCACGGCCGTGGCCACCGCGACGGACACGGCGTCGACCTGCAGCAGCGCCGGCCCCTGCAGCGCCGCCAGTTCCAGCCCCGCCACCGGGACCAGCACGATCCACAGCACGAGCGCGGCCAGCACGGCGACGCCGATCGTGGCCGGCCGGATCCAGCGGCGGGTGGTCGTGGTGTCGAGGACGGTCATGGCGCGCCTCCCTTTCGTCGAAGGCCGCCAGGTTCGGTGACGACTCCCGGGCGCCGCATCCGCCGCGCGGCGCCCGGGCATCGACCTTGGTAGGGGCGCTCAGCGCGCGGTGAGGCAGTCCTCCTGCCAGCGACCCACCTGGGAGATCACGCCGACGGCGAACCACAGCGCCACGCCCGAGAGCGCCACCAGCACGGTGTTGACCACCGCCACCCCGAGTGCCGCCGAGGTGAACGCGGCGGCACCGTCGATCACCGCACCCGAGGCCCCGTAGGTGACGACAGGCCTCGGGATCGCGATGCTGCCGACGACGTACACGACGAAGAGCGCGACGAGCATGCCCCACCACGCCGTCACGCCGCTCACCGAGCGCGGCCCGACACCGGCCGGCAACGAGCGCGTCGCCGGGTCGCTGGCCAGCCAGATGTCCTCGATCACGATCTTGGGCAGCCAGATGTTCGCCACGGGCACGAACCACGACCCGACCGCCCAGCCGCGGGTCCGCCGGTGCGGCCGCGCGCTGATCAGCTCCGCGTTCCCGCGGGCCCGCGCCGTCCAGACCGGGAACGCGATGACGGCCGGGATCACCACGAGCAGCGTCAGTAGCAGGAAGACCGTCTGGCTGCGCAGCTCGCTCAGCTGCGACTGGCGCAGTGCGCCGATCCCGGACGCGACCAGCGTCCGGGCGCCGGCGTAGGTCGACCAGTCCCGCACGACGTCCACGGTGCGCAGCAGCACGACCGCGGCCATCGCGGCGATCGCGACCATCCCCCAGCCGCGCACGCTGCGCAGCCCGGCACCCGCGATCACCGGTGCCGCTCCCGCCGTGTCGACGCCGGCCCGTGCTGTCTCGTCGTTCATCGGTCCACCTCCCGCGCGCCCCGGTCGTGGCGCTCCGGTGTGGACGAGTCCGAACCGGACCACGGGGTTGGGGCTCGGTCGCGGAAGTGACCCAGATCACTCTCCGCCGAGCCGCGTCCCCTCTCAGCCGCGGGCGTCGTAGCCCGCGACGAGCTCGGTGTCGGCCGCCACCGGCCCCACCGCGGCGGCTCCGCCGGGCGAGCCGATCGCCTCCGCGCGGCCGGGCAGGGGCAGCGCGAAGAACCGCGCGTTGTCGTCGACGAAGGCGTCCTGGCCGTCCTCCACCGCGCGGTCCTGCGTGATGGCCTCGACCGGGCAGGCCGGTTCGCAGGCGCCACAGTCGATGCACTCCAGCGGGTTGATGTAGAGCTTGCGCGCGCCTTCGTAGATGCAGTCGACGGGACATTCGTCCATGCAGGACCTGTCCATGACGTCGATGCAAGCCTCGGCGATGACGTAGGGCACGGCGCCTCCTCGGATCCGGATGCGCGATACTCTACATTACACCTCCGTTGCGTCAAGGTGATGTAGAACGTTGTCCGTCACCTGCGGGTGCCGAACCGCAGCACACCCCGCCGGTGCCCAGCAGCACCGTCAGGTACGCCGGCTGCACGGCGGTGATGTTGACCGACTGCATGGCGGCGACGCCCTCGGCGGCGGGCAGCCGTTGCAGCGCCGGCATCACGAACGCCGAGAAGGCGTAGAAGGTGCCGGCCACCAGCGCGCTGCCCAGCAACCCCACCCGGGCCAGCACCGCCATCAGCGGGGACAGCCCCGGGGTCGTCACCTGCAGGGGAACTCGGGTATCGGTCATGTCCACCAGACAAGTGCACCCGCCCGCGTACGACCATCGCCGAGACGCGCAGCGTCATGCGCCATCGTCTCGGGCGCCGCGTGACGTCCGCCATGTCCGGCTAACGGCGCCGGGGGCGGGCGCCGACAAGGGTTCGTGACCGACACGCACCGGTGGCGGCCGTCCCCGCACGTCCGTCCGACCCCGTCCGCGAACCCGCCCACGCTGCGCGCGCTGGACCCGCCGACACTGCCCGCCCCATCCGCGCTGGTGGCACCCCCGACGCCGCAGCCGTTCCCGCCGGCCTTCCCGGCGCCGCAGCGCTCGGTGGGCCGGCGACGAGGGCCATGGCGGCGGTGGTTCCGCGGCTAGTCGTTACAGGGCCGCCCCGCTCACG
The DNA here is from genome assembly GCF_042653605.1 of Pseudonocardia sp. GCM10023141. NCBI lineage: Bacteria > Bacillati > Actinomycetota > Actinomycetes > Pseudonocardiales > Pseudonocardiaceae > Pseudonocardia > Pseudonocardia sp. GCM10023141. The sequence continues at coordinate 78,499 of NZ_JBHSIR010000049.1, forward strand.
GTCTCGGCCGTCGGCCACGTCTGACGGTGGTCGGCGCGGTCGAGGATGTGCTCCCCGTCGTCCACCGGCGGGTAGATCCACTGGGCGTTGATGGAGCGCTTGAGGTCCTTGGCCTCGTCGCGGGTCATCACCACCGACCGCTCGAACCCGCTGGTCAGCACGGCTCCCGCGGCGCCGAGGTCCAGGCACGTCACGTAGGGGTCCGGCACGAACGGCACGGCGGGCAGCCCGAGCAGGTCGGCGGCGACGTTGCGCCCCACGAACTTGCCCTGCGGCACGGCATGCTGGCAGCTCTGCGTGACGTGGTGGCCGTCCTCCGCCTGCGCCGCGGCCGTGTCGCCCGCGGCGTAGACGTCCGCGACGCCCTCGACGCGCAGGTGCTCGTCGACGTGCAGGCGGCCGAGCCGGTCGCGGCGGCCCGGCACCTGTGCGGTCAGCGGGCTCGCCAGCATGCCGGCCGTCCAGATGGTGGTGGCCGCGGCGATCGTGGTGCCGTCCGACAGCGTCACCCCGGTCGGGGTGACCGCCGTCAGGCTCACGCCGAGGCGCAGCTCGACACCGAGCTCGTCGAGCGCGGCGAGGATCTCCGGGCGCGGACCCGGACCCAGCTCCGGCCCGACGGCATCGGCTCGCTCCACGAGGACCACCCGCACCGGCGTGGTCGCTCCGGCGATGGCGCGCAGGCGCCCGACGAGCTCAGTGGCCACCTCGATGCCGGTGAACCCGGCGCCCACGACCACGGCGGTGAAGGTGTCCCCGCCTGTCGCACCCTCCGCGGCCCGGCGCGGGAGCCGGTCGAGGTGCCCGGCCAGCCCCGCGGCGCCCGTCATCGTGTCGACGTCGAAGAGGTGCTCCGCGCCCGGGAGCTCGGGACGTACCACCTGGCTGCCGGCCGCCAGCACCAGCCGGTCGTAGTGCAGCACCGACGGGAGCCCGTCGCGACCGATGGCCGTGACCTGCCGCGCGGCGGTGTCGATGCCCGTCACCGTCGCGGCGATGCGGCGCACCCCGATCGGGCCGAGGATCCGGTCGAGAGAGACGCGCATCTGCTCGGGCCCGGACTCGTAGAGCCGCGGGCGGATCACGATGTCGTCACCCGCCGCGACCAGCGTGACGCGCAGCTCGTCGGCACCCACGCCGGCCTCCCGCGCCGTCCGCTGCATCCCGGCCGCGGCCCACACACCCGCGAAACCCCCGCCAATAATCAGGACATCAGACATCCAGATTCACCTTTCCCTGCATCGTTGCCATGGACACCTCGAAAGACGGCTAGTCCCGGCCGAAGGAGCGGCGCAGCACCGGGCCCGCGCCGGGGGCATGCGCGTCGGCCTCGGCACGGACGTCGGCGATGGTCTGGCGGGCCAGCTCGCGGCGCCACGCGAGCTCGGCGCGCTGCATGGAGGACTGCACGGCGCAGGTCTCGCGGAACGCGCTCGCCGGCATGTCCGCACCCGCTCCCCGGCGCCGGATCTCCATGCACCGGAAGGCCTCGTCGGAACCCTCGATGGCGGCGACGACGTCCATCAGTGTGATCGACTCCGGCCGGCGGGCCAGCCGGAAGCCGCCCCGCGCCCCGGGCTCCGACAGCAGCAGCCCGGCCCGCACCAGCGCCTGGAGCTGCTTGTTCAGATACGCGGGCGGCAGGTCGTGACCCGCGGCCAGCTGCGCCGTGGACACCGGCTCGTCATCGTCGATCCAGGCGAGCGCGAGCAGGACGTGCAGCGCCCACTCGACACCCTTGCCCATCCGCATGAATCAGGACATTAGATAACCAGGATCCCCGGAGTCAATGTTCGAAGGTCGCGGCGGTGACCCCGCTCACACCCGCCCAACGCCCCGGCCCTGCCCATGATCTACATCGGGGCTGGGCAACATGCAGGGCGCGGGGGGAGCACACCGGATGGCAGCAGGCGTCGACCGCCGGACGATCATGGACGTCGCCCGTCGATCATGGGGGCGCACGGGTTCCCCGCCACCGGGGGTGTCGACCCAGCGCCGGCCGCGGTCAGCCACCGCCGTGCGCAGCGAGCGCTCGTCGGTGGCCGGCACCGCACGAGCGCTGGGCACCCGGACCCCACGGGACCGGCTCCGGCTGACGGGGCGGAGCCAGGACGTGGACGGGTACCGCGTCGAGTTCTACGGGCTGACATTGCGCGAGTGAGTGGGGCCGTTGCCGGCCGACCCACACTCAGCAGGCGAGCAGCAGTGCCGCCACCGCCTCCGGGGCCTCGTGCATGGCGTCGTGGCGGGTGGGGAGGTCGTGCACCCGCCACCGCGGATCGGCTCCCAGCCGGGCGCGGAGTTCGGCGAAGGGCGTCCGGTCCGCCCATCCGGAGCAGTAGACGAACTCCCGCCGGGGCACCTCGTCGACCGCGCCGGTGAGCCGGATCGCCTGCAGGAACGACGCGAGCGGATGGGGACGGCGGCGGGGATCGCCTCCCGCACCCGGCGGTCGGACGGCGAAGCCGGTGTCCGCGGCGCCGGTGGCGAACACGTCCCGGAAGTGGTCGTTGGTCGACGACCAGCACGACTCGCCATCGCGCGGGACGTAGGCGTCGAGATGCACCAGCCGGGCGATCCGGCCGCCTGCGCGGTCGGCGGCGGCGGCGATCACCATGCCGGCGTAGCTGTGGCCGACCAGCGTCGCGCCGGTGATGTGGTGGTGATCGAGGTGTCGCAGCACGTCGCCTGCGTGCGTGTCCAGGTTGGCGGCCGCGGCCGTGGCGTCGTCGTCCCCCGGCCGCAGGCCGGTCAGGGTCAGTGCGTGGACGGTGTGGCCGGCCCGCTCCAGCAGCGGAACCACCGCCTCGAACGCCCAGGCACCCTTCCAGGCGCCGGGCACCAGCACGAACGTCGTCATGCGTTCCTCCTCCTCGTGAGCCGATGCAGGCAGTGTCATCGGCTCACGCAGTGGCGTGCCACCGATAGGATGCCAACCGATGCCCGTTCGCCGCCAACCTCGCGCGGCCGCCGGTGTGACGTCACACCTGTGGCCCGCCGGTGGACGCCACCGGTGGCCCTCCGGCGAGGCGAGTGCCGTGCAGGCGCACGCGCGGGGACACCTGGTGTACGCGGCAGGCGGCGTGTTGGCCGTGCACACCGAGCGCGGCACGTCGATCGTTCCCGCCAACCGGGTCGCCTGGACCCCGGCCGGGTTCACCCACCACCACCGCGCCTACGGCGAGACCGACATGCGGATCGTCTTCCTCGCGCCCTCCCTCGCCCGGCTCGTCCCGGACCGTCCCGCCGTGTTCCTGGCCTCCGGCCTGGCCCGCGAGGTCCTGCTCACCCTGACCGGTGCCCACAACTACGACGGCACCGCACCCGGCTACAGCCGCCCCGCACGCACCCGCCTGCTGCGGGTGCTCGTCGACGAGCTCCGCGAGGCGCCGGAGCAGCCGCTGCACCTGCCCGAACCACGCGACGACCGGCTGCAGGCCGTCGCCCGCAGGCTGTACGCCGCGCCCGCGGACAACGCCACGCTGGCCGAGCTCGGGAGCACGATCGGCGCCAGCTCCCGCACGCTGAGCCGGCTCTTCCACGACGAGCTCGGGATGACCTTCTACGAGTGGCGCACCCAGCTGCGCGTCCACCACGCGCTCGTGCTCCTCGCCGAGGGCCACGACACCATCCGCACCGCCGCCGCCTGCGGATGGGCCAACCCCAGCAGCTTCATCGCGGCGTTCACCCAGATCATCGGTACGACCCCGGGTCGCTACCGGACGCAGCTGCCCGCGCCTTCCCCGCCACTCAGGTCGTGAACCGGGCCGCCTCCGCGATCACCGCGGTCAGCCGCTCGACGGCCCCCTCGAACAGCGCCTTGCCGTGCTCGGCCGTCGCACCGGTCGGGTCGCCGATGTGGCCGTCCGGGCCGAAGTCGTCCGACAGCCAGCCGAACGACACGGGCTTGCCGAAGCCGATCAGGTCGTGCGCGCGCAGTGCCTCGGGCACGCGGCGCACCGCCAGGTCCATGTGCACCAGTTCCGGGCGCAGGTGCAGCATCAGCGACGTCTCGCCGTGCCCGCCGTGGATGCCCATGCCGTGCTCGTCCGCGCCCGATCCGGTGCCGCCCTGGTCCACCGGCACCGACAGGTGGGCGAAGAAGGTGCGCAGGCCGAACTGCCTGCGGATCTCGCGGCACGCCACCTGCCCCAGTGCGGAGTTGCCGCCGTGGCCGTTGACGAACAGCAGCCGCGTGATCCCGGAGGTCTGCAGCGAGCGGCCGATGTCGACGAGCGTGCGCATGAGGGTGTCCCACGACAGCCAGATCGTGCCGGGGAAGCTGTGGTGCTCGTCGGACTTCGTGAACGCCAGCCCCGGTAACAGCACGGCCGACGCGGTGCCGGTCCGGTCGACGGCCGCCACGGCGGCGGTGGCCGCCTCCGTGGCGGTCACGAAGTCGGTGGAGACGGGCAGGTGCGGGCCGTGCTGCTCGATCGCCCCGAGCGGGAGCACGGCCACCGTGCCGGGCGGCAGCGCGGCGATCTGCGGCCAGGTCAGGTCCTCGAACCTCATGTCAGCGCACCCCGATGTCGACGCGGCTGTCGACCGGCGGCGTGGCCGTCAGCTTGCCCGGGTTGAGCAGGCCCTTCGGGTCGGTGCGCCGCGCCGTCGCGATGGCCAGCTCCACCGACCGGTCGACGTACCACTGGTGCGGTGAGTGCACGCCCATGCCGAGCGCCTCCATCCTCGGGATGCCGTCGAGCATCGCCTGCTCGCCCCGGTACTCGGCCACGACCATGGCACCGGGGCCGTGCGCGAAGACCTCCAGGTGCAGGTGCACCGGGCCCTCGTAGCAGGCGCGGACGGCGTCGGGGTCGTCCCAGATCGCCACGCCGCCGGTCTCCATGTGGAACCAGCTGCGGTCGGGATGGGCTCGCTGCAGGAACCAGATCGGGTGGTTGTAGGACATGCCCGAGAGCCGGTCGCTCTCCGCGTAGTCGCCCAGCTCGGCCACGACGTCGCCGCCCGCGGTGCGCACGCGCTCGCTCACCTGGTCCACAGTGGAGGAATCGGCGATCACGCGCAGGCTGAAGCGCTCCGGGTCCAGTGCCACCGGGGCGTTGAGCGTCGAGACGAGCGCGGGCTCGTCGCCGGAGCAGAGCCGGGGCAGCGGACGCACGTCCAGCAGGGACCGGTGGGCGGCCGCGAGCTCGGCGTAGGAGTCGAACGCTGCGTAGATCGACGTCCACTCCCGCGCGGGGTCGGTGCGCACCTCCAACTCCACGATCACGCCGGTGACACCGTAGGTGTGGATGTAGGGCGTCAGGTCCTCGCCGGTCACCGTGAACAGCTCGCCGCTGCCGTCCATCGGCGCGATCGTGGCCGCGACGACGAGCCCGTCGCTGGTGGTGCCGTGCTCGATCGAGCCGGTGCCCGCGCTGCCGCCGCCCACGAAGCCACCCAGCGTGGACGACTTCGTGGAGGGGTAAATCCAGAGGTCGCGCCCCGCCGCCCGCAGCACCCGGTCGATCGCCGTCATGCGGGCGCCGGCGCCGGTGGTGACGGTGTCGGCACCCACCCGCACGCCGGTGAGCGCCCGCAGGTCGAGCAGCAGCCCGCCGTCGAACGGCGTGGCCTGGCCGTAGTTGCCCGTGCCCGCGCCGCGCGGCGTCACCGGCACGTCGTGCTCGAACGCGACCTTCAGCACCGTCGCCACGTCCTCCCCCGTCGCCGGGCGCACCACGGCGTCGGCGAGGTAGCGCCCCGGCGGCACCTTCTCCTGCAGCACCGGCGACATGCGCGACCAGTCCGACGACACGGTGGTCAGCAGGCCCTTCTCGGTGGAGACCGCACCCGCCCCGAGCCGGGTGATCTCCGCGGCCGCCCGGGCCGTGCGCTGCGGGATGCCCGTCACGAGAGCTTCACCGACTTGTCGATGAAGTCGTTGGTGAACAGGCTCGTGGCTGCGGGAGCCGGTCCGGTCAGCGTGCCGGCCGCCTGCAGGATCGGCACGAAGCGAGCCACGGTGTCCTGCATCCGGGCCGGGTCGAACTGGCCGAACACACCCGAGGCCGGGTCGTTCTCCACGAACCCGCCGCTGAGCTGGGTCTTCGCCGAGAAGTCCGCGTCACCCGCGGTGTAGGACCACCCGGTCTGGTAGCTGTCCACCAGCTTGACGATCAGTGCGTTCGTCGGGCCCGGCGTCTTGAGGTAGTCGACCTGCGCGCGCTGCATGACCGGCACCAGCTTCTGCAGGCACGACCGGAGCCCGTCGAGCTTGTCGGCGCGCACCGCCAGCGGCTCCGGGTAGATCGAGTAGCCGTAGTTCGAGAACGTCTCCGACGCGATCGGCTTGTGCCACTGCGCGATCTCGTTCTCGTAGATGTACGGCTCGGCCGTGGCGAAGCCCTGCTGCATGATCTTCGGGTCGGACACGAACCGGGCCGGGGTGCCGTCGTAGCTCGTGTCGGACTGGGCCTTGGTGATGATCCCCTGCGACGCCAGCAGCGCCGGCAGCACCTCACCCGAGGTGACCACCGGGGCCCCGGTGGCGGCCACCTGCTTGAGCGTGGTCATCCCCGGGTAGGTCGCGGGGTCCCACATGAGGATCTGCGGGCTCACGGTGAGCTGCGACGTCACCGCGACCGTCACCTGCTGCGCGGCCGCCGACACGATGGCCTGGTCGGTGTTGACGGCGCCGAGCGTGATCGACGGGTCCACGTACATCAGCGCGGGCACCGGCTTGAACCCCGTGTTCGGCCCGCCGGCGCGCACCTCCACCTTCACCCCGGTATCGACGCCCTGGGCCACCAGCGGCCCGGTCACCGACTTCTTGTCGGAGTCGATCGTGTACCCCGGCCCGACCACCGAGTACATCGCGCCGTGCTCGGCCTCGGGCTGCCAGTCCTGCTGCAGCACCACGGTGGCCGGGCAGCCGGCCGCCTTGAGGTCGAGCGGCCCGCCCGCAGGCGCGGCCGGGGCTCCGGGAGCGGCCGGGGCGGTGGACCCGCCCGAACCGCACGCCGTGAGGACGAGTGCGGCCGCGAGCGTCGTCGCGACCAGGACGGACCTGCGGTTCATCGTTCTCCTCGGGGGTTCGAGCCGTACCAGCGGCCGACGACCGCGCGGTCGAGCGCGGCGAACGCGGTGAAGAACACGACGCCGAACAGCGCCGTGAGCGTGACGGCGGTGAGCAGCGGTTCCATGGAGAGCCGCTGCGTGTAGACGCGCAGGAGGCCGCCGATGCCGGGGGCGCCCTGTTGGAAGAAGTAGTCGCCGACGATCGCGCCGATCACCGAGAGCCCCGCGGCCGTGCGCAGCCCGGTGAAGATCGACGGGACGGCCGCGGGGAACTCGAGCTTGAACAGCCGCTGCGCGCGCGTGGCGCGGTTGAGCGTCATCAGGTCGTGCGCATCGGCACCCGCCGACTGCAGGCCGAAGAAGGTGTTGGAGATCATCGGGAAGACCGCGATGATCACGCAGACCGCGATCCGGGCCGGGAACCCGTAGCCCATCCAGATGCCGATGAGCGGCACCAGCGCGAGGATCGGGATCGTCTGCAGGATCACCGCGTACGGGTAGAGGATCTTCTCCGCCCAGCCGAACTGGGACATCACCACGGCCCAGCCGATGCCCAGCACCACGGCGATCACGAGCCCGATGATCGCGACGAGGATGCTGCGGCCCAGTCCCTCGAGCATCGGGCCCATGATCGAGGCGTTCGACACCGCCGTGCCGTAGGCCTGGTGCGGCGGCGGCAGCAGGAACCGCTGGTCGGGCGGCAGCACCAGGTAGCTGATGGCGTACCAGACCGCGGCGATGCCGGCGAGCGCCGCGACGACGGGCAGCCCGCGGGCCAGCGCGCCGGCCCTCACGCGCGCTCCCCTGCGAGGTGCTCGCCCAGCGCAGCCGAGACCCGCCCGGTGAGCGCCGCGAACTCGCCGGTGTGACGCAGCTCGGGTGGGCGCGGGTAGTCCCACGGCACCGGGAGATCGGCGACGATCCGGCCGGGCCGCCCGCTCATCACGAGCACGCGGGTGGACAGGTACACCGCCTCCGAGACGGAGTGGGTGATGAACAGCCCGGCGAACCCGCTGCTGCGGAACAGCCGCTGCAGCTCGGTCTGCATCTGCAGCCGGGTGATCTCGTCGAGTGCCCCGAACGGCTCGTCGAACAGCGCCAGCTCCGGATCGGCCACCAGCGCCCTGGCCAGCGAGACACGCATCCGCATGCCCCCCGAGAGCTGGCGCGGGTGCTGCTTCTCGAAGCCGGTGAGCCCGACGAGGTCGAGCACCTCCTGCGCGCGGGCCCGACGCTGCTCGCGCGGCACCCCACGCAGCTCCCCCACCAGCTCGACGTTGCGCGCCGCGCTGCGCCATTCCAGCAGCGTCGCGTCCTGGAAGACGTAGCTGGTGGCCGCCGCGGTGACCGCGACAGTGCCGCCGGTGGCCGCCTCCAGCCCGGACGCGAGTCGCAGCAGGGTCGACTTGCCGCAGCCCGACGGCCCGACGACCGAGACGAACTCGCCCGCGGCGATCGTCATGCTGACGTCGGCGAGCGCGACGGTGCCGGTCGGGAACTGCATCGTGACGTGGTCCAGCTGCAGGGTCGTGCTGGTCGATACGGGGGTCGAGGCGGGGGTCACGGGCACGGTCACACCTGCCGTTCCGGGATGTCGAGGGTGCGCCGGACGCGCGTGTCGGCGACCACGCGGCCGCCGGTCAGCACGATCCGGGCGTCTTCGGCGCCGGCGAGCACGTCGCCGAGGTCGCCGTCGGGCACGAGCATCAGGTCCGCCACGTCGCCCACATCGGTACCGGCCGCCGGCAGGCCGAGCACGGTGCGAGCCCCGGTGGTGATCGCGGCCAGTGCCTCCTCCCCGCGCAGGTGACCGGCCGTCATCAGCAGCGACGTGGTCTCGAACGGGTCGGCGCGACCGGCCGGGTTGAACGGGTCGCGCAGGTTGTCGGCGCCCGCGGCGAGCGGGATGCCGGCGTCGAGGATGCGGCGCACCGCGGCGAGCCCGCGCGGCACGAGGTGGGTGGTGTCGCGGCCCTGCAGGTACAGGTTGGTGATCGGCAGCGTGACGATGCCGATCCCGGCGCGCGCCACGAGCGCCAGCACGGGGTCGAGCCGCTCGGGCGGCAGCGCCCCCAGCCGCACGCAGTGGCTCGCGGTGATCCGCTGGGGCAGCCGGCGGCGCAACACCTGCTCGGCGAGGTCGGTGAGGTCGAGCGCATCGTCGGCCAGTGTCACGTCGGTCTGCTCGTCGGCGTGCAGGTCGACCGGCAGGCCGTGGCGCTGCGCGGCGTCGAGGGCCCTGGTGACCTCGTGGTGCGGGTCGGGTGCGAGGTGCGGGCACCCGCCGATGACGTCGGCGCCGCGACGGATCGCCTCCGCGATCTGCGCGTCGGGGACATCGGAGCCGGCGAGCACGCAGACCTGCAGCGTGACCCGCCCGCGCAGCCGCTCGCGCAGCGCCACGAGCGCGTCGATGCCGCGCATCGGGTCGCCCGTCTGCGGGATGTCGACGTGGGTGCGGATCGTGGTGATGCCGCGGGCGGTGTAGCGGCGGACCGCCATGAGCGCGCGGGCGGCGATGTCGGCCGCGTCGACGGCGGTGACGATCTCGCGCCACGACGTGATCGCGGACATCAGGTCGTTGCCGGTGCCGGGGTCCATGCGCGCGGCGGTGAGGGCCTTGTCGAGGTGTGCGTGGGGCTCGCAGGCAGCCGGCAGCACCCGCCAGCCGGTGGCATCGAGATCGACACCAGCGGTGTCGGGGACGCCGTCGACGACGTGCCCATCGGCGATGCCGATGTCGGCGAGGGTGCCGCCGATCAGCCGAACGCCCCGCAGGGCCCGCACGGTGACGCCGGTGAGCACCTCGGTGCCGTCCGGCGCCCCGATGGATTGATTCACGCGTCCTACCTGGGAAATATTGATGGAGGTAACATAGGCTCCGGCCGGGGCCCTGGGTTGCGTGCAGGTAACCGAATTCGCGCAGACGGGTTAATCATGCCGATCATGAGCGGGGCCGCAAGCCGGAAACCGACGCCGGAACGCGCCGCCGACGCCCGGCTCGGACGGGCGATCCGGACGCTTCGCCACGAACGCGGCATGACGCTGGCCCAGGTGGCCGGGGCCACCGAGCTGTCCCAGCCCTTCCTGTCCCAGCTGGAGCTCGGGCGCACCCGCCCGTCGATGCGCTCGCTCTTCCGGATCGCCACCGCGCTCGGCACCACGCAGCAGGCGCTGCTCGGGATGGCGGCAGGCGACCCGACCGCCGAGGCCACCCGCGGGCGCGACGCCGCCCTGCTCGCCGTCTCCTCCGGTGGCGCGCGGCTGCTGCTGCACGACCCGGCAGGCGCCGACGTCACGGAGTTCGTCGGGGTGCCGCAGGAGTTCGGCGAGTACTTCAGCCACGAGCGGCGCGAGCTGATCTACGTCGCGCACGGGGTGATCGAGGTGGAGCTGCGCGAGGAGGGCACCAGCCGGTTCACCACGCTGGAACCGCGCGACACCATCACCTACTCCGGGCTCGTCGAGCACCGGTTCCGGCAGGTCGGTGCGGCGCCGTGCGTCGTGCTGCTCGTCCATGTGGGGGCATCCGATGGCTGACCCGCTGCACGGCAACCCGCTCGACGTGCTCGCGCGCTGGGTCGCCGAGGCCACCGCCGCCGGGCTCCCGCTGCCGAGCACCACCACGCTGGCCACCGCCGACGGCGACGGCATGCCGCACGCGCGCACCGTGGACGTCACGGCGATCGACGCGACCGGGCTGCGGTTCCAGTCGTCCACGCCCACCGGCAAGTCCACCGACCTGGCCGCGAACCCGCGCGCGACAGCCGTGTTCCACTGGCCGGCGCTGGGCCGCCAGGCCGTCTTCTCCGGCGCCACCGTCGAGCTCGACGCCGCCACCTCGCGCACCGCGTTCCGCGCTCGGTCCCGGCAGCTGCAGCTCGTGGCGTGGGCGTACGAGGAGCTGCTGCCCCGGCTGTCGGCACCCGACTTCGCGGTGGCACCCGGCGCCGTGGAGCAGGCCTACGCGCGCGCCGCGGCCGACCCGGGCTCTGGGGAGCGGCCGCCGAGCTGGACCACGTTCCGGCTCGTGCCGACGCGGGCGGACCTCTGGCAGGTCGGCACCGAGACGACACCGCAGACCCGCACCCGCTTCGTGCTCGACGACACCGGCTGGCGCCACTTCCCCGTGCTGCCCTAACCCCGGCGCGTCAGGAGGGCGCGCAGCGCGCCCGCCACGTCACGCTCGGGGCGCGCCACCAGCTCGCCGTCGCGCACCACCACCCGCCCGGCCACCACGACGTGGCGGGGGCGGCGGCCCGGCGCCGCCCACAGCAGACCGGCCAGCGGGTCGGCGACACCCGCGTCGGCGACGCCGCTGACGTCCCAGCAGGCCAGGTCGGCGGCGCAGCCCGGGTCGAGCCGGCCCAGCTCGGGGCGGCCGAGTCCGTCGGCGGACCCGGCCGTCGCCCAGCGCAGCACCTCGCGGGCGGCCACCGGGCGCCCGACCAGCGGCGCGACCTGCAACGCGAGCCGCGCGTCGGCCAGCAGGTGGCCCGCGTCGTTGCTGCCGCCCCCGCTGGTGCCGAGCCCGACGGGGACACCGGCGTCGGCGAGTGCCGCCATCGGGGCGACACCCCAGCCCATCGGCAGGTCGCAGCCGGGAGCATGGGTCGCGGAGACCCCGGCGGCGGCCACCCGCGCGATCTCGGCATCGGTGACGCCGCACAGGTGCGCGAGCGTGACGTCGGGGGCGAGCCAGCCCCACTCGTCGAGCAGCTCCAGCGGCCGCCTGCCGTAGCGCTCTGCAGCGATCTCGACGTCGACCTGCTCATTGCTCTGCGTGCGCCGGCGCAGCCCGTGGCGGGCGGCCACCTCACCGAGCAGCGCGAACGTCTCCGGGGCGTCGCTGTGCACGCCGGCGGGCCCGACGGCGATCTGCACCATCCCGGTGGGGTCGCCGCCCAGCGCCGCGGCGATCGCATCGGCCGACGCGGCGGCGGTCTGCGGGTCGTCGCGGGCGCTGCCTCGGACGAACACGAGCCGTGCGCCAAGCTCGCCCGCCGCCGTGGCGACGGCGCGGACGATGCCGACCCCGTCACCGGTGGAGTCGGGCCAGGTCAGGTGGTGGTCGGCGACGGTGGTGACCCCGCAGAGCAGCGCCTCCGCGAGGCCCGCGGCGGCGGCGGCGTACGCCAGCTCGTCGTCGACACCGACGGCGGTGTAGGCCGCGGCCATCCGCGGCAGCCAGTCGCGCATCGGCACGCCCCGGGTGCCGGGCAGGGTGCGGAACGCCGTCTGGAGCAGGTGGTGGTGGGCGTTGACGAGGCCGGGCGTGACGACGCAGCCCGACGCGTCGAGCACCTCGCCCTCGACCGGGGCGGCCTGCACCCGACCGTCGGCGCCGCAGGACACGGTGCCGCCGGGCACCTCGGCCGAACCCGTCCACACCAGGTCGGCACCGCGCACGGTGAGCCCCGAGATCGTCACGGGTGCCGTTCTAGCAACCTGCTACGACAGGATGTGCACCGGGACGGCCTGCAGGGCCAGGTTCGCGAGCTGCTGGGCGTCGACGAGCTGCGTGTGCTCGATCTGCTCGTGCTCGACGGAGTCGCACTGCGGGCCGAGGTAGGCCGGGCAGGGGCTGGTGGGCGGGAGCGCGTCGCCCGGGTCTGCGGCGGTGACATCGGCGGCGGGGACCTCGGCGATGTCGGAGGTGTCGGCGACGTTCTGCAGGTCGGTTTCCAGTGCGGTGTCGGCGGGCGCCTGCGCGGTCGGGTGAACAGCGAGCAGCGCGGCGAGAACCAGCGGGGGTGCTACAGGGAGCTGCATACCGGCTGGCGTACCCCGGCCGGGCCCGGTTCACACATCGTGGCCCGAACTCGCTGCGGAGAGCGCCCCACGCAGGCGGAACGCCCACACCACCACGATGACGCCGAACACCACCGCGAACCATCCGACGAACAGCAGGATCGTGATCAGTCCGGCGCCGGGCTGCACGATGAGCAGGATCCCGAACAGCACGCTCAGCACGGCCCCGGCGAGCGCCCAGCCCCACGTCGAGGAGCCCTGGCGGCGCATCGCGAACGCCTGCATCACCCCGGCCAGCCCGCTGACGATGCTCCAGAACGCGATGACGAAGAGGACGGCCAGCGCGGTGACGCCCGGCAGCACGAGCGCGATGATGCCGGCGATCACCGAGACGGCGCCCTGCGCGACCTGCCAGCCCCAGTGCGACTCCACCGTGCGGTGCCGCACCCCGAGCACGATGGCCATGACGCCGTCGATGATCGCGTAGACGCCGAACAGGATCACCAGCGCCAGCAGCGCGGTACCCGGCGAGAACAGCGCGATCAGTCCGAAGAGGATCGCCAGCACCCCACGGACGAGCACGAGCCACCACACGGTCCGCACCGCGGCACCCAGCTCCGACGACGTCATGTCCGCTCCCTCCGGGGATGGTTGAAGATCGCACCGTACTCAGCACCGGGCGCACGCCTAGCCCCCGAACGGGCGGCGACGGATCGGGCGAAGGATCAGCCCCCGCGCTGGCGGCGGCCCAGCCGGATCCCGAGCCAGAGCCAGCCCGCGAGCATCGCGGTCAACCCCGCCACGAACAGCACGGTGTCGAGGAGCGAGAACGACAGCAGCAGGCAGACCGTGCCCGCGGCGACGAGCGCCACCGCGGGTGCGGCGCGGCGGCGACGGGATCGCGGCACCGCTGAGCGCTCCTCCGCGGCCAGGCGGTGGGTGATCTCGTCGAAGCTCGCCTGCTCGTCAGGGCTCAACATGGCGGCCTCCCCCGATCGGGGACAAGCATCGCACGACATCGCTCGACATCGCGCGATCCGCGGAAGGTCACCACCGCCGATGGGGTCGGCCGGGTGACCGTGCCCGCCCGGGAGATCCACGACAGCGGCGACCGCCCGGACCGGCCGTCGGTCGACCCGCTCGAGCGCCTGCCGCTGCGGCGCAGCGCCAAGTGGCGCCCCCACCCCGCCGACGTCCTCCCGATGACGATCGCCGAGACCGACGTCGCCCTCGCCGAACCCATCCGGGCGGTGCTGGCCGATGCGCTCGAACGCGCACCACCCCGACGAGCTCGCCGCCGTCGTCGAGCTCGCCACGCGCTACGGCGTCGCGATCGTCAGCGACGAGATCCACGCCCCGCTCACGCTGCCCGGTGCCACGTTCACGCCGCTGCTGACGGTGCCGGGCGCCGCCGAGATCGCCGTCGCCGTGCACTCCACGAGCAAGGCCTGGAACCTGGCCGGCCTCAGGTGCGCCGCGCTGGTGGCCGGGGCGCCGTCGATGCATGCCGTGCTCGACGGGCTGCCGCCCGACACCCGCGGGCGTGTCGGGCACCTCGGTGCGCTGGCCACGGTCGCCGCCTACACCGGCGGCGGCGGCTGGCTCGACGCGCTGCTCGTCGAGCTTCGACGCGCGCTCCTAGCTCGGGGCGACCCTGCGCGAGCGGCTGCTCGCGATCGGCTGGCACCCGCCGGAGGCCACGTACCGGCCTGGTTGGACTGCCGCGCCGTCGACACCCTCGGTGACGTGCAGGAGCGGTTCCTGCGCGACGGCCGGGTGGCGGTCGAGCCCGGCACCCGGTTCGGTGCCGACACCGGCGGCTGGGTCCGGCTCACCTTCGGCACCAGCTCGGAGATCCTCGACGAGGCACTGCGCCGGATGGCGGCCGCACTCGGGTCCTAGGCCGCACCCGGGTACTAGCTCTGTGGGCCGGGCGACGTTCGTCGGGTCCTGGCGGTCCGATTCCCGACGGGTGGTGGATGCCATCCCGCGACGCGCGGGCCATGATCGTTCCCATGACCTACGCCTTCGACCCGGAACTCGCGGCCGCCCTCTCGATGCTGCCCAACCTCGACACCGACGACGTGGTGCTCGCCCGGGCGCAGATGTCGGAGATGATCCGGTCGTTCGGGGAGCCCGACACCACCGGCGTGGACGTCCGCGACGAGCGCGTCCCCGGCCCCGACGGCGCCCCGGACGTCCTGCTGCGCGTCTACACCCCGCACGTGCGGCAGGCCCCGGCGGCGCTCTACGACATCCACGGTGGCGGCTTCATCGTCGGTGACATCGAGACCGACCACGCCTCCAACCTGGAGTTCGCCCGCGAGCTCGGGGTCGTCGTCGTCTCCGTCGACTACCGGCTGGCACCCGAGAACCCCTATCCCGCAGGGTTGGAGGACTGCTACGCCGGCCTCGTCTGGACCGCGAAGAACGCCGACGCGCTCGGCATCGACCCCGAACGCGTTGCCATCTACGGCGCCAGCGCCGGCGGTGGGCTGGCCGCCGCGCTGGCCCTGCTCGCCCGGGACCGCGGCGGCCCCGCGATCGCGTTCCAGTACCTCGGCATCCCCGAGCTCGACGACCGCCTCGAGACGCCGAGCATGCGGGCCTTCGTCGACACCCCGATCTGGAACCGGCCCAAGGCCGAGCACAGCTGGGACGCCTACCTGGGCGGGACGGGCCGCCGCGGCGGCGCCGACGTGCCGGTCCACGCTGCCCCGGCCCGGGCCACCGACCTGTCCGGACTGCCGCCCGCCTACGTCTCGGCGATGCAGTTCGACCCGCTTCGCGACGAGGACATCGCCTACGCCCAGGCCCTGCTGGCCACCGGGATCCCCGTGGAGCTGCACGTGTTCCCCGGCACCTTCCACGGCTCCGGGCTGATGGCGCACGCCGCCGTGACGCAGCGCGAGAACGCCGAGGCGCTGGCGGTGCTGCGCCGGGCCCTCGGGATCGCGTAACACCGCCGCCACGCCGACTTCGCATACGGTGGTGGGTCGTCGCACGGGTTGCACGGTGTGCGAGCACGGGTAACGGTGTGCGAAGTCGGGTGAAGTGGTGCGAGGTCGGGAAGGTGCTGCGGAGTCCTAGTCGAGCGTGAAGGGGTCGTAGCGGATCCGGTCCAGGGGTGTGCCGGCCACGAGCAGCCTGCCGACCGTGGCGCGCACCATCGCGGGCGATCCGCAGACGATCACGTCGTGGTCGCGCCACGCGCCGTAGCGGGAGACGACGTCGGCCAGCGTGCCGATCTCGGCTCCCGTCTCCAGCGTCCGGTGGTCGTCGAGGATGCCGTGCTCGTCGATCTTCTCGATCACCGGCACCACGTCGAGCCAGGCGTTGCGGCGCCCCAGCGTGCGCAGGTGCGGGAGGTCGTAGAGATCGGCGGTGGTGCGCCCCCCGGTGAACAGGGTGGTGGGGCGGGTGGCGCCCTGCTCCACCAGTCGCTCGACGATCGCCCGTACCGGGGCGACCCCCGTGCCGCCCGCGATCAGCAGCAGGCCGTCGCCGGACGCCGATTCGATGCTGAGCCGCCCCATCGGCGGCCCGATCCGCCACGTCTCGCCGGGGGTGGTGTGGGCCACCACCGCGCGGCTGACCCAGCCGCCCTCGACCGCGCGGACGTGGAACTCGAGCACGCCGTCCGGACGCGGCGGCCCCGCGGGTGAGAGGTACCGCCACAGCCGCGGCCGGTGCGGCGTCTCGACGCTGAGGTACTGCCCGGCGCGGTACGGGATCGGGGTGTCGGTCTGCACCCGGACGATCGCGAGGTCCCACCCGATCCGCCGGTGCTCGAGCACCACCCCGGTCCACGACGCCGGTCCGCGCTCCGCGGCCGCGGCGGTGCGCATGCGGTCGGCAGCGATCCGGTAGGCGTGGCGCCAGGCACCCTCGATCTGCGGTGTCCACGCCGCGCCCGAGAACCGCGCGACCGCATCCACCAGCGCGCCGCCGAGCACGTCGTAGTGGGCGTCGGCGACGTCGAACTTGCGGTGGTCGCGCCCGAGCTGGTCGAGGAACGGCTCGAGCTCGTCGGGCCGGTCGACCAGCTGCACCACGTGCACGAGCGCGCGCAGCAGCCGGCCGCGCTGCACCTGCATGTTCACCGGGAACAGCGAGCGGGTTTCCGGCATCCGCCCGAACAGCAGCCCGTAGAACAGCCGCGTCAGCTCCTCGGTCTGCGGCTCGACCAGCGCCCAGCTGCGCCGGACGAGATCGACGGTCGCCGACGGCGGGGTGCCGGGCCGGGCGGGCCCAGACGCATCGAGTCCGGATGCATCGAGCCGGGGTGCATCGGGTGTGGGACCGGTGGCGATCGGCGACGGCAGTCGGTCGATGCTCATCGCGCGCTCGTCTCGGCGGTGGCGACGATGTGGGCCACGCACAGGTCCGGTTCGACGAAGGGCTCCAGCCCCGCCGCGGTGGCCGAACCACCCAACTCTTCGAGTGCTCCGCGGATCAGCCCCAGGTGCAGGGAGCAGACGACCTCGGGATGGGCCGTGGCGACGGCGCGGAAGGGGCAGGCGTGGAGCCGGATCTGCAGGCCGGCCTCCACGGGGGCGACCTCGGGCTCGAATCCGAGCTCGGCGAACGTGTCGGCCACCTCCGCGACGGCGGCCTCCATGGACAGTACCGGGGCCGGAGCTGGGGCCGCGTGGGGCACGAGGGGCGCGAGGGGCTGCGTGGTGGCCGCGGCACGGCCCGCCCGCTCGGCGCGCTCGGCACGCTCGCTGGCGGTGTCGCCCCAGCTCTGGGCGAGCATCATCGCGAGCAGCTCGTACCCGGTGCCGGGGTCGGCCGCCGCGGCCGGGCTGTAGACCAGCCGCGGTCGTCCCCGCCCGCCGGTGGCCTCCGGGCGGCTGCGCACCAGGCCCGCACTGCCCAGTATCTCGAGGTGGAACCGCACGGTGGTGACGTGGAGCCCGCACTCCGCCGCCAGCTCGTGGGCGCTGCGCGGACCGTCGGCGGCACGCAGCGCGTCGACGAGCCGCACGCGGCTGGCCACGGCCAGTGCCTCGTGCGTGCGACGGCGCCGGGTCGCTTCACTGATCATCACGACATCACACCCTAATAAAGAGGATCTCGGTAGTGTAATTTTCGGCGCCGGCACGCCGACCCGGGGGAACGCAGAGCGTCCGGACGGCCCTACCCGAATAAACCGGATGCCGATAGCGTAAATCACCGGGTGCGTCACGAGGACGCGAAGGAGCACTGCGTGCACCGGGATCAGAACGCGTACGGCCGGAGCCGGCACGGAATCGGAGACGGAGACGGTCGAGGAGACGGCCAGCATCGGCGGCAGACGCTGCGGGCCTGGGAACGGTTCGTCTCCGGCGACGACGACGTGCAGGGGGTGTCCCCCGCGATCCTGCTGTCCTGGTACCGCTGCCGCGACGTCCACCGGCTCGATCCCGGGCTGCACCGCCCGCTGGCCGCGCCCCTCGCCGCCGCGGCGGGCAGCAGCGGCGTCCGGCAGGGCCGGGCCGGCGTCTACGCCCAGCTCGGGGGGATCGCCGCGGCCATCGCGCGGCGCAGCGAGCACTGCCTCACCACCGTCACCGACGGCGACGGCCGGATCCTCGCGTCCTGGGGTCCGCGCTGCCTGGTGCAGCAGGCGGCCGGCAGCCACCTCCCGTCGTCGGTCACGTGGTCGGAGTCCGCAGCGGGTACCAACGGCATGGGCACGGCCATCACGGGTCATCAACCGGTGGTCGTGCGCGGTCCGGAGCACTGGTGCCGGTCGTTGCACGAGTGGACGTGCGTCGGGATGGCCGTCTACGACGCGGTCACCGACGACGCGGTCGCCGCGGTGAACATCGCCACCTGCGGGCAGCACGACATCGCGGGGCTGGCCACGGGACTCGCCGCCGAGGTGCGCGCCGTGCAGTCCGGGCTCCACGACCAGGCCAGGGAGCACGGCCTGGAGGTTGCCAGGGCGTTCCTCGCGGTCGACCGGCGCACCACCCACAAGCTGCTGGCCGTCGACGTCGCCGGCAACGTCATCGCGGCCAACGACGAGACCCGCTCGGTGCTGACCGACCTGCCGAAGGGCTTCCTGCTCGAGCCGGGCAACCGGTGGAACCCCGGCGCGCCACAGCTGCGGCGCATGGTCGCCCGGTCGGGCGAGAGACTGCGCGCCGATCCCGCGTGGGTCGGCTCGGCCGACGTCGGCACCGCACTGCTCGGGCATCCCGAGATGTTCCGCTTCAGCGCCGTCACCTCGGCCGACGGCGTCATCGGCTGGGTGCTCTCGAGCGATCAGCACCACGACGACGACACCGTTGCCCTGCCCGCCGCCACGTCCCCGCCCGTTTCCCCGAAGCTCGGCCGCGTCCCTGCGGTCCAGGGCGACCAGGTGCTGCTGCTGGATCCGGCGGAGATCCGCTACGCCGAGGCCGCCCGGCACGTCGTCTGGTTCGTCACCGACCTCGGGAGGGTCCGCGCCGCCACCCCCGGAATGGACAACATCGACGCCGAGCTCGCCCCGTTCGGCTTCCTGCGCGTGCACCGCAGCTACCTGGTGAACGTCGATCGGATCCGCAGGATCGGGCACCCGAGCAGGGGGACCCTCACGCTGAGCACCGATCCCCACCTCGACGAGGAGATCCCGGTGGCGCGCCGCAACGTCGCACGGGTCAAGGTCGTTCTGGGCATCTGACCCGATCCGCGGCCCGCCGTTCGTGCGGGCATCGACACCGCTCGTGCGCCGCCGCCGTCATCCATGCCGGACGCCTTCCGGCCGGGCGGACGCTCCTCGATAGTGACGCCGGTGGACGGATCGCCACGGCGGTCCGATCGCGACGCCGTCAACAGGAGGAGCTCGGATGGCCATCGACTTCACCCTCAGCCCGGAGCAGAAGAAAGTCCAGCTGGATGCGCGGGACTTCGCCGAGAACGTGCTGGCACCGATCGTTCGGGACGCCGATCGGGAGCCCGATCCGCTGAAGGCGTTCCAGATGACGAAGCCGGCCTACGTGGAGTCCTACAAGCGTGGGATCGCCTTCTGCATGCTCCCGAAGGAGTACGGCGGTGGCGGCCTCACGAACGTCGAGCTGATCCTCGCCGCCGAGGAGATCTGCGCCGTCGACCCCGGCTTCGCGTGCACCGTGCTCGTCAACGGGCTGGGGCTGCTGCCGGTCTGGTACTGGGGCACCGAGGACCAGAAGAAGAAGATCTTCACGGCGGCCACCTCCGACCCGACGGGCGAGTGGATCGCCGGCTACGGCGCGAGCGAGCCCGCCGGCACCCCCGGTGGCACCGCGAACTTCGACACCCCGCTGCCCGCACCCGCCGGCATCGGTCTGCAGGCCATCCTCGAGGGTGACCACTACGTGCTCAACGGGCGCAAGTACTGGCCCTGCAACGTCGGCGGCTGGGACGGCCAGGGCGCCAACACCAGCCTCTACGTGGTGCGCACCGACCCGGACCTCGGTGGCACCGAGGGCCTGGCCGCGATCATGGTCGACCGCGGGACACCGGGTGTCACCTTCAACACGATCGACTCGTTCGGCCACCGGCTCACCCCGAACTCCGAGGTGATCTTCGACAACGCCATCGTGCCCAAGGAGAACATCGTCGAGGGCACCAAGGGCAACGGCGACCTGCTGATCAACCGCAACTTCGCATGGTCGGGCCCCGTGGCCGGGATCGCGGCGGTCGGCGTGGCCCGCGCCGCCTACGAGGCCGCGCTGGCCTGGGCGAAGACCTACACCGCAGGCGGCCCGTTCCCGATCATCCACCACCAGAACGTCGGCTACGTGCTCGGCGACGTCGCCGCGAAGATCGAGGCCGCCCGCTACTTCTGCTGGAAGGCAGCGCACTACATCGACGAGCACAACTACCACGGCGAGCTCATCGGCGCGATGAACAAGACCTACTGCACCGAGTCGCTGTTCGACGCCGTCTACAAGTGCCTGCAGGTGGTCGGCGTCAACAGCGCCGACAAGAAGCACAGCTTCGAGAAGTACCTGCGCGAGGCCGCGATCCTGCCGATCTACGACGGCGGCAACTTCGGCATGCAGCGCCGCCGCGTCCACGGCATCATCGCGAGCCCCGACTTCGACCCGCGGGCCCTGATGGACAACAACTACGTCGAGTTCACCAAGGAGATGGAGACGATCGACACCATCGCGAGTCCGACACGCGTCGGCTCGCACTGATCCCACGATGACCGTCGAGGGGCCCGCTGCGGTGGGCCCCTCGACGCCGTCACCGATCGATCACCAGCCACCCGCCGTGGTGGTCCGCCACCCGATAGCGGTGGCCGGTGCTCGCGCCGAGGCGGTGCAGCGCCGCCGCGTCGAACGTCCGGACGTGACCCCACGCCACGTCCGGCACGTCCTCGTAGGGCACGGCGACCACCACGCGGCGCCGCGCCAACCGCAGCATCTCCGCCAGCACCAGCACGTCCACACCCGCAGGCAGGTGCTCCAGCAGGTGCACCGCGAGCACGGTGTCGGCGCACCGGTCGGCGAGCGGCGCGGCCGTCGCGTCACCGGCGACGGCGTGCACCGGCAGTCCCAGCAGCGGCGCCATCGCCGCGAGCAGGCGCACCGTGCCCGGCGCGATGTCCACGGCCGTCACCCGGTGCCCGGCCGCGGCGAGCTGCAGCGCCAGGAAGCCGAAGCAGCAGCCCAGCTCGACCACATCCGGCCCGACGGCCAGCTCGGTGGCCCGCTGCTGCACCGGCGCCATGCCGGCGTTGGTGCCGCCGGGATCCCCACCGGCGGCGAGCGCGGTCAGGGTGTTGCGGTAGAACGACTCCCACGCCACCACCGGTCGCCACGCCGTCGAGAGCACCACCGAGACGAACGCCTGCTCGAAGGCGTTGGGGCGCAACAGGCCCGGCGCCACGAGATCGCGGGCGATCCAGCCGGCCAGGTCGTTGCTCAGCCGATCCGGCGGCACGCGGTGGCGCACCCGGCCGTCGGCGCCCAGCGTCAGTGTCGTGAGGCTCATCGCGTCAGCGGCTCCGCGGCCATCTCCAGCGCGGCGCTCTCCAGGCCGGTGAGGTCGCGCACCACCCGCACGCGGCTGCAGTACTCGGCGTACTCGGGCAGGTCACAGGCCCCGAGACCCCACGAGTAGCGCGGCTCCGGCGTCAGCCAGATCGTCTCGCGGGCGCGGCGGGTGATCTCGGCGAACGCCTCGACGTTGGGCGGGTTGCCGTTGCCCCGACCGTCGCCGAGCACGATGACCGTGGACCGCCGGTTCACCGCGGAGCCGAAGTCCTCGCCGAAGCGGCCGAACGCGGCGCCGTAGTCCGAGCTCGCGTCGACGTCGAGCACGTCACCGCCGAACACGAGCCCGAGTGCCTGCTCCACGGGGTGGTCCTCGAACAGGTCGGTGATCTCGACGAGGTCCGCGACGAACGCGAACGTCCGGACCTGGCCGAACAGGCTCTGCAGGCCGTGCACCATGTGCAGGGTGAAGCGGGCCGTCGCCCGCACCGACAGCGACACGTCGGCCAGCACCACCAGGCGCGGCTTGTCCTCGGCGCGGCGCACCGTGACCGGCGCGAACGGGATCCCGTCGAAGCGCATGTTGCGCCGCATCGTGCGACCCGAGTCGATGCGCCCGCGGCTGGCGACCTTGCGCTTGTGCGTCAGCCCGCCGTGCAACGAGCGCGCCAGCCGCCGCAGCGACTCCTCCAGCTCCATCCGCTCGTGCTCGCCGACCCGGTCGACCTCGGCGACCGCACGCTCCGGCGACTCGACGGACCGGTGCTCCAGTGCCAGCAGCGCCTCCAGGTGGGCCTTGAGCGCCTCGGGCAGCCCCGCCAGCACGCCGGTGAGGCGGCGGCGCAGTGCCGCGGCGTCGTCCTCGGTGCCGTCCTGGGGTTCCCCCTGCTCGTCGACAGCCTGGTCGAGCCAGCCGAACAGCGCCTCCTGCTGCGCGACGGACAGGTCGGCGTCGACGCTGATGCCCTGCTGCTGCGACAGCTGCCCGGGCGCGCCGGCGCCGTGGAGCCGGTCGGCCTGGATCTGGACCCGGTTGCCCTCCCCCGCCATGCCGGTGTTGTCCTTCGAGATCACGATCTCGTCGGTCAGCGCGGCCAGGTCGATCTTGTTGGCCTCCTGGTGCAGGTTGTAGGCCTGCGCGAGGTCGTCGGGGTCGAAGTACTGGCGGATGTCCACGGGCTTGCCGTGGTCGTGGCCCTCCTGCGGGGTGTCGCTGGGCGCCTCCGACAGCGTGAAGTCCTCCAGCAGACCCTCGTCGGACAGGTCGTCATGGCCGTGGCCATGACCGTGCCCGCCGTCGGACGGGCCCACCTTCACCAGCGCGAAGAACTGGTCGAAGATCTCGTCGAAGACCTCGTCGTCACGCCGGTCCTTGATCAGCGCGACGCGCAGGGCCGCGCGCAGCTGCTCGCGGTCGCCGAGCATGCCCGGTTGGGCGGCGCAGGCCATCGCGTCGAGCGCCTCCGGGATCGACACCCGCACCCCGCGCAGCCGCAGGAAGCGCACGAACCGGTGCAGCGAGGCCTCCACTACAGCGCTCGCTTGCGGCCCAGCCCGGCACCGAAGCTGCGCGCCCCGCGATCGGCGGTGACCTTCGGCTTCGGCGTCACCGGCACGGGCGGCTGCGCGGAGTCGCGGGTGCGGTAGTAGGCCTCGTCGTGGCGGCCCTCGGCGTCCTTCGCGGCGCGGACGGCGCGGCCGTCGACCTCGTCGGGTTCGTCGTGCTGGTGCTCGCCGTGGCCATGTCCGTGCCCATGGCCGTGACCGGCGACGTGACCCGGCTCGGGCACCGTCGCGTTCGGGTCGACGAGCCGGGGCATGGCGCCGATCGCCTTGCGCACGTCCTTGTCGTACTTGACCACCACCGATGCGGTGTCCGAGAGCACGGTCGCGGTCAGCTCCGTGACACCGAGGACCGCGAGCGTGCGGGCCCAGTCGATCGTCTCGGAGATCGAGGGCGCCTTGCGCAGCTCGAGCTCGCGCAGCCCGCGGACGATCTCGACGAGCTGCGCGGCGAGCGCGTCGGGCAGCCCGGTGTTCTTGCTCCGCACGATGGCGAGCTCGCGCTCGGCGGAGGGGTAGTCGAGGAACAGGTGCAGGCAGCGGCGCTTGAGGGCTGCCGAGAGGTCACGGGTGTTGTTGCTGGTCAGGACGACGTAGGGCGGGGTCTTGGTGGTGAACGTGCCCACCTCGGGCACCGACACCTGGAACTCGGCCAGCGTCTCGAGCAACACGGCCTCGAGCGCCTCGTCGGCGCGGTCGACCTCGTCGATGAGCAGGACGGTCGGGTCGGCGGAGCGGATCGACTCCAGCAGCGGGCGGGAGGCGAGGAAGCGCTCGGAGAAGAACACGCTCTCCTGGGCGCCGATGCGGTCGACGGCCGACTCGAGGTCGGGGGCGTCGGCCACGACCTGGCCGATCTTCTCGCGCAGGATCTGGGTGTAGAGCAGCTGCTTGCCGTAGTCCCACTCGTAGAGCGCCTTCGTCTCGTCCTGGCCCTCGTAGCACTGCAGGCGCAGCAGCCGCCGCCCGCTGATCAGCGCGAGTGCCTTCGCCAGCTCGGTCTTGCCCACCCCGGCCGGGCCCTCGATGAGCAGCGGCTTGTCCAACCTGGTCACCAGGAAGACGGTGGTGGCGAGCCGGGTGTCGGCGATGTAGCCGTGCGCGGCGAGCGCCTCGACCACCTCGTCGACGGAAGCGAACTGAGCGCCATCGGTCTGCGACATGCTGCTCCGAATCTCGTGGGTGATCGGCCCGGGCGGGGCCGCAGCCCCGCCCGGGCCGGATGTGGCCGCTCAGCCGAGCAGGTCGTCCAGGTCGCCGTTCATGCAGTGATCGACAACGGGGCGCACCGTCTCGAAGGTGCACTCCTTGGCATTGCCCGGGGTGCAGGCGTCACCGAGGACGTGGTTGGTGATGCGGTCGACGTCGGCGGCGTCACCCGTGATGACCTTCGCGTTCTCGTAGTACGCGGTCGGACCCGTGCCGAGGCGGTTCTTCGAGTAGCTGTCGGTCGTCACGTCGACGAAGCGCTCCGGGATGCCCACGTCGCGCAGCAGCCGGATCGCAGCAGCCAGCGCGGCCTCCGCGGCCTGCACCTTCGTCATGCCGTGGGTGTCGATGCCCATCGCCTCGGCGATGTCGGCGAAGCGCTTGTAGGCCACCGGCATGTTGAACGCCCAGACCCGCGGCAGCGCGATGGCGTTGTTGAGGCCGTGGTGGGTGTCGTAGAACGCCGAGATGGCGTGCGAGATCGAGTGGATGATCCCGAGACCACCGGAGTTGAACGCCTGCGCGGCGATGTACTGTGCGTACATCATGCCCTCGCGGCCGGGCAGGTCCTGCCCGTTCCACACGGCTTCCCGCAGGTTCTCGGCGGTCAGCTTGATCGCGTACAGGGCGTTGCCCAGCGACGGGGCGAAGTTCAGCCGCGAGACGTAGGGCTCCGACGCGTGCGCGAGCACGTCGAACCCGCACTGCGCGGTGTAGTCGATGGGGCAGCTGAAGTAGAGCACCGGGTCGTCGATCGCCAGCGTCGTGACCGACGCGTCGTCGAACGCCACGTACTTGTGCGGGTTGTCCGGGTCGGTCGTGGTGTCGGTGATGACGTAGGCCCACGACGTCTCC
The DNA here is from genome assembly GCF_042653605.1 of Pseudonocardia sp. GCM10023141. Lineage (NCBI taxonomy): Bacteria > Bacillati > Actinomycetota > Actinomycetes > Pseudonocardiales > Pseudonocardiaceae > Pseudonocardia > Pseudonocardia sp. GCM10023141. The sequence continues at coordinate 103,857 of NZ_JBHSIR010000049.1, forward strand.
GAGCCGGTGCCCGCCGTCGTCGAGACCGCGATGTGCGGCGGGTTCTTCGGGTTCTCCGACTTGTTGAAGCCCTCGAACTCGTTGACGTTGCGGCCGTCGTGGGCCACCGAGATCCGCGCGCCCTTGCAGGCGTCGTGCGAGGAACCCCCGCCGATGGAGACGAAGCTGTCGCACTGGTTCTGCTGGTAGAGCGCCACGGCGTCCATGACGTTGTAGTCCTTGGGGTTGGACTCCACCTTGTCGTAGAGCACCACCTCCAGGCCGTGGTACTTCATCGACTCGGTGATCTTCTGCACGACGTCGGAGCCGCGCAGGCCCGACGTCATCACCAGCGTCTTCTTGAAGCCCAGCTTGAGGGCCTCCGGCCCGATCATCTCGTGCGCACCGGGGCCGAGCATGGCCCTCGGGAACGGGTGGAACTCCTTGATCGGGAATGGCTTCAGCAGTTCGTCGACCTGCATGGGAGCCCCTTCTGGCAGCGGTGGATGGCGGATGCGACGTTAGGGCGGACCGACCCAGAAATGGGCGTTGACCTGCGGAAACCCTTCGGCTGTCGGGGCCGGACTGCCCGGTCGTACAGGGTCGGTCCCAGACGGTTGGCTGCTCAGCTCTGGAGTGGGCGGCCGGTCGGCAGCGCCCGGCCCCCGAGCTCCTGGCCCATGCCGTCGTAGAACAGGTAGGCGCCGATCGCGCAGAACACGAACACCGCGATGCCGCCGAGGCTCAGCGCCGCCGTCGAGCCGACGAGCACGCCGATCAGCACCAGCGCCACCGCGACGTCCACGAACACGAACAGCGCGGTGAAGGCCAGTGGCAGCCGCAGCGTCGCGAGCGTGAGCACCACGAACACGATCAACCATGAGATCAGGAACGTCGCCTGGGTCGCCTGCACCTGGCTCGCCGCCAGCGTCGCGTCGGTGGCCGAGAGCCCGAGCAGGCCGTTGACCAGACCGAACACCAGCAGCCCGAAGCTGGTCCAGAAGCCGCCGAAGATCCCGAAGATGCCGGCGACGGCGCTCTGCCCGATCCGCGCCGCCCAGATCGCCGAGACCCACAACCCGGCCCCGTTGACGAACACCACGGCGGTGATCAGGCCGCCCGGCAGGTCCCGCGGGAGGAACCCGACGAGCCACAGCCCGAGCGAGATCCCCCCGACCAGGAACGTCGGCAGGGCGATGAGCGCCGGGTTGCCCGCGGGCGCGGCGGCGACGTCCTGGTCAACGGTGTCTCTGCTGTCCACACTCATGATCGGCTCCTCTTCGGGGCATCGGCGGTCGCGTGCACCGCAGAGTGTGTGCTGGTCAGACCGCTACCGGACCTGCCCGAACGCACAGAACCGGCCCCTACCGAAGGCCCCCACCCCGGGCGTCCGAGCCCGGGGTGGTGCGCGTTTCACCCCAACTCGCGGGCACATCCGTCGCAACTCGCGGGCACATCCGTCGCAACTCGCGCGGGTGCGTTGATCCCCCGCACCGCGAGTTGCGATGGAACGCCCCGCGAGTTGGGGTCGATGGACCCGCGAGTTGGGACGGAACGCCCCGCGAGTTGGGACGAAGTGCACCGCGAGTGGGGATGACGTGGCCGCGTCAGGCCGCGCCGTTCAGAGCAGGCCCTGCTTCGTGGCCGCGTACACCGCCTCGGCGCGGCGCGACACCATCAGCTTGCGCATGAGGTTGCCGACGTGGAACTTCACCGTGGTCTCGGAGATGAACAGCTCCGCCCCGATCGCGCGGTTCGACAGGCCCCTGGCCAGCAGCCGCAGCACGCCGAGCTCGCGCTCGGTGAGGCGCAGGCGATCGGGTACGCCGCCCGCGAGCGAGCGCACCATCGCCGACGCGCTGCGGGCGTCGAAGGCGCTCTCCCCGCGCGACACGGCGCGGATGGCGCGCACCAGCTCCGTGGTGTCCACGTCCTTGACGACGTAGCCGCGCGCGCCGGCCTGCACCGCCTCGACGACGAGCCGGTCCTCCGCGAACGTGGTGAGCACGAGCACCCCGATGCCCGGGTGCGCCGCGCAGAGCCTGCGACAGACGTCGAGGCCGTCGGTCTGGGTGCCCGCGGTGAGCTTGAGGTCGAGCAGCACGACGTTCGGACGGGTCGCCCCGACGGCGGCCACGGCGGTCTCGGGGGTGCCGGCCTCGCCGACGACGCGCAGGTCGTCCTCGCGCTCCAGCACGGCCCGCAGGCCCTGCCGCATGATCGAGTGGTCGTCCACCAGCACGATGCGGGTGGGCATCGGTCGGGGACGCGCGGCCGCCGGGCTGCTCATGAGCGGCCCTGCCCGGGAGCCGGGACGTCGACCTGTACCTGGAGCCCGCCGAGGCGGGCGCGCCGGAAGGTCAGCGACCCGCCCAGCTCCTTCGCCCGGGTCTGCATGTTGATCAGCCCCCTGTGTTCGCCGGACGGTGCCCCCATCGCCGCGGCCCGGAGGCTGCGGCGCACCTCCTCGGGATTTCCGAGGCCGTCGTCGGAGATCGTGAGCCGGACGGCATCGCTGCGGTAGGCGAGCCGCACCACGGCCCGGCTCGCCTCCGCGTGCACCGCCGTGTTGAACAGCGCCTCGCCGGTGATCCGGAACAGCGACTGCTCGCACTCCGCGGGCAGCGCCACCGGGTCACCGCCGATCCGCACCTCGACGCGCAGCTCGTCGGGCATGTGCACCCCCGAGAGGCGCCGCAGCATGGACGGCAGGTCGGAGTCACCGCCGCCGTCACCGTCGTGGAGCGCGTAGATGGCCGAACGCAGCTGCTCGACGGCGCGGCGGGTGAGGTCCTTCGCCGTGGCGAGCTGGGTGCGGAGCCGGTCGTCGGTCATCTCGCCGCGCACCAGCTCGATGTGCATGCCGGCCGAGAGCGCGTACTGCGTGACGCTGTCGTGCAGCTCGCGCGCGATCCGGTGCCGCTCGACGTCGAGCACCTCGCGCTGGCGCGCCGCCCCGAGCTTGGCCTGCGCGGCGAGGAGCTCGTCGTTGCGCGCTCGCAGGTCCTCGGCCTGGCGGGCCGTGCGGGCGTAGAGCCGCTCGGCATGGTCGAGCAACGCGCAGTTCTGCAGCGCCGCGGCCGTCTGCCCCGCCAGGATGCGCAGTACCGAGTGGTCGGTGTCGTCGATCTCGCGCTCGGCGGGTGTCCAGGCGACGAAACCACCGACGGTGCGGCCGTCGAGGCTGATCGGCACGTGCAGGTGGGTGCGCAGCAGTTCGGAGTCGTGGTCGGCGGAGACCGTGGACGTGCGGAACTGGTCCAGGTGGCGCTGTACCCGCAGCGGGCACGCGCCGTGTCCCCACTCGGCCCCGTCGGGGCCGCGCACGAGCTGACGCGGTTGGACGTCCGGGAGCTCCCCCTCGACCAGCGCGAACACCACCCACTCCGCCGACAGGTGATCGGCGGCGGCCTCGACGACGGCACGCACCAGCGCCTCGGAGCCCTCCACGGTGCGCACCAGCGCCGACGAGATCCGGTCGAGCGCCTGGATCACCCGGCGCAGCCGCTCCGCGGACGTCCGGTACTCCGGGTAGTAGTGCGGTTTGCCCGAACGCAGCCCGGTGAGCGCCTCGAGGTCGGGCCGCACCCGCGTCGACGTGCGCCGCGCCGGCCGCGGGGGCGTGGTCATCCGCCCCTCACAGGGCAGCCCGGAACAGCGCCTCGACATCGCCGACGGACGTGGGCCGCGGGTTGGTCGTCAGGCACGCGTCGCCGAGCGTCAGCTCGGCGAGCCGCGGGATGTCCTCGATGCGAACCCCGAGCGCGCCGAGGTTGCGCGGCACGCCGACCTCGTCGCCCAGGGTGCGGACGGCCTCCGCCACGAGCTCGACGTCCTCCAGCGCGGGCGCGCCGGGCACGTGCACGCCCATGGCCTCGGCGATGGGCACGAACCGCTCCGGCAGCGCGGCCCCGTTGAACCGGATGACGTGGGGCAGCAACACCCCGTTGACCACGCCGTGCGGCAGGTCGAGCATCCCGCCGACCTGGTGGCTCATCGCGTGGGTGGCCCCGAGTATCGCGTTGGTGAACGCCAGCCCGGCCTCCAACGCCGCCACCGCCATCGACGAGCGGGCCGCGGTGTCGGCAGGCCGTTCCATCGTGCGCACCAGGTGGCGCTTGACGAGCGAGATCGCCTGCAGCGCATGGGGGTCGGTGAGCGGGCCGTGCGCCAGCGAGACGAACGCCTCGATGCCGTGGGTGAGCGCGTCGAGCCCGGTGGCGGCGTTGAGCCAGTCCGGCATCGTGACGAGCAGCCGGGGGTCGATCACCGACACGTCCGGGACGAGCGCGCGCCCCATGATCGTGATCTTGGAGTGGCGCTCGGTGTCGGTGACGATGCAGAACTGGGAGACGTCGGCACCGGTACCCGACGTCGACGGCATCATGATCAGCGGCGGGATCGGGTGGGTGATCCGGTCGATGCCCTCGTAGTCGAGGATGCGCCCGCCGTTCGCGGCGAGCAGCGCCACCCCCTTCGCGGCGTCGATCACCGAGCCGCCACCGATGCCGAGCACCACGTCGCACCCCTGCTCGAGGTAGCGGACGTGGGCCGCCTCGATCTCGTGGTCCTTCGGATTGGGCGTGACGTCGGTCCACACCTGCGGGGCGAGTCCCGCCGCCCGCAGGTCGGTGAGCAGCTCGGCGGGCCAGCCGGCCGCCATCAGGCCGGGGTCGGTGACGACGAACGGCCGCCTGGCCCCGAGCCGGACTGCGGCGTGCGCGGCCTCCGCGATCGAGTGCGGACCGAACACGATCTCCGGGGCGTGGAACTTCGACAACCGCAGCGGCGGCGCCTCGGGCTTCGGCTTGTCATCGACGAGGACCACGCTGCCCTCCAGCACTGCTGCGTCATCAGGTGTCACCGGCCCGGCGACGGGCGCGGCGGCGGTCTTGCAGGCTATCGGGCCCGGGGTCGTGGTGCAGGGTTTCGGAACGGCCGGGACGGAGCCTAGCCGCGATCGGGACCGGTCGGACCCTGCTCGGGGTACAGGCACCACCCTGTCCGTTCAGGCAGGGCCGGGCCTGTCCTACACGAACGCCAGCACCGCAGGCAGGACGAGCACCACGCAGATCGCGCCGTTGACCACCCGGTGCTCGACGACGATGGCCACGAACTCACGGATCGTCGCGCTGGGCCAGAAGTACCAGGCCGTCGGCGAGCCGATCACCTGGCCGTTGACCCGGGCCCGGCGCGCGGTCAGTGCGGCGCGCAGGACATGGAAGTTGTTCGTGACGACCAGGCAGCGGTAGCCGGGACGGCGAGCGGCCATGAGCTCCCGGCTGAAGGTCATGTTCTCGAACGTCGTGCGGGAGCGGTCCTCCAGCAGGATCAGCTCCGAGGGCACGCCGCGGTCGATCAGGTAGTCGGCCATGGCGCGGGACTCGGAGACGTCCTCGTCGCAGCCCCGGCCGCCCGAGGTGATCAGCAGCGGTGCCGCCCCGCGCGCGTGCTGCCGGTCGAGGACCACCCGGGCCCGGTCGAGCCGGCTCGCCAGCAGCGGCGGCACCCTGGCACCGATCAGCCCGGAACCCAGCACCACGACGAAGTCGACGGCGCGCCGGTTGCGGATCCGCCCGTAGACCACGGCGTAGAGCAGGAAGCAGACGAACAGGAACGAGAAGTAGCCCAGCACGCCGGTCACCGACGTCTGCACGGCCCGCACCGGCGGCGACTCGACCGGCGCGAGGACGGCGCTGAGCACCACGAAGCCCACGATGCCCGCGCCCAGCAGCAGCGACAGCAGGTTGGGCAGGCGGGCACCCTCGCGCCGGATCATGGTGACGCCGTTGCCGATGAGGAACGCCGCGAGCGCGAGGATGGTCAGCGGGATCAGCACGATGATGATCACCACCGTGATGCGCGTGGCCAGCAGCGACACCGTGGCCAGCGTGGCCAGCGCGCCCAGCCCGAGGAACGCCAGCGCCATGAACAGGTACACGCCGTTGCGCAGCCGCCGCCGCTCCCGCGTGAAGCTGATCAGGAACAGCAACACCCAGATCGCCGCGATCACATAGGCGACGACGGCGAACCCCACGCGGCGCAGTATGGCGGCCGCGGGCCGGCGGCGCCGAGCGCCGCACCGGGCGCGTCCGGGGCACGGTCGCGACCCGGCCGGAGCCGGGCACGTTTGGCACCGGGGGGTCGTCGGGTACTCCGATTGCCTGCATGGGACCAGCCCGGCGAAGGAGCATTGTGGACACGAGCAAGAAGTTGCAGGCCAGCAAGGTGATCAAGGCGCCCGCGGAGAAGATCTTCGCGCTGATCTCCGACCCGAGCCGTCACGCCGACATCGACGGTGCCGACATGCTGCGCGGCGTGGAGGGCACCAGCGCACCCATCGGCGGCATCGGCCAGACGTTCGTCATGAACATGCACGCCGACGACCTCGGCGACTACCGCATGGTCAACCACGTCACCGCCTACGTGCCCGGCTCGCGCGTCGGCTGGGGCCCGAGCCTCGACCCGACCTGCGAGCTCGCGGAGAAGCTCGGCGAGATGGACGCCAGCGGCCACACCTACACCTACGACCTGAACGAGGTCGAGGGTGGCACCGAGGTCACCCAGACCTACGAGTGGATGAGCGTCAAGGACCCGAAGTTCGCCGAGATGTTCCCGCGGGTCTCGCAGGAGCAGCTGGCCGGCTCGCTCGACCGCATCGAGGCCGCCCTCACCTGACGGGCCTGCTCACCTGACGGGATCCCCGGCGCCGGCGGGGCGACGCTCCAGCCGGCGCCCGAGGATCTCACGGATGTAGACCTCGACGAACACCCGCAGGTACGGGTCGCGGCCCAGCTCCCCGAACAGCGCGACCGATACCGGGTCGACGGCGTCGGTGAGGTGCACGATCCGCCACAGGTTCAGCGGGTCGTCCTCGGTACCCGCCACCGCGTGCTCGACGTGGAACAGCGGCTGCCCGGTGCCCGCCACGAAGGTGCGACCGTCGGGGGCCTCGAACCGGCCCACCCCGATGAAGATCACGCTCTGCCGGTGGTGGTCGACGCGCACGTGCTCGACCACGGTGCCGTAGACGGCGGGCTCCAGCCACAGCCGCTGATCACTGACGCGGGTGAAGGACTCGACCGCGCCGATCCGGACGCCGGGGAACCGCTCCGCACTGCCCGGCCGGACCACCGTCGGGATGAACCGATCCGGAGCGGAGGCCTTGCGCACCTCCATGTCCCACAGCATGGTGCGGGTGAGCCTGATGTCACCGTCGCCCTCGTAGCGCTCGCGCAGCACCCGGTTGACGTCCGCCGGCGGGAGCTCGATGGCGGTGTTCCCCGGCGCGGACCAGGCCCGGTCCAGCACCGACTCGTGATCGATCACATCGGCCTCTGCAGCCACAACGCCCCCATTGGTCAGGATCAGTGATAGTAACCAATCCTGACCATACGCCCGCTCGCCGAGCGCCTACCGGGGCTCCAGCCGTTCGGTGTGCATCGGGCAGTCGGGAGCCGTGAGCAGCTGGTTGGCGGGCGTCGACGGGCCGTTGATCAGCACCGGGCAGAGGCAGCCCTGATCGACCGCCGCAGCGGACCCCGGCCCCGGAACGTCGATGCTGTCGAGATCGTCGGACACAGAACTCCCCCATGCTCACACCGGCCGGCATCACCGCCGACCGTCACCACGAGTCGACGATTCTGCCGTACCCGCGGTTACATCGCCGTTCGGCGGGCCGTGCGTGTGGCACTCCACACCATCCGAACAGGGAGGATGGGGGCCGAACCAGGAGGATGGGCGCCATGGACAGCGAGCTCATCGAGATCCGGACCGGTCACCGCGAGACCGTCGTCGACCTGACCGACGAGATCGCGGCCTTCCTGCGCCGCACCGGAGCCCGCGACGGCCTGCTGCACGTCTTCGTGCCGCACGCGACCGCGGGCATCGCGGTGATCGAGACCGGCGCCGGGAGCGACGACGACCTGCTCACCGCGCTGCGCGACGTGCTGCCCGCCGACGACCGCTGGCGCCACCGGCACGGCAGCGCCGGTCACGGCCGCGACCACGTCCTGCCGGCGTTCGTCGCGCCGTTCACCTCGGTGCCGGTGCTCGACGGCACCCCCGCGCTCGGCACCTGGCAGTCGGTCTGCCTGGTCGACACGAACGGGGACAACCCGGTGCGCCAGGTGCGCTTGTCGTTCCTGGCCGGCTGACGTGCCGGCCGAGCTCGACCGGCCACCGGGGATCCCCTTCACCGGACGGCAGCGTGAGCTGCACCGCCTGCTCGACGCGGTCGAGCGCGCGAGCGGGGTCGGATCCGGACCGGTCGGCTCCGTGCTGGTGGTGGCCGGTGAACCCGGCATCGGCAAGACCGCGCTGCTGCGCCGGTCGCTGGCCGAGGCCCGGCGCCGGGGCGCGATCGCGGTCAGCTCGTGCGCGGTGGAGGGCGAGTGGCAGCCGCCGTACGGCTGCTGGGCCGAGCTCCTGCACCAGGTTCACGCGGACGGGCCGGTCGACGTGGCCGGGATCGTCGCCGGGTTGGGGCCATCGGGTGCCCTGCTGACCCAGCTCGCTCCGGCGCTGGGCACCGATGCACCGACCCCCGACGGTGCGCACTCCGTGGCCGTCTCCCTGCCCCCCGAGCAGGAACGGTTGCGGCTGTTCGACGCCACGGCCCGGTTCCTCGGGGCGGTGGCGGCGATCCGCCCGCTCGTGATCGCCGTCGACGACCTGCAGTGGGCCGACGTCGACTCGCTGGCGCTGCTGCGGTTCGTCGCCCGGTCCTGCGCCCGCTCGGGCGTGGTCGTGCTCGGGCTCTACCGCCACCGCGGTGAGGAGATCGGGGCGGCGCTCGCGGAGTTCCTGGAGCGGCTGCGGCGGGAGTCCGCGGCAGAGGAGCTGGTGCTCGGCGGGTGGTCGCCGGCGGAGGTCGGTGATCACCTCGCCGCGACGGGGGGCGCCGCCGTGCCGGGTGCGGTGGTCACGGCGGTGCACGCCGCGACGGCCGGCAACCCGTTCTTCGTCACGGAGCTGTGGCGCCACCTCGTCGAGTCGGGCCGGCTGCGCCTGCGTGATCAGCGCTGGTCCACCGACTTCAGCATCGCCGAGCTCGGCATCCCCGACAGCGTCCGACACGTCGTCGGGCGCCGGATCGCCGCGCTGGACCGCCCCAGCCGGCACCTGCTGACCGCTGCCGCCGCCTTCACCGGGCCGTTCACGCTCTCCGGGCTGGCGCCGTTGGTCGACGTCGACGAGCCCGCGCTGCTCGACGCGCTCGACGCGGCGATGGCGGCGGGGTTGGTGCAGACCGCGCCGCAGTGCCCCGGTTACGTGTTCTCCCACGCGATCGTGCGCTACGCGGTGCTGGACCGGCTCAACCCCGACCGCGTGGCCCGGCTGCACCGCGCCGTCGCGCGCTCGCTCGAGTCGACCGGTGGCGCGGCGGCCGAGCTGGCCTACCAGTACCACGCGTCGGCCGGTGTCCCCGGCGCCGAGCCCGGCGTCCGCTGGTGCCTCGCCGCGGCCGAGCGGGCGGCGGCGGGTGCCGGGCACGCGATGGCCGCGCGCTACCTCGCCATGGCCGTCGACATCGCTCCGGTCGCCGAGCGGGCGGGGCTGCTGTGCCGGCTCGCGCTCGCGCAGGTCGACGCGGCCGCTCTCGACGACGCCGAGCGGACGGGCCGCGCGGCGCTCGACGCGCTGGCCGCCGGTGGCGCGGATGACGTGGCGACCGTCGCGTTCCTGTCCCGGTTCGCCGCGGCGCTCAAGGACGCCGGAGCGCCCGCCGGCCGGTGGGTCCCGCTGGTGGACGCCGGGCTGCGGCTCGTCGGCGACGTCCGGGACCTCGCCTGGGCCCGCCTGACGCTGCTGCAGGAGCGGGTCCGGCCGATCGAGGTCGGCAGGCTGCGGCTGGGCGGCTGGCTCGGCGTCGACGAGGACGCCGCTCGCCTCGCCCGCGAAGTCGGCGACGAGGACGACGCCGCCCGCTCGTTCGAGCCCTTCGATGTGCGCGATCCCGCCGGCACCGCCCACGTGCTCGCCTCGACCCGGCGCTGGCGCAGCCCGACGGCGCGGCTGCGGGGGCTCGACGTGGCCGCGCGCGACCTGATGTACCGGCAGGGTGACGTGCGCGCCGGGGCCGTGGTGCTCACGGAGCTGCTGGCCGAGAGCGAGCGCGTCGGGTCGCTGCACGGCCGCGCCGAGGCGTTGACGCAGCTCGCGCTGTGCCAGTCACTGCTCGGCGAGCTGGACACCGCCGATCGGACCTGGAGCGCCGCCGGTGCCGTCGTCGCCGCGCTGGGACCCGACCATCGCTTGCACGTCGTCGCCGAGATCGCGCTGGGCGCCATCCTGGGCTACCTGCGCGGATCGGCGCCGTGGCACCGGCTCGGGGAGCACGCGGAACGCCTCGCGACGCAGCCCGGCGCGACCGCCGCGCCACTGGGCTTCACGCTCGGGTCGTTCAGCGTGCTCGCACACTGCCTCGCGGGCGATCGCGGCCCCGCCGAGCGGATGCTGGTCGAGCTGGTGGACGGCATGGAGCAGGTCCGGCCGGACACCTACCTGCTCAACGGTGGCGCCTGGTGCGTGGCGGCCGGGGTGTGGGAGCTCGGCGACAGCCCGTTCGTGCCGCGGCTTCGGCGCCTCGTCGATCGTCTCCTCGATGCCGGGGTGAGTGCCGGACCGGCCCGGTCGCTGGAACTCGCCGCTGCCCGGCTGGCCGGGCTCGACGGCGACGTCGACGGGGCCACGGCGTGGTTCACCCGCGCCCGCAGCGTATTGACGGCGGGTGGGCAACGGCCGATGTGCGCGATCGTCGACCGGGACGAGGCGCTGCTCGCGCAGCGGCACGGCCGCCGGGCACCCGCGCTCCGGGAAGCGGCGCTGGCCGCCTTCGGCAGGCTCGGGATGACCGGATGGATGCGAGACGATCCCGCGGCCCCCATCGGGACCGACGTGCTGACGGCACGCGAGGCCGAGGTGCTGCGCCTGCTCGCCGAGGGCCGCACCAACCGGGAGATCGCCGAGCTGCTCGTGGTGGCCGAACCGACGGTGCGCCGCCACGTCGCGAACATCTACCGCAAGCTCGGCATCCGCAACCGGGCCGAAGCCACCGGCTACGCGCTGCGGCGGGCCGCGCCGCCCGGCTGAGACACCTACATCATTCGACCCACACCCGCCGGATGAGCGCTTCGGTCGATGCCCGGCACACCCCGGCGGTACTACAACGGTGCCTCCCGATGGAAGGAGCCTGCGGTGGCGGTGCTGGTGCGAGACGGAGTCGCCCTGGACTACGAGGAGACCGGGCACGGTGGGCCGCCGATCGTGCTGGTGCACGGCGCGTTCTGCGACCGGTCGGACGTCGGTGCGCTGGTCGAGCACTACCGGAGCTCGCACCGGGTCGTGGCGGTCGACCTGCGCGGCCACGGGCGCAGCGACGCCCCGGTGCAGAACTACCCGGTGGACGTCTTCGCCGGCGACGTCGCCTGGCTGTGTGCGCAGCTCGGTGTCCACCGGCCGGTGGTGATCGGGCACAGCCTCGGCGGGCAGGTGGCGCTGCAGCTGGCCGCCGACCACCCCGACCTCCCCGCGGCGGTGGTGGCGCTCGACTCCACGATCGTGCCCCCGCCCGGTGCCGCTGACGTGCTGGCCCCGGTCACGGCGGCCATCGCCGGCCCGAACCATGTGGGGGCACTCCAGCAGTTCATGGCCATGACGATGCTCCCGACCGACGAGCGGACCCGGGCCGCGGGCGTGCTCGACCGGCTCGCCGCGGTACCCCGCCACGTCGTCATGTCGACCTGGGCGGACGGGCTGCTCGGCTGGGACTCCGCGGCCGCCGCCGCGGCGTGCCGGACCCCGCTGCTCTACCTCGACCACGGCTCCCCCAACTGCGACCTGGTGCGGCTCGCGCAGCTGTGCCCCCAGCTGGCGGTCGGTCGCACCGTCGGAGCCGGCCACTGGGCGCTGCTCGAGGTCCCGGACCAGGTCACGGCCATGATCGACCGGTTCATGGTCACGTCGCTCGGTGCGCCCGTCGGTGGCCGGGAGGGTGGTGTCTGATGCTCGTGGACCAGTACCAGCGCTGGCTGTTCGAGGTGTGGGGCCGCGGCGACGAGACCGTGGCAGCCGAACTCGTCGCAGCCGACCTCGTCGACCACGACGCCCTGCCGGGGCAGCCCGCCGGGCGCGCCGGGGATCTCTGGGCCGCGGCGCAGATCCGCACCGCCTTCCCCGACCTGCGGTTCACCCTCGACGTCTGCTTCGCCGATGCCGACCTCGTGACGGGTCGCTGGACCATGACCGGCACCCACACCGGCACCATCGACTTCATGGGGCTGCCCCCGACCGGGCGACCGGTGCGGATGAGCGGGCAGGAGATCTTCCGCGTGCGCGACGGGCAGTTCGCCGAGGTCTGGCACCAGGAGGGGGTGGGCAGCATGCTCAGCCAGCTCGAGCTCGAACCGCCCCGCGTCATGCTGAGGATGGCGGCCCGGCGCAGCGGCCGGCGCTATCGGAAGGGTTTGCGGGCCTGAGTCGCTCGTTCCGACCGGATTCGCACCTCCCCCGGCGGGGCGTGCTGCGGGGGCGGCGTCGCAGCGGCAGCATGTCCTGCGCGCACACCCTGGAGGGAACATGATCAAAGGCTTCAAGGACTTCATCCTGCGCGGCAACGTGGTGGACCTCGCCGTCGCCGTCGTCATCGGCGCGGCGTTCGGCCTGGTCGTCACCGCGTTCACCGACAGCATCATCAAACCGCTTGTCAACGCCATCACCCCGGCGAACAGCCCGGGGCTGGGCATCCAGATCGTCGCCGGCAAGGACAGCACCTACATCGACTTCGCCGCGGTGATCACGGCCGCGATCAACTTCGTGCTGGTCGCGGCCGTCGTCTACTTCATCGTCGTGGTGCCGCTGACGCGCATCAAGGAGCGCCGCCAGAAGGGCGAGGAGCCCGGTCCGGCCGAGCCGACGGAGATCGAGGTGCTCAAGGAGATCCGGGACCTGCTGCGGGAGCGGGCCGGCTCCGGCGAGGCCTGACACCGGCACCCGGCCGCGCAGGGCACCTCGTCAGCCGGATGTGGCCAGCGCGCCGATCTCCAGCGCCACCCAGACCACACCGCCGGCGGTCACGGTGAGACCGTGCGGCTCCGAACGGGCTGTGGGCAGGTCGTACTCCCGGATCACGCCGTCGTGGCCGATGTGCCCGACGCGGTTGGCTCCCCACTCGGTGAACCAGAGGCCCTCGTTCGGGTCGGCCACGATCGCGTGCGGCCGAGCGGCCGGGTCGGCCAGCGCGAACTCGGTGACGGTCGCGTCGACGGTGATGCGGCCGATGCGCCCGGCCCCGATCTCCACGAACCACATCGCGCCGTCCCGGCCCGCGGTGATCCCGACCGGAGCCGCATCCTCGGTGGGCAGCGGGTGCATCGCGATGTCGCCACCGGTGGTGATCGTCCCGATCGCGTTGCCCTGGTTCAGGGTGAACCACAACCTGCCGTCGGGGCCGGCCGCGATCGCCGACGGGAAGGACGTGGCGTCCGGGAGCGGGAACTCGGTGACCTCGCCGTCCGTGGTGATGCGCCCGATGCGACCGGCGGCGATCTCGGTGAACCAGAGCGCGCCGTCGGGTCCCGCCGCGATCCCGTACGGCCCGGCCGACGGCGTCGGCAGCGCGAACTCCGCGAGCGCACCGCCGGTCGTGATCCGCCCGATCCGGTGCGACCCGTACGCGGTGAACCACAGCGCCCCGTCCGGGCCGTCGACGATGACGGTCGGGCCGGAACCGGCGGTGAGCGGGTGCAACGCGACCTCCCCACCGGGTCCGATCCGGCCGATGGCATCACCGTGGACCAGCGTGAACCACTGTGCGCCATCGGGACCGGTGGTGATGCCGTAGGGGCCGGCGGCCGGATCGGCGACGGCGATCTCCTGGAACGTCGGAGGGTGCTGCAACGTCATGCGCCCACCCGATCACAGTCCCCCTCACGTCCCGTACGGCACTCCCCCGAACCTGTGAGGTTCGTATGTCCGACGTAGATCCGTGCGGAACCGTGGAGGGCGCCGCCTAGGGTTGCTTGCGAATTCAATCGCCGGGCTGGGGAGCTGATGACGTCGCGACCGCGTGACGGCTCCACCGCGCCCACGACGGCCGCCGATCGGCGCTACCGCCCTGAGCTGCAGGGGCTGCGCGCGCTCGCCAGTGCGCTCGTCGTCATCTACCACGTGTGGTTCCACCGCGTCTCCGGCGGCGTCGACGTCTTCTTCGTGATCTCCGGTTTCCTGCTGACCGGCCAGCTGGTTCGGGCGGCCGAGCGCGGGCCGCTGGGCCTGCGGGCCCGCTGGAGCCGCACCCTGCTGCGGCTGCTGCCAGCGGCGACGGTGGTGCTGGTCGCCACGGTCATCGCCGGCGCGATGATCCTGCCGCCCAACCGCTGGGCGCAGACGGTGCGCGAGGTCGTGGCCTCGGCCCTGTTCGTGGAGAACTGGCAGCTGGCCGCCGACTCCGTGGACTACTCGGCCCGCAGCAACATGGCCAGCGTCGTGCAGCACTTCTGGTCGCTGTCGATCCAGGGCCAGTTCTTCGTGCTCTGGCCGCTGCTCATCGCGGTGGTCGCGATCTCCCTGCGGGGCGTGACGGCCGGGCTGCGCAGCCGCGTCACGCTCGTGCTGGGCGGCGTGTTCGCCCTCTCCCTCATCTACTCCATCGCCCTGACCGCCGAGAACCAGCCGCTGGCCTACTTCCACACCGTGACCCGGCTCTGGGAGTTCGCACTCGGCGGCCTGATCGCGCTGCTCGCCGATCGCATCACGCTGCCGGTGCGCGCCGCCGTGGCGGCCGGCTGGGCCGGCGTGGTCGGGCTGGTGCTGTGCGGGCTCGTCCTGCAGGTCGAGACGGTCTTCCCCGGCTACGCGGCGCTGTGGCCCACCGGCTGCGCCACCCTCGTGCTGCTGGCCGGCCGGACCGGCTCGCGCTTCGGCGTCGACCGGCTGCTCGTCACCCGCCCGGCCCGGTGGTTGGGCGACATCAGCTACCCGCTCTACCTGTGGCACTGGCCCGTGCTGGTGCTCTACCTCGTGGCGAGTGACCGCGTGAACGCCGGACCGCTCAGCGGTGCCGCCGTCATCGCGCTGTCGGTGGCGCTGGCGGCGGCGACGCACCTGCTGGTGGAGAAGCCGTTGCTGCACCGCGAGATCAGCACGCCACACGGGTACCGGCTGGCGGTGGCCGGGTTGACGCTGGTGGTCGCCATGGCGGGCGGGTGGCAGTTCGTCGCCACCCAGATGGCGACGCCTGTGGGCCAGGTCGGCGACGCCGCCCATCCCGGCGCGCTCGCGCTCAGCTCCGGTCCGGTGGCGGCGGCACCGGTGCTGCCGCCGCCGGTCTCGGTGTACGACGACTGGGTGCACACCGAGGGCTGGGACTGCACGCCGCTGGCCAGGGTCGGGACGGACTCCTGCACGCAGCCGGTGACGTTCGTGCCCACCAAGCGGATCGTGCTGGTCGGCGACTCGCACATGCAGCAGTTCACCGCCTCGCTGCTCGCCGTCGCCCAGCGCAACCAGTGGCAGCTCACCACCATCCTCCGCGGCGCCTGCCCGTTCTCCACCGCGTCGGAGGTCGATCCCGGCGACCAGGGCTGCCGCGACTGGAACACCGCGGCGGCCGCCGAGATCACCGAGATGCATCCCGATGCCGTGGTCACGCTGGCCAGCCGGGACGTGCGCACCGGGCAGACCGAGCAGACGCCCACCGGGTTCGTCCAGCAGTGGCAGCGCCTCGACGCGCTCGGCATCCCCGTGATCGCCATCCGGGACAACCCGCGGTTCGACTACTCCGTGCCCGACTGCCTGGCCCAGCACGCCGCTCAGCCCGACAGCTGCGGAGTCGCCCGCGACGCCGTCTACGCGGCGGACCCGCCCTACCGGCACGTGCCGGACGTGCCCGACAACGTGACGTTCGTCGACATCGCCGACGCCGTCTGCGGTCCGACGTTCTGCCCGGCCGAGATCGGCAACGTGCTGGTCTATCTCGACGACAACCACCTCAGCGCGTCCTACGCCGGGTCCATGGGCCGGTTCGTGGGCCAGCAGGTACTGGCCGCCCTCCGTTAGCAGGTTCAGCCGCGCAGGTAGGTCAGCACGGCCAGCACCCGCCGGTTGTCGTCGGCGCACTGGTGCAGCCCGAGCTTGGTGAACACCCCCCGCACATAGGCCTCCACGGTCTTCGGGCTGAGGTAGAGCTGCTGGCAGATCGCCTGGCTGGAGCGGCCCTCCGCCATCACCGTCAGCACCTGCCGCTCGCGGTCGGTCAGGTTGTCGAGCGGGTTGCGGGGCGCGCGTGCGTCCCAGGGGCTGCGCCACCACGGACCGGTGCGCGCCTCGCTCCCGCGTGACGGCGTCGGTCAGCTCGGCGAGGTCGGAGACGCGCTCCTTGAGCAGGTAACCCAGCGGCGGCACCACCGTGCGCGCCGAGATCCGCCGAGTGCGAGCTCCCAGAACCGGGTCACGGTCTGGAAGTAGGCCAGCGGCTGGTTCTCGGCGGTCAGGGCGATGGAGTAGATGTAGGCGTCGCGGCTGCCTTCGCGTGGGGCTTGCAGGGCGGGGCGCGTCCGAGCCGCGTCGCGACAACGGGGCGATCGGCCCGGTCGCGGTAGATCACCCAGCCACCGGCGGCGGCCACGGCGAGCCCGAGCCCCAGACCGTAGGGCGGCAGGCCGGAGTGGAACGCGAGCGCTCCACCGACCACCATCGCCGGCGCGATGCCCACCGGCACGAGCCGCGCCCGCCAGGTGGCGATCCCGAACAAATCCAGCCCCGCGCCATCGTGCCGACCAGCGCGATGAGGCCGACGGCCAGCCCGATGAACGCGACGAAGTAGCCGGCGTTCACGGTCCGGAACAGCGGGTCCACGAGCATCGCGATCCGGTCGTCGGAACGCATCAGCGGGTACCGCCCGAGGTCGGCGGCGGCGAGCGCACCGCCTGCGACGAACGCAACGGCACCGGCGTGCCGGGGTACGAGGACGGCCCCCGCCGGTGCTCGGGGACAACCCTGGTCGCGAACCCACGCCTGCCTGCTGCCGGTGGCCGCCGCGCTCCCGGAGGCTCACACCATGACGCCCACACCACCCACCGTGGTCACCGTTCCGTCCGGCCGGCACCGGGGGGACCCGCTGCGTCGCGGCCTGGTCATCGGCGGCGCCGTGCTCGCGCTCGCGGGCGCCGGATACGTCGGACTCGGGCAGATCGAGCGCTCACCGGAGACCACCTCCGCCGCCGTCGCCGGGGTCCGCGAGATCGTCGTCGACACCCCCTCCGGCCAGGTGGACCTGATCGGAAGGGCAGGTCCCCTCGTCGATGTCCGCAGCACCGTCCACCGGACCCTGCTGATCAGCCCGACCGCCCGGAACCGGCTCGTCGACGGGGTGCTGACGATCGACGCGGAGTGCCCGCGGCCGGCGTGGGGTTGCATCGTCGACGAGACGGTGACGGTGCCGGCCGGCGTACCCGTCACGGTCCGCGCCTCGCTCGGCGACGTCACGGCCACCGGGCTCGACGGGCCCCGATTCACGGCCGACACCAGCACCGGGTCCGGTCACGGCCGCGTTCACCGCGGCACCCCGCGCCGTGCGGATCGAGAGCAGCACCGGTTCGGTCAGCGTCCGGCTGCCCGACGCCGGTTACGCCGTGCGGACCCGCACCTGCACCGGCGAGGCCGACGTCAGGGTGATCACCAACCCGGCGGCACCGCGATCACTCGACCTCGAGACGAGCACCGGGAACATCATCGTCGGGCCGAACTGACCTGGACGCGGACCCGGCACAAGCGCATTCTGCCGCTTCGCGCCGATCCCGGAGGACGCCCGCATGCCCGACAGGACCCCCGTCGTCTTCATCCACGGCCTGTTCCTCCACGCGAGCTCGTGGGCGCCGTGGCAGGAGCTGTTCGAGCAGGCCGGCTACTCCACCTCGGCACCGGGTTGGCCGGGCGACCCCGACACCGTCGAGGAGGCCAGGGCCCACCCGGAGGCGATCGCGAACCACGGCATCGACGACGTCGTCGAGCACTACGCCGGGATCATCGGCGCCATGGACCGCAAGCCGATCCTCGTGGGCCACAGCTTCGGCGGCATGATCGCGCAGAAGCTGCTGGGCATGGACCTGGCCGCCGCCACCGTCGCCGTCGACGCCGCGCAGATCAAGGGCGTGCTGCCGCTGCCGCTCTCCTCGCTGCGCGTCACGTTCCCGGTGTTCAAGAACCCGGCCAACGCCCACCGCGCCGTCTCGTTGACCGCGGAGCAATTCCGCTACGGCTTCGGCAACGCCATCACCGAGCAGGAGTCGCAGGAGCTCTACGACCGGTGGTCGATGCCCGCACCGGGCAAGCCGCTGTTCGAGGCGGCCGCGGCCAACTTCAACCCGCACTCCCCCGCCAAGGTCGACACCGCCAACGAGGTGCGCGGCCCGCTGCTGCTGATCACCGGCGGCAAGGACCACACGGTGCCCGAGGCCATCACCCGCGCCACGTTGAAGCAGTACCGCCACTCGGCAGCCGTCACCGACATCCTCGAGTTCCCCGATCGCGCCCACTCGCTGACGATCGACTCCGGATGGCGCGAGGTCGCCGACTCATCCCTGGACTGGTTGCACAAGCAGTCACTCTGATCGACGCCAGGGGAGGACACGATCACCTCGGCCGGGTATACCTGGCGGGGTGGCCGAGCTGCTCCGTACCGAACGCTTGATCATCAGGGACTGGGACGACGACGACGCGGGCGCGGCACTGTCGGTCTACGGCCACACCGAGGTGTCGCGCTGGCTCGCCCCGGCGCTCGACACCGTCACCGACGAGCCCGCCATGCGCGAGCTGCTGCGGGAGTGGGTGGCCGACACCGCCGACGGTGAGGGCGGGCTGGGGCACTGGGCCATCACCCGCGCCGACACCGGCGTGCTGGTCGGCGGGGTCAGCCTGCACCTGCTGCCCGTCGAGGAGCAGGACGTGGAGATCGGCTACCAGATCGCCCCGGAGCACTGGGGCAACGGCTTCGCCACGGAGGCGGCCCGCCACGTCATCCAGCGGGCCTTCGGCATGGACGTCGACGAGGTCTTCGCGCTGGTCCGTCCCGCCAACGCGCGGGGCGAGGCCACCGCGCGCCGGCTGGACATGACCTGGGTGGGCGAGACCGAGAAGTACTACGGCATGCGACTGGCCGTCTACCGGTTGCGGCCCTCCGACGGCGTCGCGGGCTCGTTCCCCGAGGAGTGAGCGCCGCGCGCCGATCAGGCCGTCAGGTCGTAGACGGTCTGGCCGCCCACCGTCGTCGCGGTGAAGTTCGCCTGCACCCACTCGGCGATCTGCGTGCTGGTGCTGGCGGTGTCCCCGCCACCACCGCCGGGGCCACCGCCCTGCCCGCCCGCCACGTAGTAGTGGATCAGCCCGGCCGCGACGTCGGCCTGGAACTGCGCGAGCGTGACGGTGGCGTCCGACCCCGTCCAGCCGCCGAGTGACATCACGGCGGTACCGCTGGCGAGCTCCATCGTCGCCGCGGTCTGCGAGCTCGACACCGCGGCCGACCAGGTGGTGCCGGCGCTCTTGAGCAGCGCCGTCAGCTCGGCGCTCGACGTCACACCCATGCCACCGCCCTGCGGAGCACCTCCGGCTGCCGTCCCGTCAGTAGCAGCCCCGTCGGCGGTGGCACCGTCCGCGGTCGCGCCCGTCGGGGGCGTGCCGAAGCGGGCCGCACCGTCGGGCCGCACCCCGCCGTCGCCGGGGCCGCCCATCCCCCGGCCGCCGAAGCCGCCCATCCCACCCGCCGACGTGCCGACCGACGGGATGCTGCCGGTGTGGGGCGTCGCCGCGGTGGTGACGGCGTAGGCGCTGGTCCCGATCAGACCGGTCAGCACGGCAGCGACGACGCCGGCCAGCGCGACCGACCGCAGCCGCGTCGCACCGAGGAGCACGCCGGCGACGCCGAGCACGCCTGCCGCGACGATGACCCAGCGCACCCAGGCGAAGGCCTCCGTCGACCCGGCGAGCAGCACGAAGTTCCACGCCGCGGTCACCCCGACCACGAGCGCGAGAACCCCGCGAGCCGCGACGGTGTCGCGAGCGCGCCAGAGCGCCACGGTGCCGACCCCGACCAGTCCGGCGATCCCGGGTGCCAGCGCCACCGTGTAGTACGGGTGCATGGTGCCGCTCATGAAGCTGAACACCAGCCCGGTCACGAGCGTCCAGCCGCCGAACAGCACGAGTGCCGCGCGCACCCGGTCGGTACCCGGCGCGCGGCGCGTCAGCCACAGCCCCGCCACCAGCAGGATCAGGGCGGCGGGCAGCAGCCAGGAGATCTCCAGCCCGATCTCGTCGGTGAACAGCCGTGCCAGCCCGGTGGCACCACCGAAGCCGGTGTTGCCGCCACCACCAGTAGCACCGCCACCGCCGCCGTTGCCCGAGCCGCCGAACAACCGGCCGATCCCGTTGTAGCCCAGCGCCAGCTCCAGCAGTGAGTTGGTGGTGGACCCGCCGATGTAGGGGCGGTCGGCCGCGGGCCACAGCTCCACGAGCGCGATGAACCAGCCTGCCGACACGATCATCGACGCGAGCGCGCCGAGCAGCTGCCCGATCCGGGTGCGCAGCCGCGTCGGCCCGGCCAGCAGGTAGACCAGCCCGAACGCGGGCACCACGAGCAGGGCCTGGCCCATCTTCGTCAGGAACCCGAAACCGATCAGCGCTCCGGCCCCGACCAGCCACCACGTCGACGCGCGCACGCTCGCCGCATCGACGGCCCGCACGACGGCGTAGCCACCCGCCACCAGAAGCAGCGTCAACAGGGCGTCGGGGTTGTCGAACCGGAACATCAGCACAGCGGCCGGGGTCAGCGCCAGCGCGGCCCCCGCGATCAGCCCGGCGGGCGCACCGGCCCAGCGGCGCACAGCGGCGAACAGCAGCGCCACGGCGGCCACGCCCTCGAGCGCCTGCGGCACGAGCAGGCTCCACGAGCTGAACCCGAAGATGCGGGCACTGGCCGTCATCACCCACAGCGCGGCGGGCGGCTTGTCGACGGTCAGCGCGTTGCCGGCGTCGAGCGAGCCGAACAGCCACGCCTTCAGCGATTGCGTGCCAGCCTGCACCGAGGCCGCGTAGAAGTCGTTGCCGTAGCCCGATGCGGACAGGTTCCACAGGTAGAGCACGGCGGTGGCCGCCAGCAGCGCGAGCAGCGCAGGACGGGTCCAGGGGGCGTCGTCGGCGGGGCCGCGCCACAGCCGACCCAGCCGGCCGGTCGGCCCGGCCGGACCTGACCGTCGATGCCGGGGCTCGGATCCGGGCGGGTGCGGCGGGGCGAGCGTCGCAGTGCTCACAGTGGTGCTCCAGGGAGAGGAGGGCGGCCGTCGACGGCCGGTCCCGAGCCACGTTGCTGGCGGCCGCTGTCGCTTCTCTGTGGCCTTCCTGTGCACGCGCTGTGCGGTTGCGGACCCACAGGATCGGCATAACCAGCGCATATCGCCGCGACAGCGGGCTGCCCGAATCTCGGCTCCATGACCGCAACGCTCGCTCAGCCGGCCGCACCCGCCGGGCCCACCCCGACCGCGCCCGCCGGCGAACGCGCCCCGGTCGTCGTCGACGACGGGCAGCCGGTGCTCGACGTCGTGATCCCGGTGTACAACGAGGAGGCTGCGCTCCCGACCTGCGTGCGCCGGCTGCACCACCACCTCGAGACGGCGCTGCCGTACCCGTTCCGGATCACGATCGTCGACAACGCCAGCACCGACGCCACGCTGCAGGTGGCCTACAACCTCGGCGCCGAGCTCGACGGCGTCCACATCCGGCGGCTGCCGGAGAAGGGCCGCGGCCGCGCACTGGCCGCGGCATGGACGACCTCGCCGTCGCCGGTGCTGGTGTACATGGACGTCGACCTGTCGACCGACCTCGCCGCGCTGTTCCCGCTCGTCGCGCCGCTGGTGTCAGGCCACTCCGACCTGGCCATCGGCAGCAGGCTGCTGCACGGCTCCCGGGTGGTGCGCGGCCCGAAGCGGGAGTTCGTCTCCCGCTGCTACAACCTCATCCTGCGCGGCGCGCTGCGCGTCCGGTTCCGCGACGCCCAGTGCGGCTTCAAGGCGATCCGTGCTGACGTCGCCGCGCAGCTGTTGCCGCTGGTCGAGGACACCGGTTGGTTCTTCGACACCGAACTGCTGGTGCTCGCGCAGCGGTGCGGCCTGCGCATCGCCGAGGTGCCCGTCGACTGGGTCGACGACCCGGACAGCAGCGTCGACATCGTCGCCACCGCGCTGGCCGACATCAGGGGCATCGCGCGGATCCGGCGCGCGCTCGCCGAGGACCGCCTGCCCGTCGACGCGATCCGGGACCGGCTCGGCCGCACCACCTGCCCCCGATCTCAGAGCCACCCGCTGTCGCTCGCGATCCGGATGGCGTCGACGCGGTTGCGCGCGTTGAGCTTGCTGATGACCGTGGTCAGGTAGTTGCGGACGGTGCCGACCGACAGGAACAGCGCCGCGGCGATGTCGGCCGGGTCGGTGCCGTCCGCGGCGAGCTTGAGCACCGCGAGCTCGCGGTCGGTCAGCGGGCAGGTCCCGCCGTCCAGCGCGGCGAGCGCGAGCTGGCTGTCCACCACCCGCTTGCCCGCCGCGACGTCGCGGATCGCCGCGGCCAGCTCGGCGGGCGGGGCGTCCTTGGCCAGGAACCCGTCGACGCGCACCGCGAGCGCCCTGCGCAGCGTGCCGGGCCTGCCGAGACTGGTCAGCACGAGTATTCGGATCTGCGGGAGCTCCACGCGCAGCGTGCTCGCCGCCGTCAGCCCGTCGATGACCGGCATGTCGATGTCGAGCACGGCGACGTCGGGCCGGTGCAGGTGACACATCGGCACGATGCGATCGCCGCTGGCGACCTCGGCCACCACCTCGATCTCCGGCTCCAGCCCGAGCAGCGCGACGAGGGCGCCGCGGACCATGTGCATGTCCTCGGCGATCAAGACTCTGATCATCAGGCCCCTTCCCCGCTCCCGTCCGGGAGCTCCCGGATCGGCACCTCGGCGCGCAACCGGAACCCGCCGCCTGCCTCCGGTTCCACGCTCAGCACACCACCGACCTCGGCGACGCGGTCGGTGAGGTTGGGGATGCCGGCCCCGCCGCCGCCGGTCGAGCCCACCGCACCGTCGTTGACGATCTCGAGCACCACCGTGGCGCCGGTGCGGGTCACCACGATCGCGCACTGCTCGGCCCGGCTGTGGCGCAACAGGTTGGTGACGCCCTCGCGCAGCACCGTCGCGAGGACGCCCCGGACGTCGGCGGGCAGGCCCGTACCGTCGATGTGCGAGGTGACGGTGACGCCCGCCGCGGTCAGCAGCGTGCGGGCCGATGCGACCTCGTCGTCGAGCAAGAGCACGCGCGAGGCGCGAGTGATCACCCTGATGTCGGCGAGCGCCTGCCGCGAGACGGTCGCGATCTCCGCGAGCTCGCTGCGCGCCCGGCCGGCATCCCGGTCGACGAGCCGTTGGGAGAGCTCTGCCTTGAGCGCGATCGCCGAGACGCTGTAGCCGAGCAGGTCGTGCAGGTCCCTGGCGAAGCGCAACCGCTCCTGCGTGACGGCCAGCGAGGCACGCTCCGTGCGGGCGGCGTGCAGGCTGCGGACCAGGCCGTGCAGCCGCAACAGCGTCGCCCACTCGAGCCCGCCGTTGACCGTGGAGAGCACCGGGTAGGCGATACCGAGCCAGGTGCCGAGGAACAGGCCGCCGAGCACCCCCGAGCCCACCGCGAGCGCCCCGAACGCGATCAGGCCCGGACGGATCCGCAGCACCAGCAGTGCCGTGCCGGCCACCAGCCCGAGCGCGCCGAGCGTGGCGTCGTGGAACAGCAGCACCGGCGCGACGCCGAGCACGAGCTGGACGAGCAGCACGGCCCGGGCGCGCGGCGCGGCCGGCGCGGCGATGACGACGAGCTGCAGCAGCACGCACGCGGCGGCGCACCCGATCGCCACCACCGCACCGGCGATGTCCGGCCGGGTGCCGGAGCCGAACACGTCCACCACGAGCACGGCCCGCAGCACCAGGTACGCGGCGCCGAAACCGGCGACGATCGCCGTCGCGGTGGCGGGTGCGGGCACCGCCGCGGCGCGCCGCGGCGCGGCCACGACCGGGGCGGCGGGCGAGACCGGCCGCGGCAGCTCCACGCGCAGCGCGTACCCGTCCGCGCTCGGGCCGGCGTACACCGAGCCGCCGAGTGCCTCGACGCGCCGGGTCAGGTTGTCGAGCCCGTCGCCGTGCTGATCACCGGCAGGCGCCGCGGTGACGCCGTCGTTGCTGATCTCGAGGGTGACGCTCCCGCCGACCGCCGCGAGCTCGATCCGGCAGTGCCGCGCGGCGCTGTGGCGCAGGACGTTGGTGACGCCCTCCCGGACGGCGGTGGCCAGCGCGCTGGCGATCCGGGGCGGGAGCTCGCCGGTGGCGCGCCGCACCACCGTGGTGACACCGGCCGCGGCCAGCGCGGAGCGCACCGAGGCGAGTTCCTCGTCGAGCGAGATCTCGCGGTAGCCACTCGCGATCGTGCGCACGTCGGTGAGCGCGTCGCGGGCGATGGTGATGATCTCCGACTGCTCTCGGCGCGCGGCGTCGGGTGCCACCGGGACGAGCCTGCCGGCCAGCTCGGCCTTGAGTGTGATCGCGGACAGGCGGCGCCCGAGCAGGTCACGCACCTCGGCGGCGAACAGCAGCCGCTGCCGGGTGATCGCGGCATCGGCCAGCTCGGCCCGCGTGGCGTGCAACGCGACCACGAGTGACCGCAGCCGTGACAGCCCGAAGACGACGAGCCCGATGAGCACGGTGTTGGCCGCGATGTAGACGCTCTCCAGCACCGGCCCGCTCACCAGGGCCTGCGCGACCCACGCGGCCGCCGTGACCGCGGCGAAGCCCGACCACCCGAACGCCGGTGGCAGCACCAGCAGAACGCCGCCCGCCGCGAATCCGATCAGGCCGGTCCAGGCCTCGCCGACGACGGTCATCGGCAGGAAGACGAGACCGAGCTGCACCGCGACCGCCACGCGGGCGGGTCGTGACCACGGTTCGGTGCGCGGATCGGCGAGGTGGAGCTGCACCGCGAGCATGGCGATCAGGCACGCCACCGCGCCTGCCACCAGGATGCCCGGCGGATCGGCCGCCACGACGTAGCCGACCGCGTCGATGGCGAAGGCGACGAAGATGACGCCGAGCACAACCCGCACCAGCCAGCTCACGACATCGGGCGCGAACGGCGCACCGGTCCCGTCGGACCACCCTGCCCCGCGGCCGGCCACGTCCACTCCTTCGGACGGCGCCGAGCGGCGCACCGGACTGACCAGCCAAGCTACCAGGCCTGATCACCGGTGCCCGTGGCCGCGCCCGCCGTGGCGAGCGCGGCCGGTCCCGGCGTCAGGCGTCCTCGCGGGCGAGGATCGACAGGTAGTGCGCGTTGTACATGATGCCGAGCACGTTGCCGAACGGGTCGACGACCGACGCGGTGACGAACCCGGGACCGTGCTCGGTGATCGGCGCGTGGGGCTTCGCGCCGAGCGACTCGAGGTGGTCGAGCGTCTCCTGCAGGTTGTCCACGTGCCAGTACACGATGGCGCCGCCGGGACCGTCGGGCTGCGGGGGCGCCCACATCCGGTTGACGAAGCCCAGCTCGT
Organism: Pseudonocardia sp. GCM10023141; assembly: GCF_042653605.1. NCBI lineage: Bacteria > Bacillati > Actinomycetota > Actinomycetes > Pseudonocardiales > Pseudonocardiaceae > Pseudonocardia > Pseudonocardia sp. GCM10023141. The sequence continues at coordinate 129,453 of NZ_JBHSIR010000049.1, forward strand.
GCTCGTAGTCACCGATGCGCAGCTCGAGGTAGCCCAGCATCGTGTCGGCGTCGCAGTCGGCGCAGCGCGCCTCCCGCGACCGGTTCCCGCAGCCGCCACAGGCGTAGACGCGGAAGTAGGGCTCGACGCCCGTCGCCTCGTGGTACCAGCGCCCCGCCTCCTCGAGATCGTCGGCGTAGAAGTTGACGGTGGCGAATCCTCGCAACATCGGTCGTTCCTCTCCTCGGTGTCCTACAGCTATCCTTCGCCTCGAAGTGCTCATGGACTGAGCACTTCGAGGTTGGCTTCTCCCAGCACCGCCACGCCGGCACCGCACAGGTAGGCGGCGACGTCGGCGGCATCGCGCGGGTCGACGTCCGCAGCCGCGGCGATCTCCCCGATGGGGCGCGGACCCGACCCCAGCGCACCGACCACGGCAACCGCGGCCGGCCGGTGCAGCACCACCTGGTACGCCCGGCCGGGGCAGGTCAGCACGCACTCGTCGGCTCGCCTGTCGAACAGGCATCCCCGACGCAGGGCGACCACGGCCGCCCGCGCGATCGGTGGCGGCACGAACACGGCATCGGGCACGACCGCGATCACCGACAGCACCGGGCCGATCCCGTCCGCGCCGCCCAGCGACGGCACGACGTACCCGCCGAGGCGCTGCAGCGTCGCCTCGAAGCGGCGCCGGGCGTACCCGTGGCGCAGCAGCGCGATGTTCTCCAGCGCCACCGGGCCCAGGCTCATGCGGCGCAGTGCCTCCCGCACCGGCGGTCGGGGATCCGCGATCGGGACCGCTCCCCACCGGCCGCGCACCGTCAGGGGGTCGTCGTCGACCCGGGCGTCCTCGGCGAGGGACCACAGCGGGCGCCCCGAGAGGCGGTGCGCTCCGCCGTTCGTCACACCGTTCATGTGCGCACCCCTCGCTCCCGGCCCCCGGTTGCCGGTGACGTCACAAGGAGTACGGATCGCCGCTCGAGGCCCGGTGGAGCGCCGATGTGAATTCCTCACATCCAGCCGATGTGCGCCGCACTACCCCCGCCGCAGGCGCTGCGGTGGACTCGACATCACACCCGATGTCAGGAGACCAACCGATGAAGATCACGATCCTGGGCCCGTTCACGGCCGCGCTGAACGGCCGCCCGGTCGCGCCGACGGCCGCGAAGCCGCGGCAGGTGCTCGCGATGCTCGCGCTGCACGCCGGCCGGGTGGTGTCGGCCGATGCCCTGATCGATGAGCTCTGGGCCGAGCGACCACCCCGTAGCGCCCGGACCACGCTGCAGACCTACGTCCTGCAGCTGCGAAGACGGATGGCGGCCGCACTACCCGGCGGGGACGCCGGTGCCGTGCTGGTCACGGCGTTCGGGGGCTACCGCCTCGACGTCGCGGCCGTTGACGTCGACGCCCTGCGCTACCAGCGGCTCGCCCGCGACGGCCAGCACGCCGCCGACGCGGGCGACCACGACGGGGCCGTCCGCCTGCTCGGCGCGGCGCTGGCCGAGTGGTACGGCCCCGCGCTCGTCGACGTGCCTGCCGGGCCGACGCTGGGCGTCGAGGTGACGCGCCTGGAGGAGAGCAGGCTCGCGGCGATGGAGTCCCGGATCGCCGCGGAGCTGCACCGCGGCCGCCACCTCGCCGTGCTGGGCGAGCTCGCCCAGCTCAGCCACCGCCACCCGTTGCACGAGAACCTCAGCGCGCTGCACATCACCGCGCTGTCGCGGGCGGGTCGCCCGACACAGGCACTCGACGCGTTCCGCAGGCTGCGGTCCGCGCTGGTCAGCGAGCTCGGCATCGAGCCGTCGGCGCCGCTGCAGCGGCTGCACCGCGCGATCCTGGCGCCGGGCACGCAGCCCGACCGCCAGGCATCGGCTCAGGACAGGTTCTCGTCCAGACTCCCCAGCGACGTGATCAGCTCGAGGTTGGCGGTGTAGTCCACCGGGCACGCGATCACCGAGACGGTGTCGGCCGCCAGCGCCGCCTGCAGCGTCGGCAGCAGCTCCTCGGCGGCACCGATGCGGTAGCCGGTGGCCCCGAAGCTCTCCGCGTACCGCACGAAGTCCGGATTGCCGAACCGCGTGTCGACGTTGTGGCCGATCTCCAGATCCATCTTCCAGCTGATCAGCCCGTACGCGTCGTCGACCCAGATCAGGATCACCATCGACAGCCGCAGCCGCAGCGCCGTCTCGATCTCCTGGGAGTTCATGAGGAACGCCCCGTCGCCCGTGGCCACGAGCACCTTCGCGTCCGGCCGGGCGATCTTCGCCCCGATCGCCCCGGGCACCGTCCAGGCCATCGTGGACAGGCCGTTGGCGATGACGCAGGTGTTGGGCGCGTACGTCGGGTAGAGCCGGGCCATCCACATCTTCAGCGCGCCGGTGTCGACAAGGACGATGTCGTCGCGGCCCAGCGCGGCCCGGGTGTCGGCGACGATCCGGGCCGGGGCCAGCGGGAACCGGTCGTCCTCGCGGCCGCGCTCCAGCTCGGCACCGATCAGCTCGCGGATGCGCTCTCCCCCGGCAGGCGGCTGCGGTGCGCGGGTGACCATCGGCGCCAGCGCGTCGAGGCTGCGGCCGATGTCGGAGTTCAGCCCGACGCTCACGTCGTAGTGCGCGTCGACCTCCGCCGGGAAGCGGTGGACGTGGATGATCTTCTTCTCGCCGGTCGGGTTGATCCGGACCGGGTCGAACTCCTGCAGCTCGTAGCCGATCGCGACGATCACGTCGGCCCCGTCGAAGCCGAAGTTGACGTAGTCGCGGCTCATGAACCCGACGGCGCCGAGCGCGAGCGGGTGGTCGTCGGGGAGCACTCCCTTGCCGTGGAACGTGGTGGCGACCGGCAGGCCGAGCGCCTCGGCGAACCGGCGCACGGCGTCGCCGGCCTCGGCACGGGCGGCTCCGTGCCCGGCGAGCACCACCGGGTTGCGCGCGGCGGACAGGATGGCTGCCGCGCGCTCCAACTGGCCGCGGGACGGCTCCTCGGCGCGGGGCACGTTGATCGGCAGCGGCCGCAGCGACTCCGGCGCGTCGGCCTCCTCGACGTCCTCGGGCACGGCGAGGTAGACGGCGCCGGGGCGCTCGGTCTGTGCGAGCTTGAACGCCTTGCGCACCATCTCCGGAACCGCGCCGGGGGTGGCGACGAGGTCGGACCACTTGGTGGCGGGCGCGAACATCGACACGAGGTCGACGCTCTGGTGCGACTCCTTGTACCGGCGGTGCATGCCGACCTGGGCCGAGAGCGCGACCACCGGCGTCGAGTTGGTGGTGGCGTCGGCGACACCCAGCAGCAGGTTGATCGCGCCGGGGCCCAGCGTCGCCGAGCAGACGCCCGCCTTGCCGGTGAGCCGCCCGTAGGTCTCCGCCATGAACGCCGCGCCCTGCTCGTGGCGGGTGAGCACGTACTCGATCGACGAGCGCGACAGCGCGTCGACGAGGCGGATGTTCTCCTCGCCGGGGATGCCGAAGACGTGCGTGACGCCCTCGTTCTCCAGGCATTCGACGATGAGCTCTGCCGCACTGCGCGAGGACTTGATCACGCCCTCCAACTTACGCTCCGCGCCGCGACGACCCCACCGCGCGCAGCCGCCCCGACCTCGCACACCCACCGCGACGTCGCAGCAGTTTCCCCGTCGTCGCACAGGGTGGGGCGTGTGCGACGACCTGCGAGGGCGTGCGACGTCGACCTCGGTGGCGCGTGAGAGTGTCGCCGGGTGCTGCTGATCCGTGGGTCCGTGCCGGGCAGTGGCCCCGCGTTCGACGTCGCGCTGGCCGGTCACCTGTTGCGGTGCGCCGGACGCGAGGGCCCCGCCGCCGTGCTGCGCGTCTCGCGCCCGGCCCGACCGACCGTCGCGTTCAGCCGCCGCGACACGCTCGCGCCGGGGTTCCCGGCAGCGGCGCAGGCCGCCCGCAGTGCCGGCTTCGAGCCGGTCGTGCGGGCCCCCGGCGGCCGGGCCGTCGCGTTCACCGGGTGCGCGCTCGTGCTCGACCACATCAGCACCGACGCCGACGCCCTGTCCGGGCTGGACGCGCGCTTCCGCGACTTCGGCGCGCTGTGGGCCGCGGCGCTGCAGACCCTCGGCATCGACGCGCGTGTCGGCGAGGTGCCCGGCGAGTACTGCCCCGGCGCCCACAGCGTCAACGCCGGCGGCACCGCGAAGCTCGTGGGCACCGCGCAGCGCGTCGTGAAGGGCGCCTGGCTGTTCAGCGCCGTGGCGGTCCTCGACGACGCCGCGGTGCTCGCGCCGCTGCTGACCGACATCTACCGCCACCTCGACATGCCCTTCGACAGCGGCTCCGTCGGCGCGATCGGCCACCCGGTCGAACAGGTGGAAGCCGCCGTGCTCGCGCAGTACGCGGCGCTGTTCGAGCTGGTTCCCGGCGAGCTCGACGCCGCGGTCCTCGACGGCGTCGGGCTCGCCGATCACCGGGTGCCCGCCTGAGCCGGCCCGATCAGCCGAGTGTCTTCTCCAGCAGCGCGATGACCTCCGCCGTGCTGCCGGTCTCCCCCAGCCGCGGGAAGATCCGCTCGACGCTGTTGCGGTGCGCGTCGGCGTCCCGGTCGGCCATGGCGTCGACGGCCAGCGTGACGTGGTAGCCGTGCTCGTGGGCCGCGCGGGCCGTCGACTCCACGCCGATGCTGGTGGCCACTCCCGCCAGCACGATCTGCGTGATGCCGCGCCGCCGCAGGTGCAGGTCGAGGTCCGTGCCGTGGAAGGCGCCCCAGTTGCGCTTGGTCACCGTGATGTCGCCGGGATGCCCGGCCAGCTCGTCGACGATCGCGTCCCAGCCCGGCGGCGGCGTCGCGGCCGGACGGGATGCCTCGGTGCGGCCCGGCACGGCGTCGGCGCCGTCGGCGGCGAGCGAGACGCGCACCAGCACCACCGGGGCGTCGTGCGCGCGGAACGCCTCGGCGAGCGCCACCGCCCTGGCCAGCACCTCACCACCGGTGTGGGGTGTGGTGGCCGCGCCGACGACGCCGTTCTGCATGTCGATGATCACGAGCGCGGTGCGCTCGTCGAGTGCGGTGAGGGCCATCGATCTCTCCTGACGGGGTGGGGATCAGTGGTCGGGCGATGCCGCGCTGACGCGGCGCAGCCCCCGGTCGGCGACGGTGATCGCCAGGAAGGCGACCGCGACGGCGACCATGAAGATCGCGAGGCCGTGCAGGCCCGCCGTGCTGGCGCCGTCGCGCAGGAAGCTGCCGTTGGCGGCGGCCGCGACGATCGCGCCGAGGTAGAGGAAGGTGCGCAGGAGCCCGGCCGAGGAGCCCGTCCGGGCCGGGTCGGCCTGCTGGTAGACCGCGTTCTGGACGGCCAGGCCGATGAGACCCTGCGGGATGCCGAGCAGCAGCGAGAGCGCGATCAGCAGCCAGATCGCGCTGCCGGCGCCGAGCAGCAGCAGCATCACGCAGGCCACGAGCTGCACCACCGCACCGACGATGAGCTTGGTCCGGATCGCGGGGCGACCTCCGGTGAGGGTGGATACGAGCACCCCGCCTGCGAACACCGGCAGGAGGATCAGGCCGGCCTGCGGCGGGGTGAGCCCGCGGCCCTCCTCGAGCCACTGGGTGTAGCCGTAGAGGAACGCGTACGACACGACGTACGCGAGCAGGGTGCGGGCGTAGGTCAGCAGCAGTGGCACGTTGCCCGCGAGTACCCGCAGGTCGAGGAACGGGGTGGCCGCCCGCAGCTCCCACCAGGCCAGCCCGCCCCCGGCCACGATGACGATCACCAGCAGGTAGCTGTCGCCGAGCTGCGGGTTCATCAGGAACAGGAGCAGGGCCACGAGCATCGCGGCGAACAGCACGATGCCGGCCGGGTCGACCGTGCTCACCAGCCCGGCGGTGCGGTCGCGGCGCGGGGACCTCGGCAGCAGCAGCGCGCCCAGTACCAGGCAGATCACCGCCAGCGGGAGGTTGACGGCGAGGGTGGCCCGCCAGCCGCCGACGCCGATCAGCAGCCCGCCCAGCGTCGGTCCGAGCACGGCGATCGTCTGCGTGGAGACGGCGAGCACGGTGAGGATGCCGCTGGGGCTGTCGACGCCGGTGCGGGTGGCCTCGCTGCGGATCAGCGACATCGCCGCCGGGTAACCGGCGCAGGTGCCGAAGCCGAGCAGCACCCGGGCCGCCACCAGCACCCAGAGGTTCGGGGCGAGCACGCCGAGGAGCCCGGCGATCCCGACCAGCACCGCGCCCGTCAGGTACAGCGGGCGGGGCCCGTAGATGTCGACGAGCCGCCCCACGACCGGCTGGCCGATGGCGGTGGCCAGGTACAGGCCCGACACGAGCCATGCCGTCTCCGAGGGCGGCGCGCCCAGCGCGATCCCGATCGGGAGCAGCGCCACCGCGATCATCGACGAGTTGATCGGGTTGAGGATCGACCCGATCACCATCGGCGCGATCAGCCGCCGGTCGAAGCCGGTCGCCCGATCGCCCCCGTGCCCCGGGCGCAGGCGAGACCGCACCGACGTCACGACTGGCCCAGCCGTTCCAGCAGGGCCATCGCCGCGATCACGGTCTGCCGCTCGTCCTCGGTGTAGCGCTCCTGCAGTGCTGTGGCCAGCCATTCGGCGCGGGCCTGCCGGTCACCCTCGGCCCGCTGGCGGCCTGCGATCGTCAGCGTGACGATCTGCCTGCGGCCGTCGTCGGGGTCGGGGCGGCGCTCGAGCAGGCCCTGCTGCTCCAGCGCGGCGAGCGTGGTGGCCATCGACTGCGGGCGCACCCGCTCCGCGGCCGCCAACCCGCTGGTGGAGAACGGGCCCTCCCGGCTCAGCCGGCTCAGCGCCGCGGTCTGCGAGGGCGTGAGACCGCGGCCCACGTCGACCTCGCGCAGCCGGCGGCGCAGCCTGCTGAACGTCGCGCGCACGTCACTCGCGGCCCGGACGGCCGACGGTGCGACAGCGTTCTCTTCCACGTCCATCACCATAATTTCTACAGTTAAAACTGTCCAGTTTCAACTGTGTAACTGTCGGCACGGCTCGCCGCGGCCACCGAACGGCGCTCCTGGATCCGCCGTTCGGCGCCGCCGCTCCGGCACCCGCAACGGCGGACCCCAGCGGTCACGCGTCCGAAACCCCACCGCCACAGCGGCTTCGTAGGGTCCGCCGGTCGGGCTCCCCCGAACGTGGTGCGGAGCGGCAACGCCTGGTCGAGAGGTGCGCACGATGAGTGGAAACACAGCCCGTCTGCAGGCGATCACGAACGTCGAGGGGTACGTGCCCCCGGCCGTCAGCTTCACCGACGGCGAGATGCCGGGTGAGGTGTTCGGCGCGAACGTCTTCAGCAAGGCCGTGATGCAGAAGCGGCTGCCGAAGTCGGTCTTCAAGTCCGTGATCGCCACCATCGAGCACGGCGCGAAGCTCGACCCCGTCGTCGCCGACGCCGTCGCGTCGGCCATGAAGGACTGGGCGCTGGAGAAGGGCGCCACGCACTACGCGCACGTCTTCTACCCGCTCACCGGGCTCACCGCCGAGAAGCACGACAGCTTCCTCGAACCCGTCTCCGACGGATCAGCGCTCGCCGAGTTCGCGGGCAAGACGCTCATCCAGGGCGAGCCGGATGCGTCCAGCTTCCCCAGCGGCGGGCTGCGCAACACGTTCGAGGCCCGTGGCTACACCGGCTGGGACGTGACGAGCCCTGCGTACGTGCTGGAGAACCCCAACGGCAACACGCTCTGCATCCCGACGGTCTTCGTGTCGATGACAGGTGAGGCGCTCGACCACAAGACGCCGCTGCTGCGCTCGCAGCAGGCGATGGGCATCCACGCCAAGCGGATACTGGCGCTGTTCGGGCACGAGCAGCTCGACCACATCGTGTCGTTCTGCGGGCCCGAGCAGGAGTACTTCCTCGTCGACCGGCACTTCTTCCTGGCCCGCCCCGATCTGCTCAACGCCGGGCGCACGCTCTTCGGCGCCAAGCCGCCCAAGGGGCAGGAGTTCGACGACCACTACTTCGGTGCGATCCCCGAGCGGGTGCTCGGGTTCATGATGGACACCGAGCGGGAGCTGTTCAAGCTGGGCATTCCGGCCAAGACCCGCCACAACGAGGTCGCGCCGGGACAGTTCGAGGTGGCGCCGATGTTCGAGCGCGCCAACGTCGCGTCCGACCACCAGCAGCTGCTGATGACCACGTTCAAGACCATCGCGAAGAAGCACGGCATGGAGTGCCTGTTCCACGAGAAGCCGTTCGACGGCGTCAACGGCTCGGGCAAGCACGTCAACTTCTCGCTGGGCAACAACGATGTGGGCAGCCTCTTCGTGCCCGGCGACACCCCGCACGAGAACGCGCAGTTCCTGGTGTTCTGCGCCGCCGTGATCCGCGCGGTGCACCGCAACGCCGGACTGCTGCGCGCCTCCGTCGCCTCGGCCACCAACGACCACCGGCTCGGCGCCAACGAGGCACCCCCCGCCATCATCTCGATCTTCCTCGGCGACCAGCTCGCCGACGTGTTCGAACAGATCGCCAAGGGCGCTGCCACGTCGTCGAAGAGCAAGGGCACGATGCTGATCGGCGTCGACACCCTGCCCGCGCTGCCGACCGACCCCGGCGACCGCAACCGGACCAGCCCGTTCGCCTTCACCGGCAACCGGTTCGAGTTCCGCGCGCCGGGCTCGCTGCAGACGGTGGCCGCGCCGATGGTCGTGCTCAACACGATCATGGCGGAGTCGCTCGACCACTGCGCCGACGTCCTCGAGGCCGCGGTCGCGGCGGGCACCGACTTCGACGCCGCGGTGCAGACCCTCCTCACGGAGATCATCACCGAGCACGGGGCGGTGGTGTTCAACGGCGACGGCTACTCCGACATGTGGCAGACCGAGGCCGCCGCCCGCGGGCTGCCGAACCTGCGCACGACGCTCGACGCGCTGCCTGAGCTCGTCACCGAGCCCGCCATGGAGCTGTTCGAGAAGTACAGGGTGTTCAACCACCGGGAGATGCACAGCCGCTACGAGATCGGGCTGGAGCAGTACGCGCTGACCATCGGTGTCGAGGCAAGGCTGACGCTCGAGATCGGCTCGACCCAGATCCTGCCGGCAGCGGTCCGGCACCAGACCGAGATCGCGCTCAACGTCGGGGCGCTCAGCGCGGCGGGCGTCGAGTCGGACCCGTCCGTCCTGCTGGAGGCCACGACCCCGCTCACCGCACTGCGGGCGGGCCTCGCCGAGCTGCGCAAGGCGTTGGGCGGCGAGCCCGGCGAGTCGGCACTGACGGCGGCGGAGCACGCGCGCGACGCCCTGCTGCCGGCGATGGCGGCGGTGCGCGCCGCTGCCGACCAGCTCGAGGGCGTCGTCGCCGACGATCTCTGGCCGCTGCCGTCCTACCAGGAGATGCTCTACATCCTCTGAGCGACGTCGGGGCGGGCGCCGCTCAGTCGCCCGTTCCGATGTAGCCCCCGATCACGGCGTCACCCGATGCGGCGCGGCGCATGCAGTTGATCGTGAAGACCGTGTTGGCCGGCACCGTCCCCATCTTGCGCGCGCCGTAGTCGCCCGCGGGGAACACCACGTCGGGGAAGTAGCCCATCCGGTCCACGTGGAGCCGGCAGACCTCACCGCCCGCAGCCTGGTTGTCGATGCTGGCGAAGACCGTCGTGCGGACCGCCCTGATGAAGGTCTGCGGCCGGCAGTCCGGTTCCCCCTTGTCGGGGCGGCACGGCCGACACGGCACCGACGTGGTGGCCGCGCTGCAGTAGAAGCCGCCGTTGGTCTCGTCGACCGCGGCTGTCTCCGCCGCGGCCGACGCCGCCGGGGCCATGATCAGCACGGCCGCGGTCGCGCAGAGCAGGGTGATCAGTCGACGCATCATGATCAGGAGCCTGCCGCGCGCGACCGGCCGGCACATCCGGGTCACCCCACAGCCGTCGTGAGTGTTTCCCACGGCGGGCCCGGGCGCCGTGGGGGTCCGGCGGGCTCAGCCGGCGTGCTGGACGCCGCCCTCGCGGTCCTCGGGGTTCACGTAGCCGTCCACCAGCAGGCCGTTCCTCGCCACGACGGCGTCGAGTGCGGCGACCCAGTGCTCGTAGTACTCCCAGCGTCCCCTGGCATCGCCGGGCGCGTCCTGCCAGCTGCCGATCGCGCCGATCAGCTCCTGCTGGAAGGCCTCCCACGGGTAGTGGCCGAACTCCGAGAGCGCCACGGCCAGGCCGAACGCCCGGCGCTGCCACTCCGCGTCGAACGTCGGCCGCTCCTGGTCGGAGACGCACGAGGGGTGGAAGCCCACCTCCGGGTCGTACTCGTCGTGATGGTGGTCGGTGCTCGTGCTCGTCATGGGGACTCCTGCGCTCAGAGGGTGTTGTCGAACCTGGGTGATCAGTCCGTGAGGTCTTCTGCTAACCGGCGGGCGGCCTCGGT